>NZ_CP080492.1:3072583-3408875 GCF_019464495.1 Leucobacter luti | reverse complement strand
CGCGCTCTGCTACATCGGCCGGGCAGCCAAGGGCGCGCGCGCCATGCAGGCCGCGTAGTGGCGCGCGATGTCAGCGCCCTCGAATTCTCGCGCAACTACGGCTTCTGGAGCGAGGACGAACAGCGCGCTCTGATGCGGGCACGCGTCGCGATTGCGGGAGTGGGCGGGGATGGCTTCCAATTGGGGTTGAAGCTTGCGCGCATGGGGGTTGCCAGCTTCAGCGTGGCTGATCCAGAAGTCTTTGAACCCGAGAACGTCAACCGCGTCGAGGGCGCCGTGCACTCGACGTTCGATCGCCGCAAAGCCGAGGTGTTTCGGGAGCGGGTACTCGATATCAACCCCGAGGCTGACGTCGACGTATTCCTTGACGGAGTCACGCCGGAGAACGTCGAAGCATTCATGCACGGCGCCTCGCTGGTGCTCGACGAGTCTGAACTGACGAAGCCTGAAATCGGATCGCTGATCGCTCGCCGCGCGCGGCTGCTGGGTATCCCCGATCTCCTCGTCATGAATGTTGGCTTCGCGGCCCAAGCCACCTCGTTTGCCCCAGCCTCCGCGTGGACCTTTGAGCGCTTCATGGGCTTTGCCCCCGGCATGCCACTCGATGAAATCGCCGATGCGGGCGTCGACTTCGCACGCTGTCTGCCGTATATCCCGTCCTATACGGATCTGCGCTCGCTCCAGTCTGTGCAAGGCGAGGACGGGGCCGATCCCGCGTCCTTGCCCTCAATCTCGATCGGCGTGGACGCCGCCTCCGCCATCGGCAGCGCACAGGCGTTTCTCCACCTGACGGCTGGTGTCGCAAATCGTCGCCGCTCCCCGGTGTGGGCGCCGCGCATCGTGTACACGGACGCGTATGCGCTGCGCACTCGCATCGTTCGCGCCGGGAAAACGGCTCACATCCGCGGACTCCTCGTCGCCGCAGCCAGACAGAAACTGGGCCACAACCCACTCGCGAGCTACACGCTCTCCGATATCGCCCGTCGCAGGAAACCAGTGTAATCGGGTTCCCGCCCCGGCCCGGGTGCGCCGCTGGCGCAGAGAGCCGCACCCAGAATACAAAAATCCCCCGCGTGAACGCGGGGGATTTTCCTTGGGGTGGCTAACGGGACTTGAACCCGCGACCACCGGCACCACAAGCCGGTGCTCTACCAACTGAGCTATAGCCACCATGCGACCACATCCGCCGAGGCGAACGAGGCAACTTGACGATCATAACCCATCTTCGCGGCGAGGTGCGAACTGGCATGTCACCCCGGGTGTGCCGCCCCACTCAGAAGCTGCACACCCGCGGTTCCTCGCTACTGTGTAGGGTGAAAGCATGCTCGATATGCCGCACGAAGAGTTCGAAGCCCTCGTAGCCGACGGCCTCGATTCGCTGCACAATGACATGCTCGAGCAACTCGACAACGTCATTTTCCTCGTGGAAGATCATCCCGAGGACGGCAGTGACATTCTCGGCGTCTACGAGGGCTTTTCGCTGGCCGAGCGCAACGTCTACGGCTACGGCGAGGAGCCTGACCGCATCATTCTGTTCCGGTCGAATCTCCTCGCTCACTGCGAAGATCACGCTGAGCTTGTGCACGAGATCCGCGTCACTCTGATTCACGAGATCGCCCACTTCTACGGCATCTCAGAAGAACGCATTCACGAGCTCGGGTGGGGGTGACGATGATGACCGACACAGAGATCGGCCGAGTTGAAGCTGCGCAACGCTCACCAGATCATGGCTGGCAAGCGGTGGTTTGGGATGATCCGGTGAACCTCATGTCATATGTCTCATACGTGTTCCAAACCCACTTTGGGTTTGAGCGCTCACACGCGGAGGAACTGATGCTGCGAGTGCACCATCGCGGCAGTGCCGTGGTTGCCGAAGGCGGCAGAGAGGCGATGGAAATGCACGTCGAAGCACTGCACAGTTACGGATTGTGGGCCACGGTGCGCAAGGCTGGTGTCGCGTGAAACTCCTCCCCCGCCCCGGTGGGCTCCGGATCCTCTTCGAGTACGACGAGGCCGCCATGCTCGACCAGCTCATCACCCAGCTCACCCAGCTGCTCCAGAGCCACAGCGGCACCGCACTCGATCCAGATCCCCTCTTCGCGAGTCTCGAAGTGGGCGGCTCGGAGGAGTTACCAGAGGATCCCGCCCTCGCCAGGTTGTTCCCCGATGCCTACGACGCGGACGAGGCCTCGTCTTCGTTCCGGCGTGTGACCGAGCAGGGACTCCTCAATCGCAAACTCCAGGACGCGATCCACGTGACGTCGTTGCTGGGCCTCGGGGACGCGCATCCGACGACGTCAGACCCGGTCACGGTGGACATCTCCGCGGCGACGCTTCCGGCCTGGGTCCGCACGATCACCGCGCTCCGACTCGCAATTGCAGCCCGGATCGGACTCGACACGAGCGAAGATCGTGAGCGTCTACTCGAACAGGACGATACCCGCGGCACGGTGCTCGTGTTCGATTGGCTCGCCGCGATTCTGGAGTCTGTGCTGACCATCATGTCGAGCCCCGACGAACCGGTGTCCGAAGAAGACTCCCCCACGAACGGTGCGGCTTAATCAGTTACGTTGGTGGCTGCAGAGAGCGCGGATCGACAACATCACGGCGGCCCGCGAGCAGGCTCGCGGAGGTCACGCCGGCTGCTCCGAACCGACCACGCACTTCGTCGACTGCCTGGTCAACCGCGCGCCAGTCTTCGTCGTCGCTCCAGAGCCCTGCAGGATCGCTGCCCGCAGGCGCAAGCTGCTCTGCCCGCACTCCGATCAGGCGTACCGGGCGCCCAGCTGCTCCCAGCCCGAGGAATAGCTCACGCGCGGTCTGGTAGATCCGCTGCGTTGAGTTCGTGGCTTCGTGAAGCGTACGTGAGCGCGAAATGGTCTCAAAGCTCTCCCACCGCACTTTGATCGCGATAGTGCGCGCCTCAAGGTCCGCATCGCGGAGCCGCTCCCCGGTGCGTGTGGCGAGCCGAAGCAGCTCGCGCTCGAGGAATTCGCTGTCAACGATGTCGCGGGCAAACGTTTCCTCGTGGCCGATACTCTTCTCGACTCTGGTGGTCTCGACGACGCGCGCATCACGTCCGTTTGCGAGGGCATGCAGCCGCTGCGCACTCGCTGCACCGACGAGTCTCGTGAGCGAGGGCAGCGGCTCGCGCGCGAGCTCCGCGACCGTATGGATGGCGCGCGACTTCAGCGTGCGAGCAGTGGCTTGGCCCACACCCCACATCGCCTCGATGGGGAGGGTGTGCAGGAACTCCACGGTGCGCGCCGGGGGAATCTCGAGGATGCCATCCGGTTTGGCACGCTGGGACGCGAGCTTTGCGACGAACTTCGTTGCGGCGAGCCCCACCGATGCCGGAAGCTGCGTGCGCTCACGCACCCGGGCGCGGATCGCGCGAGCAATCTCAGATGGCGACCCAAACAGTTTCAGGGAACCTGCAACATCGAGGAAAGCTTCATCGATACTCAACGGCTCGACGAGCGGGGTGAACTCGTGAAAAATCGCCATGACCTCACGCGACGCCCGCCGATACTTCTCAAAAGTCGGTGGAATCAGTATGAGTTCAGGGCACAGCTGCTTCGCCCGCGCTACGGGCATCGCCGAACGTACGCCGTACCGCCGCGCCTCATAGCTTGCGGCGGACACGACCGAACGAGGCGTGTCATGCGCTGCCACTACCGGTCGGCCACGCAGCTCGGGAAAATCGAGTAACTCGACCGAGACAAAAAACGAGTCCATATCGACGTGCAGCATCGACGCCACGTCTCGTCCCGTCTCAACCATTTCTCTATTGCACCACATACTACCGACGTTTCTTGTAGCGTTAGCAGCAGCACCCACTCGCTCCGGCAGCAAGGCAGGTCTCATGGCACGGCAAAACTCCCCCGATCCCCGGTCCGCCGTCGCGCAACTCCGTGCCAGACCGCAAGCCGATGTCCTGATTATCGGCGGTGGAATCAACGGCATTGCGACGTTCCGGGAACTCGCGCTGCAGGGCGTCGACGTCGCACTCATTGACCGCGGTGACTTCGTCTCGGGCGCATCGTCAGCTTCGAGTCATATGGTGCACGGCGGCGTGAGGTACTTGGAGAACGGCGAACTGCGACTCGTCAAAGAGGCGGTGCAGGAGCGCAATCGCTTGCTCCGGAACGCACCCCACTATGTCGCGCCGCTCGAGACCACAATTCCGATTTTCAAGACGTTCTCCGGTGTGCTCACAGCGCCGTTCAGGTTGCTCGTTTCGCACGGTCGCGGGCAGCCACGGGAGCGCGGTGCGCTCCTCATCAAAATCGGCCTGATGATCTACGACACCTTCTCGCGGGGCGGAGGCCGGGTGCCGCGACACCGGTTCCACGGCCGTGACCGCTCACTGCGCGCGCTGCCGCGGCTCAACCCCGGCATCAAATACACGGCAACCTACTTCGATGCGTCAATGCACGATCCTGAGCGGTTGGCCCTCGATGTGCTTTCAGACGGGATCGCAGCGGGGAAGCCCCGTCCGGGTGTCTCCGCCGAAGCTGCGATGGCGCGCGCGGCGAACTACGTTACAGCGACCGGCTTCGCTGACGGCGGTGTGGTCTTGCACGACGAGGACGGCGGGGACGATTTCACGTTCACCGCCCGCGTGGTGATCAACACCAGCGGACCGTGGACCGACCACACGAACGCCGCGCTCGGCCGACCGACGCAGTATATGGGCGGCACAAAAGGTTCTCACATCGTTGTCGATCACCCCGAGCTCCTCGACGCAACCGCGGGACGCGAAATGTTCTTCGAGCACTCGGACGGCCGGATCGTACTGATCTACCCACTCAAGGGCCGAGTAATGATCGGCACGACCGACCTCGACGCGGATCCCGCCGAGCCAAGCGTGTGCACTGATGCGGAAGTAGACTACTTCTTCGACCTCATCCCGCACGTTTTTCCGAGCATCACCGTGCGCCGCGAACACATCGTGTATTCATTCTCGGGAATTCGGCCGCTCCCGAAGCACGACGACACCGCGCCGGGCTTCGTCTCTCGGGACTACCGGATCGAGCATGGCTGGCTCGGAGGGGTGCGCAGCCTCAGCCTCGTCGGGGGAAAGTGGACGACGTTCCGTGCCCTGGCTGAGCACCTGGGCGATGAGACGCTGCGTCTCCTCGGGAAGCGCAGAAAAGTCAGCACGCGCACCACAATGATCGGCGGTGGCGCTGGCTTCCCGCAGGATCGTGCCTCCCGCAAGATCTGGGTGGCACGGCACGGCGGAGACCACGACCCCGAGCTCGTCTCGCGACTCCTCGATCGCTATGGAAGCAAGGCCGCCGAGGTGCTCACGGCGCTCCCCCCGTCGCCGCAGGAGCTCGCCTCCGCGCCGGGGTACACCGTTGAAGAGCTTGCCTACCTCGCACACACCGAGGCCGTGCTCCATCTCGATGATCTGCTGCTCCGGCGCACTTCGATTGCATTTGTCGGCGGGCTGACGAAGGCCACGTTGACCGAGATCGCTGCTGCAGTCGCCCCCGAGCTGGGCTGGACCGCAGCGGTGCAGCGTGCCGAGGTTGCGCGCGCTACGCAGATCCTTCGCGATGCTCACCGCGTCGAATTGGGCAGCAGAGGCTTGGCGCGTCTTGAGGAGTCGACTCCCCCGTAGATTCACGCGCCATGCGCGGGGCGTACACGGCACAGCGCCGCGCCGCACTGCGCGTGAGGGTTCTGCACGACGTCCGAGAGGGGCACACGGTCGCCTCACGCGTGCGGCGGCGGAGGTGTCAGTGCGAGCTCCCGACCCGCACGGACATCACCATGGCTCGTGTGCCACGTCAGGCGCACGGGAGCCCCGGCGCACCATATGATTGAGGCGCCGAGCGGGGACCCCCGCCCGGCGCCTCATGGGCCCAGATCTGCTGGACTACGCGTTCGCACGCTCCAGTACGAGCTCGCGTACACGGGCTGCATCCGCCTGACCGCGCATCGCTTTCATGACGGAACCGATGATCGCACCAGCGGCCTGCACCTTGCCATCGCGAATCTTTGCGAGCACATCAGGCTGCTCAGCCAGCGCAGCGTCAACCGCGGCGATTAGCGCGCCATCATCGGACACGATTGCGAGTCCGCGCGCGGCGACAATCTCGCTCGCAGTGCCCTCACCGTCGATAATCCCGGCCAGAACCTGGCGCGCGAGCTTGTCGTTGAGCGTGCCGTCATCGACCAGGGTGACGACGGAGGCGATCTGCTCCGGCGTGATCAGCTCGGTGGGCACAGCTCCGCGCTCGTTGGCGATGCGAGCGATTTCGCCTGTCCACCACTTCCGCGCGGCCTGCGCCGAAACTCCAGCGGCAATTGTCGACTCGATGGCTCCGACAAGACCGGCGTTCACCACATCCTGGAACTCGAGGGCAGAGAACTGCCACTCTGAGATCAAGCGGCGGCGGCGCAGCGTCGGGTGCTCGGGCAGCTGCGCACGCAATTCTTCCACCAGCTCGCGCGAGGGCGTGAGCGGGGCGAGATCAGGCTCCGGGAAGTAGCGATAGTCGTCAGCATCGCTCTTGGGCCGGCCCGGAGAGGTCTCACCCGTATCCTCGTGCCAGTGACGCGTCTCCTGCGTGATTGCGGTGCCCTCGGAGAGCAGCTGCGCCTGGCGCTGGATCTCGAAGCGCACCGCCCGCTCGATCGAACGCAGGGAGTTCACGTTCTTCGTCTCCGTGCGCGTTCCGAGCACGCTCATGCCTGCGTCTTCGTTGCCGCGGGGACGCAGAGAAACGTTTGCATCGCAGCGCAGGTTGCCCCGCTCCATCCGCGCGTCTGAAATGCCGAGCGCTGTGACGAGCTCTCGGATCGTGGCGACATACGCCGACGCAATCTCCGGTGTATCTTCCTCGCCGCCGAAGATCGGGCGCGTGACGATCTCCACCAGGGGAACTCCGGCCCGGTTGTAATCAACAAGCGAGTACTCCGCTCCCTGAATACGGCCGGTGGAGCCACCGATGTGGTTGAGCTTGCCCGCGTCCTCTTCCATGTGCGCGCGCTCAATCGGGACGTGCACGACACGGCCGCTCGCGAGCTCGATCTCCACGGTGCCGTCGAAGGCGATGGGGTCGTCGTACTGCGAGATCTGATAGTTCTTCGCCATGTCCGGGTAGAAGTAGTTCTTCCGCGCGAAACCAGACACCTCGGCAATCTCGCAGCCGAGCGCGAGGCCCAGGCTGATCGAGTATCGCACGGCCTGTTCGTTGACAACCGGCAACGCACCTGGCAGTCCAAGGCAGACAGGCGTCAGGTTGGTGTTGGGATCCGCACCAAAGGTGTTGGGAGCCGCGGAGAACATCTTTGTCGCGGTGTTCAGCTCGACGTGCACCTCAAGCCCGATGACGGGCTCAAAACGCTCGAGCGCTTCCGCGTAGTCCATGATCTTCGTCTTCGCCATTACGCGACCGCCTTCCGGGTCGGAACACCTGCAAGGGAGGGGGCCTGTGCCCAGAACGGCGCACCGTCACGATCGGAAATCAGCTGTTCGATGGCTGCGCCTGCACGGTACAGGCGAGCGTCTTCGAAGGCAGGAGCCATGAGCTGCAGTCCGACCGGCAGGCCGTCCTCACTCGCGGTGCCGATCGGGAGGCTCATCCCGGGAAGACCCGCGAGGTTTGCGGGAATCGTTGTGGCGTCGTTCAAGTAATCCTGCATCGGATCGCCGCTGTGCGTGCCAAGCGTCCACGCGGTCGTGGGCGCTGTCGGGGATGCGATGACGTCGACCTGCTCAAACGCCGCAGCGAAATCGCGCTGGATGAGGGTGCGCACTTTCTGGGCGCTCCCGTAGTAGGCGTCGTAGTAGCCAGCGGAGAGCGCGTAGGTACCGAGAATGATGCGGCGCTTCACCTCTGCGCCAAAGCCCGCCGCGCGGGTCTCACTCATCACGCCCTCAACGGTTCCGCCACCCTGCGGTGTGACACGGAGACCGAAGCGCACGGAGTCGTACTTTGCGAGGTTGCTTGAGGCCTCCGCAGGCAGAATCAGGTAGTACGCGGCGACCGCGTACTCAAAGTGCGGTGCGTCAATCTCGACGATCTCAGCCCCCTGGGCCTGCAACAGCGCGATCGACTCGTCAAAACGCGCCTTCACCCCGGGCTGCAGCCCATCGATCATGAGCTGTTTGACGACCCCAACGCGGAGGCCCTGCAGGGTGGCCGGATCGACGCCGCTGCGCGCAGCTGCGGCCATCGAGGGCCAAGAAACATCGAGCGACGTCGAATCGTGCCAATCGTGGCCGGCGACCACATCATGCAGCAGCGCGGTGTCGAGCACAGTGCGCGCGCACGGGCCCACCTGGTCGAGTGACGATGCGAGTGCGATAGCACCGTAGCGGCTGACCCCACCGTAGGTCGGTTTGACGCCAACGGTGCCGGTGAGTGCTGCGGGCTGGCGGATCGAGCCGCCAGTATCCGAGCCAAGCGCGAGCGGTGCTTCGAATGCGCCAACTGCGACTGCGGAGCCACCACCTGAGCCACCCGGCACTCGCGTAGCGTCCCACTGATTGTGCGTGGGACCGTACGCGGAGTTCTCCGTTGCTGAGCCCATCGCGAACTCGTCCATGTTTGTCTTGCCAATGTTCACGAGACCTGCGGCGCGGGCTTTCGCAACCACGGTCGCGTCGAACGGAGAGCGGTATCCTTCGAGAATCTTGGAGCCGGACGTCGACGGCATATCCGTCGTCACCAGCACGTCCTTGATCGCGAGCGGGACGCCCGCGAGTTCGCCCAGTTGTTCACCCGCCGCACGACGCTCGTCGATGGTGCGGGCGGCGGCGAGTGATGCCTCAGCATCTGTTGCGAGGAACGCATGGAGCTCGCCGTCCACAGCCGCGATGCGGTCGAGGTGCGCCTGCGTCGCCTCAACGGAAGAGACTTCGCGCGCCGCGAGCTTGGCGGCGAGGTCTGCCGCGGTCAGCTGAATCAGGTCGCTCATTACTGCTCCTCCCCCAGGATCGAAGACACCCGGAACATTCCGTCTGTCGTCTCAGGTGCGTTCGCGAGCGCTTCCTCGCGGGTCAGCACATCGGTGATCTCGTCGCGACGCGTGACATTGTTCAGCGGAATCGGGTGGCTCGTCGCCGGCACATCTGTGCTCGCAACCTCGCTCACCTTTGCAATGTTCGTCAAGATCGAGCCGAGCTCGGTCGTGAGCGAGTCGATCTCGGGGTCGGTCAGCGCGATTCGGGCAAGGCCCGCGAGATGCTGCACGGTCTCGGCCGTGATCTCACCGCTCGTGGCGGCGGAATCGGCCGCAGAGGTTTCAGGCATGCTGCTCCATCATGGCTTCGGGGGTGGTTCTCAGACCTCCCTATCCTAGCTGTCTGACCGACGCTGGGCTCAGTCCCCGGTCGCGGCTCAGGGCACGACCCGGCGGGCCAGCTACTCCACGAGTGTCGACGCGAATGGGGCGGGCACGTTGCTGCGCGTCCCGTCGATGTTCCACAGCCCTGAACACCCTCGGCGCGGGCTCCTGACCAGATGCGTATCCGTGACCCCAATCGCCGCCATGAGCGCAAAGACCGTGGTTGGCCCCACGAAGCTGAATCCGAGCCCCCGCAGTTCTGTGGCGAGCTCGCGCGACTCACGCGAAGTGGACGGAACTTGGGCATCCGTGACAGGCGCGGGAGAGTGCACCGGCATGTACGACCACACCAGACGGGCAAGCGAGGGACCCTCTCGCTCGCTCATCCGAATCGTCGCCTGCGCGTTCGTGATGGTCGCGCGGATCTTGAGGCGGTTGCGGATGATGCGCTGGTCGGAGAGGAGGCGAGCCACGTCACTTTCAGTGAAGCGGGCCACCCGTTCAGGGTCAAAACCTGCGAAGGCCTCACGAAACGCCTCGCGTTTACGCAGCACAGTGAGCCAGGACAGCCCCGTTTGAAACGCTTCGAGGGAGAGCCGTTCGTAGACGCCGCGATCATCGGTCACGGGCTCGCCCCACTCCGTGTCGTAGTACTCCAGGAGGAGCGGGTCTTGCGTAGCCCACGACGCTCGCTGCGGCGTTGCAGCATGAACTGACATATACCGGCCTTTCTGCTCGGGCGCTCGTCCCCCAGCGACCGCGTTTCACAGCCCAGCGTAATCAGCTCATACAACCGCTCCGACCCCACAGGCACATCTGTGGATAACTCTGACCGTCGACGCCCCGCCGTGGCTGCGACTCGGGAACGAGGTGCGCTTCACGAGCGGACGGCACGCGCGTTCTACGACTCGAGTCCGAGTGCGTCGGGCCCCTCGCTCACCAGCACCGCAAACTGAGCGGCATCAAGCACCGGAATTCCGAGTTCTTCAGCCTTCGCGAGTTTCGATCCCGCGCCGGGGCCCGCTGCGACAAAGTCTGTTTTCTTCGACACACTCGCCGCGGCCTTGCCCCCAGCCTGAATGATCGCTTCCTTCGCGCCGTCTCGCGTGAAGCCGTCAAGCGCCCCTGTGGCGACGATCGTCAGTCCGGCGAGCACGCCGCCCTCAGCAACTGCGGCGCCCGGGCCGGGGTGGCCCGGCGTCGACCACTGCACCCCAGCAGCAGTCCAGCGCTCAACGATCTCGCGATGCCAATCGACCGCAAACCAATCCGTGAGCGACTCGGCGATCGTGCTTCCCACACCGTCCACCTGGGCGAGCTCGTCTGCGGTCGCGGCCCGGATTGCGTCGAGCGAGCCGAACCAGTCGGCGAGGGCACGTGCCGCCACGGGGCCGACATGGCGGATGTTCAGTGACACCAGCAGACGCCAGAGTGGCTTCGTCTTGGCACGGTCGAGTTCTTGTAAGAAGGTTTCCGCATCTTTCGACGGAGTCACTACTCGATGGTTCTTGGTGAAGCCACGCCGCCGTCGCTCCGCCGCGTCCAATGCAGCAGCCTCGGGCGGGTACTCAATCGTGACCCGCTGGAACGGCGCGCGCCGCACGGGTGCCCCGGTGTCGGGATCGATCTTCTGCGCTCCGGTCTCCGCGTCGCGCACGATGACTTCGATCGGCACGATTTGCTCAAGCGTCAACTCAAACAGTCCGGCCTCGGTTTCCAGCGGCGGCGTCGCTGGCACCTCGGGCTGTGTCAGTGCCGCGGCGGTAATCTCACCGAGCACCTCGACATCGAGGGCACCGCGCGATCCGATGTGTTCCACCCGCCCACGCACCTGTGCTGGGCAGTCCCGAGCGTTCGGGCAGCGCAGGTCGATGTCGCCCTCTTTCATCGCACGCAACGCGGTGCCGCACTCGGGGCACTCGGCTGGCATACGCCATTCGACCTCGGAGCCATCGCGCAACTCGAGCACCGCACCGAGCACCTCTGGAATAACGTCTCCGGCTTTTCGCAGCACGACGGTGTCGCCGATCAGCACGCCCTTCGCTGCAACCACCTGCTGGTTGTGCAGCGTCGCCTGCCGCACGGTCGATCCGGCGACCTTCACCGGCTCCATCACGGCGTACGGCGTTGCCCTGCCGGTTCGGCCCACGCCCACGCGAATATCCAGCAACCGCGTGTGCACTTCCTCAGGCGGATACTTGTACGCGATCGCCCAACGCGGAGCACGGCTCGTCTCGCCCAATTCTGCGTGCAACGCGAGCTCATCCACCTTGACGACAATGCCGTCAATCTCGTGTTCCACGTCGTGCCGGTGTGCACCACGATCTTCGATGAATGCGGTCACCTCGTCGATCGTGTCGAACACGCGCGAGTGCGGTGACACTGGCAGCCCCCAATCGGCCAGGAGACGATACGCATCAGACTGATTCTCGAAGTCGGGATGCGCCCATGCGCCAATCCCGTGCACATACAGCGAAAGCCGGCCGAGCCGCTCGCGCATCAGCTCTCGCTCTGCCGGCGTCTTCTTGTCAGAACGCTGCCTGAGACTTCCGGCCGCTGTGTTGCGGGCATTCGCAAACTCCGGATATCGCACGGGAATCTCGTCTACTGCGCGGCCGCGCGCCCGCTGTTCCGCGACATACTCGGCCTGCAGGGCATGCTGCCGTTCATTCAGCCACTCGAAATCTTCGCCACGCAAAAAGACTTCACCACGCGCCTCGAAAAACTCAGGAATTCCCTCCCCTGAGAGCGTCCGCGGGATCACCGGGATCAGGTCAACGTTCTCTGTGATGTCTTCTCCGACTCGGCCATCGCCACGCGTGGTGGCGGTCTCAAGCACCCCGTTGCGATAGGCGAGGCTAATTGCGAGGCCGTCAATCTTCAGCTCGGAGAGCCAGCGCACCGCACGCCCGGACGCGGCGCGCGTTTTCTCTGCCCACTCACGAAACTCTTCGAGCGAGAACACGTTATCGAGGCTGAGGAGACGCTCTGCGTGCTCATGCTCCGGAAAGCCCGCTGATACAACCGCGGCGCCCACCTCGCGTGTCGGGCTGTCCTGCCCTGCGAGTTCAGGGAACGCACGCTCAAGAGCCTCCAAACGGTGGAACTGCTCATCGTATTCCGCGTCCGAGACCAGGCTCGCGCCTTCGGAATAATACGACAGCCGCAGCCGCTCGATCTCGGAGGTGAGGCGCGCGACTTCTTCACGTGCGGCCTCGAAATCTGTCGGCAGCTCGGCGGGTGACTCAGCGGAAAAGGTGTTCACACGTCAATTCTAGGATCGACCACCGACACTGCGCAGAGGAATCGCGGTGCGCTGGGCGAGACACGACTCGAAGGCGATACTCCTGCGGAGGCCCCCGTGCAGGATTACGGCTGCGATACCTGCGCCTGCGGATCCGCCGAGGCTGTCGACGCTGCCGACCCCGCAGTCGCCGACTCGTCCGGCACCGCGCGGTCGATCGTGAATTGTCCGAGCACACGCGTACCGATGTACAGCACGGCAGTCTGGCCCGGTGCCACACCGAGGAGCGGCTCAGCGAGCTTCAAGTTGATATCGACCACGATCTCGTGCGTTGCATCATCGCGATGCTGCTCGGTACGCTCAGCTTCCAGGATCGGTTCGAGCCGGGCAAACGCCGGCACGGGCTCGGCGTGCGCGCGGATTTGCACTTCGCACGCGAAGCGCTCGCTCGCATCAAATCCAGGCTCACCTGCCCAGCTGAATCGCCCTCCAGCGATTCGCGAAATCGCGAGCCGTTCTTTGGGCCCGACGACCACCTGGTTCGACACCGGGCGAATCGAGAGGACATAACGTGGCTTCCCGTCATCAGCGGGTTTCCCGAGCTGCAAGCCACGGCGCTGCCCAACGGTGTACCCGTGCGCGCCATCGTGGCTGCCGATCACGGCGCCGTCCTCGTCAAGAATCTCGCCGGGGGTGCGCGTCACGTGATCCGAAAGCCAGCCACGTGTATCACCGTCGGGAATGAAGCAAATGTCATGGCTGTCGGGCTTCTGCGCTACTTGCAGCCCCCGCTCGGCGGCTTCAGCACGCACGAGATCCTTCGATGGCGTATCGCCCAACGGGAAATAGCAGTGTGCAAGCTGCCGCTCGGTCAGAACGCCGAGTACATACGACTGATCCTTCGACCACGCACTGGCGCGGTGCAATTGCCGTCCACCAGGCCCATCAGTGAGCGTGGCGTAATGGCCGGTTGCGACCGTATCGAAACCGAGCGCGATCGCCTTGTCGAGGAGCGCGGCAAACTTGATCTTCTCGTTGCATCGCATACACGGGTTCGGCGTGCGCCCCGCGGCGTACTCGGCGATGAAATCATCGACGACATCCTCACGGAATCGTTCACTCAGGTCCCACACGTAAAAAGGGATCCCGAGGAGATTCGCCGCGCGCCGCGCATCCATGGCGTCCTCGATCGTGCAGCAGCCGCGTGCTCCTGTGCGCACCGTTCCCGGCATCCGACTCAGTGCGAGGTGCACGCCAACTACATCATGCCCGGCCTCGACCGCGCGCGCTGCTGCTACCGCGGAGTCGACACCCCCGCTCATTGCCGCCAGAACTTTCACCGGAATAGTCTAGACGAGTCCGGCTGTGCGCGCTCGCGCAAGAGCATTTGGGAGCGCCTCGAGGAGCCGCTCGATTTCGGCGAGCTCCGTGTCCACGCCAAGCGTAAAGCGCAAGGCACCAGCAGCTTCGGCCTCAGGCACGCCCATGGCAAGCAAGACGTGCGAAGTTTCGGCGACGCCGGCCTGGCACGCCGAGCCAACGGAGGCGGACACGCCAGCAGCGTCGAGCAAAAACACCAGCGAATCGCCCTGGCAGCCGGGGAAGGTGAAATGGGCGTTGCCTGGGAGCCGAGCCGGACCGGGCGTGGCACCGCGCAGTATGGCGCTGGGGTCAGCTGCATGGACTCCCGCGATCAGTGCATCGCGCAGCTCGGTGAGGCGGGCGACCGCGCGCGGATCCGGTTCCCCTCCTGGCCCGACGGCACGTCGCAACGCGGCAGCGAAGGCTACAGCGCCAGCAACGTTCTGAGTGCCCGATCGAGATCGTTGCTGCGTCCCGCCGTGGAGCAGCGCATCCGCGGTCGCCCGCCGGCCAAGGACGAGAGCCCCGACGCCGACCGGTCCCCCGATCTTGTGGGCCGACACGCTCACCGCGGCGGCTCCTGAATTGGCGAAATGAATGGGAAGCTGCCCCAGGGCAGAGACCGCATCCACGTGGCTTGGGATGCCAGCCTCCGTGGCAATCTGACAGAGCTCAGTAACGGGCTGCACCGTACCCACCTCGTTGTTCGCCCAGAGAAAAGATACGAGCGCGACGTTGTCAGGGCCTGTCTCGGCGATAACGGCGCTCAACGTCTCCGGTGCGAGCCGCCCATCAGGATCGACGGGCATCCAAATGAGTGAGGCGCCCTGGCTGTCTCGAAGCCACTCCGCCGCCTCGATCGTCGCATGGTGTTCACCCTCAGCAACGAGAATCGTGTTCCCGCTGCCCGCCCGACGTCTGGCCCAGTACAGGCCTTTGAGCGCAAGATTAATTGATTCGGTGCCACCGCTCGTGAAGATCAGCTCGGCATGATCACAGCCCAGGAGTCGGGCGATCTCGTCTCGCGCGTGTTCAAGCGATTCGCTAGCGAGCTGGCCGTGTGCGTGCGTCGAGGCGGGATTGCCCACGAGCCGCAACGCGCGCAGGTACTCCGCTGCGACCTCGTCAGGCATCGGCGAGGTCGCAGCATGGTCCAGATACGCGCGCGTGTCAGACACCTCGAAGCCGCTCAGTAGAGCAGGTTCGCGAGCCGCCCGCGAGCAGCGATCACGCGCGGATCTGCGACACCGACCACTTCAAACAGTTCAAGCAGGCGCTCGCGCACCACAGCGCGCTCATCTTCGCCGCTCACCGCGAAGAGATCGAGCAGACGCAAAAAGGCATCTTCGATGTGTCCACCGGAGAGGTCGAGATCAGCGACGGCGAGCTGCTCGGCTACCCCCTGAGGTGCGGCAGCAGCGGCCGAGCGGATTGCCTCAGCGTTTGCCCCGGAGAGCCGCTGGAGAAGCTTCATCTGCACGAGCGCGGCACGCGCAACCGCGTCAGCAGGCGCTTTCAACAGAACTGCTTCCCACTCGGCGACCGCGGTCTCGAAATCGCCGCGCTCCGCAGCCTCAACTGCCGCGACGTGGGCCGCAGGAATTTCGGGCTCCGCGGGGACCTGAGGCTCGTCCGAGCCGTCACTGTCCGGCGCTGCGACGCGTCCGACCACGCCGTGCTGCTCCGCCAGCTGCATCAATTGCCCGAAGATCTCGCGCACCTGCTCTTCGGGCTGCGCGCCCTGGAACAGTGGCACGGGACGGCCGCCGATGAGGGCAACGACAGTCGGAATCGACTGGGCCTGGAATGCCTGCACCAGGCCAGGATTTGCGTCGGCATTCACCCGCGCGAGCAGAGCACGGCCTGCGAGCTCACGGGTGACTTTCGCGAGCACCGGGCTCAGCGACGTACCCGGCTCGCTCCATTCGGCCCACAGCTCGACGATGACCGGCACCACTGTCGAGAGCTGCGCGGCCTGCTCAAAACTTGCGTCAGTGACATCCATGACCAGCGATGGCACGTCGACCACCTGCGCCCCTGCGGGTGCACCTGCACCCGCAGCCGCTGGGGCTCCGCTCTGCTGGCCACTGGCCTGGCCGCGCGCCGCGAGGTGGCTCAGATCAATTCCGCCACCGGGCAGTCGTTCGGGAATCTGCTGGGTCATTCTTAGTTCCTCACTCCCACCAGCTCGCTCGTAACTCCGAGCAGCTGAATCTTTGCGTCTTCGGCCTTGCTCGGGACGAAGAACAGCATCTGGTGCGCGACTTCCTGCACCAGGCGATCCTGCTCTCCGGTCAGCCCCGAGAGGGCCGTTACTTCGCCCTTGGCCTGGGGCTTGTAGCGTCCACCGTCAGCGTCCACGATCTGTTCCTCGATCACTGTGGTCGCCACGAGCGCCCCGCCCGCTCCGGTGGACAGGGCCACCGGAGTTTCGTCCCCCTGGCGCGCAGCGACAGAGAACTTCATCGTCTGCCCCTTTTCGTCAGACTGAGACTGCGCTTGTTCGGTACGAACCTTGCCGTACGTACTGAGCAGCGTGTCCGTCTCAAGATCGAAGAACTTCGCCTGCTCAGCCTCTGCACCGTTCTGCAAGAGCGCGGCATACGCGGTTCCGACCTCCCCAGGAGGCAGCACGAGCGTTTCGATGTTGTTCGAGAGCACGGCGGTGCCGTCCTCTGCTGGCGCGGCCTGCGGCATCGAGATTCCCCCGCGGAGCGCAATCACGCGTGAGACGTGGTAGTTCTCGTGCGGATTCTGCTGTGACATTACGAGGGCCAGCGAGGGCGACGAGGCTGCCTCCGACGTCGCAGCTTCTTCGCCTTCAGCAGGAGCGGCTTCGCTTCCTGGTGTCGAAGCGACCGTCACAAACAGGGTCCTCGGCCATGTCTCGGTGCTCTGCATGAGCTCGTAGTCGAGTTCCTGATCCGTGATCCGTGGCGGCACCACGGCATAATCTGGCTTCTCCGCACGGATCGTGTAGTTGGCTGTCCGCTGGGCGAGTGCATCGCCCGAGAAGCGCTCGCTCAGCACTGCGGCGTTGAGTGATTCGTCACCCTGCGCGGCGTCATCGGCGATTTGCGTAATGATCCGGTGTAGCTGGCCCTCAGTCACTGGAACAGGAGCCACTGCAGACGGTGATGTCGTGGGGGCCGCTTCTGTGGACGCGGCAGGCTCAAACTGGGGCCAGTAGCTCGCGGAGCATCCGGTCAGGCCAAGCGCGGCGGTGAGACCCAGCGCCGGGAGCAGTCCACGGCGCAGCACACGTCGCTTGCCAGGAGTGACGGCGCGGCGTTCGGATTTGGTCTCCGGCTGTTCCGGCTGTTCCGGCGTCGAGGGCGCGGGTTTCTGGTCCGGAGCCTGCGTGGGCTCCGGTGCAGGATCCACAGCCTGCGTGGCCTCGGGCGTGGGAGCCGCGGCTCGCGTCCCCGCCGCCTGATCCGGATCTGCCACGGGCTGCGCCGGAGCAGTCGGAGCAGGCACCGACTTCACCGAGCGGCGGCGCCCGCCACCGGTCGGACGGTTGCGGAGGCCCTGCAACGGCCCCCTGCGTCCGCGGCGCGGTCCGAGCGCGCGTCGGTTGTGATCCACTGCGAGCAGGTAGAGCAGGCCACCGATAAGCGCGAGCAGTCCTCCACCGACGAGGAACGGACCTGCTAGCGGCGTGCTGCGATCCTGCGCCCACACGAGTGACACATCTTTCGGAACCGGCTGCGTACCGTCGGAGGCGATCAATACCGACTGATCGGCCGTGAGCGATACCGGCACACGCAGCGTCTCCGTCTCGACGCCGCTGCCCGAATCGTCGATCGATCGCTCTTCGAGCCACAGATCACTGCCTCGTGGATCGAGACCCGTCTCAGCGGTCACGTTCTCCGGCGCGGCATCGGGAGCCGGCGCGATCAGCGCGC
The DNA here is from genome assembly GCF_019464495.1 of Leucobacter luti. Classification (NCBI taxonomy): domain Bacteria; kingdom Bacillati; phylum Actinomycetota; class Actinomycetes; order Micrococcales; family Microbacteriaceae; genus Leucobacter; species Leucobacter luti. The sequence goes on along the minus strand of NZ_CP080492.1, from coordinate 3,391,052 downwards.
TCAACAGGCGCTCACCCTGGGTATTCACGGAGAGCTCTGCGTGTGAGAACGGCTCAAGCCACCCGCGCACATCCCGGGTTGCCCCCGTGGCGACGAACGCTTGCTCGCCCTTCACCACGACGTTCGCCTGTCCCGGCATCTTCGAGAACTCGGCGCCGTCAACGACCGCGAAGCCCGTCTCCGACTTGGTATCGACAGGGAAGCTAATCTCGGCTGGTCCGGCAAGAAAGGTTCGCTGGCCGATTCCAAGAATTAGCAGCACGCCGGAAAGCACAAGCGTCGCAATCGCAAGCACGTATCGCACGTGGGCTCCTCACATTGGTTGTCCGTTCCGGTCACCGCAACCCACTCTCGGTGCACGCAATCGGATCCTCAGCGTTCAACGCTACCGGAGCTTTCCGCATAAGACATGCGCAGAAGCTCGGGATTCCCTCTGTCGGCCACGCAAACTCCACACGACGCCAAGGGATGTGAACTATCATGAACCCATACAGGCCCGCGCCGCCACCCCCGGCACGACCGCGGGATCCCTCGTTCCAGATTCCGGAGAGCACGTGTCCGAAGCAGTCCAGCCTTTCACCCCTGCGTTCCGTGGGTACAACCGCGAAGAAGTCGATGAGCGAGTCCAAGCTCTCACCGGCCATATCGGCGCTCTGCAATCGCATATCGATGCGCTGCAAGCAGCGCATCAGCAAGCCACCAGCGTCGGGCAGGAACAACGCCAGCTCATTGCAGAGTTGCAGGAACAGGTCGCCGAGCTCGGCGCCAGCGGCTACTCGGGCCTCGGGCTGCGCGTGGAAAAAAGCCTTCAGGTTGCTGAAGATCATGCACAGCGGCTCATGGCGCAGGCAGATCTTGACGCCGAGAAGCTGCGGCGTTCGACGGAGGAAGAGAGCAACCGAGTACTCAGTGCGGCGCAAGCTCGCGCTGACGAGCTCCTGAACTCCGCTTCTGAACAAGCTGAGGTCCTCATTACCGGCGCACGGACCGATGCGGCCCAGCAGGACGCCGCGGCAAACGCCGAGCGTGAACGCCTCCTCGACGAAGCTCAGCGCACGGCCGAGCTCACGCGAAGCTCTGCCGAGCGTGAAGCGGGCGCTGAGCGCGAGGGTGCGCACCGCGAAGCACAGGCCGCACTCGCGACTGCTCAAGCAGAAGCTGAGCGCGTCACCTCCGAGGCTCGCGCCGCCGCTGAGGAACTCCGCACCCAAACTGAGCAGCACGCTGTCTCGCTTGCACGCCAGCAAGAGGAGAGCGAGCGGGAAGCCGAGCAAGAACGCGCGCGCCTCATCCGCGAGGGCGAACGCGCCCGCGCTGAGTTCGAAGCCAAACGCCAGCGTGAAGAGGCTGAGCTCGAAGAGCGCTTCACGGAGCGCTCCCGAGAACTCGAATCGGGCATGGACGCGCAGCGGCGCGCACTCACCACCGAGATTGAGACGTTGCGCGGCCGCATCGCTCAGGAGCGTCAGGAGCACGACGAGGCACTGCGAGCGGAACGGGAGCAGCACGATCGTCGCATCGCGTTTGAGCAGCAGACGCACCTCGATCGCAGTGCGCAGGAGCGTTCGGAGCACGATGCTGCGATCACTCGCGAGCTTGAAGCGCATCGCGCAGAGCTTGCGACGCTGACCGACCAGACCGCACGCGAGCAGGAGCGGCTCTCCGCGCGGGCGGCTGAGGAGCGCGCGGACGAGCGGGCACGTCACGAAGCGGAACTCGCCGCAGCCGGCGCCCAGCAAGAGGCACAGCTCACCGCTGAGCTGACGGCGCACCGCGATCGGATCACGAACGAGCGCGAGGCACATGAGGCCGAGCTTGCGGAGGAACGCGACGCTCAAGACGACGCGCTCCGCGCCGCAATTGTCGCGCATGAAGCCCGGCTCCGCGATGAGCAGGACGCGCACGAGTCCCGACTCACCGGCGAACTCGACGCTCATGAACTGCGGCTCAGCACAGAACTCGCAGAGCACCAGGAACGAATCGCCTCTGAACTCGCTGCGCACCAGAGCGCGATCTCCGCTGAGCGAGAAGCGCACGAGACCGCCATCGCCGAGGAGCTCGCGCAGCACACAGCCACTATCACGCAGGAACGCGAGGCACACGAGGCCTCGATCGCGCAGGAACGCGACACCCACGAAGCCACCATCGCCAGCGAGCGCGCGAGCCACGAGCACCGCATCGCAAGTGAGCGTTCAGCGCACGACGTGAGCATCGCGAACGAGCGGGCAGCACACGACGCGACTCTCGCAGACGAACTCACGGCCCACTCCGACCGAATCGCGGCTGAACGCAGCGCGCACGAGAGCCGGATTGGCAGCGAACTGGCGAGCCATCAGGATCGACTCATCGCCGAGTGGGACACGCACCGCGCCAAGATCGACGCCGAGCGCGGGGTGCATGAGCAGGAACTCAGCGATGAGCGGGAGCGCGCAGCGGCCGAGCAGGCGCGCGGCTTCGCAGATCACGAGGCCAGGATCGCCGACGCAGCGACGGTGCAGGAGGAACGTCTCGCCGCACAGCTCACAGCGCACCAGCAGCAGATCGCCGACGAGCAAGCCGCGGAAACCGAGCGAATGCGAATCGAGCGCGAAGAGGCCGCTGAGGCGCTTGGACTTGAGCGTGAGGCGCTCGAACTGCAGATCGAGCGCGAGCGCGCGAAGCTCACCGCGGACCTCGCACGGGAGCGGGAGGAACACGATCGCGAGATCGCCGCGGCGCTCGCCCAGCACACCGAGGACCTGCGGACACAGCGCGAAGCACAGGAAGCTGCAATCGCTCGCGAGGTGGAAGCGCTGCGCGCAGCGGTCACCGAGGAGACCGACCTGCTCCGCGCCGACACCGTCGCCGAGCTCGCGGAATACCGTGGCACCGAGGAAGCACAGCTCGCGGCGCTGCGGAGCGCTGCCGAGGATGCGGCACGAGAGCTGACCGAGAAGATCGACTCCGACACCCGCAGCTTCGCGCTTCTCGCCACTGAGCAGCGTGAGACGCTTGAACAGGATCTCGCCGCGAGGCAGCGTGAGGCGGCGGAGGCATCGCAGCGCGAAATCGCGGCGGCCACCGCAGAACTCAGCGAACTGCGGATCCAGCTCGATGCCGCCCGCACCGAGTACGAACAGATCACCCGGGAAGCAGCGCAGGATGCGCGGAATGCGCGGGCGATCGCCGAGCGGCAGGCCGCCGAGATCGTGCTTGAGGCGGAACAGCGTGCGCAGACCACGTTCGCGTCGGCTGAAGACCGCGCGGCGAAGGTGCTTGCGGCGGCCGAGGACCGTATGACTCAGCTGAAGGTCGAGCGAGGAGCCGTTGCGCGCTACTTCGAAAGCCTGGGTGAAGTCATCACGAATGCTCAGAAGATGAGCACGGTCGCCGGGCGACTGGTCGACGCACCGGTCGCTGGTTCGGTCTCTGCCGCGCAGGAAGTTTCGGCGGATTCCGAGCTTCCCGTCGAGCCCGATGCGGCCGCCATGCAGCCCGTTTCTGAATTGGACACGCCCCCAGCGCAGCAGCACAGCTGATCATCCGAGCCGCGCTGCGTTCTGCGGGGCGCTCAGCCGGGCGAGAGACGCGGCCTGGCGGGCGCTGGACCTCCACGGCCGCGCGCTGCCACGCTCGGCCGTCTCGTGGAACGCCAGCGCCGCCCGGCTCTGGCAGGATAGAACTATGACAATCACCGCTGCAGCAGACGGATCAGCACTCGGCAACCCCGGCCCGGCCGGGTGGGCCTGGGTCATTGATGCGCAGCAGTGGCGCGCTGGCGGCTGGCCACGCGCAACAAATAACCAGGGCGAGCTTATGGCTGTGCTCGACCTTCTGCTCGCCACGGCCGATCGACCCACAGAGCCACTCCATATTCTGTGCGATAGCCAGTACGTCATCAATTCCGTGACGCAGTGGATGCCGGGCTGGAAGCGTAAAGGCTGGCGGAAAGCTGACGGCAAACCGGTGCTGAACCGAGAGCTACTCGAACGCATCGATGCAGCTCTGCAGGGGCGCACCGTGAAGTTCGAGTGGGTCAAGGGGCACGCGGGACACCCGCTGAATGAGGCAGCGGACGATCGGGCACGCGCGGCAGCGACCGCGTTCCAGGCAGGACGCGCACCGGACCAGGGGCCGGGCCTCGCAGGCGGTGCTGCGCCGAGCGGTGTCACGGTCAACGTCGATGCGGCAGGGCCGGGGACGCCAACGCTCTTCTAGGCGGCCATCGTCTGGCCTACTAAACAAAGGTGGGCGGACCGGAGGAGATCCTCACGGACTCGCGGAAGCGCGACTCGGCTGACCGCCCCTACGCGAGACGCCAGCAGTGTGCATGATAGTGGCGACGATCCCGCACTGCGGCGTCATCGCCAAACATGTGCTCAGCAGACCAGGCAACGAGATGCGCTTGGCCTGCGGGAATCTCCTGTCCGCAGTCAGGACAGCGATACGCCTTTTCAGCGCGCGAAGCTGAGATCTCGCGCACAAACCACTCTCGGCCTCTGCGGGATTCTCTGCGTGCACCGCCGTTGGCGAGACGGGTGACGTCTGGCAATTCGGACGGGCGAGTGCGGCGGTGTTTCCGGGGCATAGTCTCCCCCGATCACCACCAGTGGTTGGCGGTCCAGAACGCGTATGCGGCAGCCCAGCTTCCGTAGCGATCCGTGGCGTAGCCGGTAGCCCAGCGCAGGTTGTCTACAGGGTCGTAGCCATTCCCCGGTACTTTGCTGCAGGGGTAAGCCTGGATCAGCCCACAGGCCCCGGAGCTCGCGTTCGTGGCGTTCGGGTTCCACGTGCTCTCACGGGAGGCAATGTAGTCAACATAGCCCCAATCAGCTTCCGCGATGCCAGCGGCTGCCATCCACTCGGCGGGCGAGCCGCCACCCGAGTACTTCGGAGGTGCGCCAGCGGCGGCGCTATCGCCGCCCCCGGACTGCGCAGCAGTCTCCGCGGCGGCCTTTGAGGCAGCTTCGGCGGCCTTTGCGGCGGCTTCAGCTTCTTGCTTCTTCCGCACCTCTTCGGGGTCCGGAAGCTGCACCACAGGGATATCAACGTACACGAGATCTGCCGTGTCGGATTCGTTCGGTGTGAACTCCTGGTGGATTCGATCCTGGAAAGCGAGCGCGTCAACGTCCGCTTCTGCACCGGGCAGCGAGAACGGCGCGATAATGGCGGCCCCGAGGAAACCCGCAACGGCAAGCGTTGCGACGGGGGCGCGCAGACGCGACCAGCGGGAGACGGATTTTGCATTCACAGGAGCCACAATGTAACGATCTTATATCAGCAATCGGTTCGAGACAACGGCAGCGCGAAATCTGGCGCGCCGGGACTCACGGAACGCGCCTAGCGCGTGGAGAGGATGAGTTCGACCACGCCATCAAGCAACGCGTCGACTTGATCCTCGTCATAGCCTCGCCATTGCGAGTGGAAGACCACATCGCGCACCTCAGCGGGCTTGAGTCCCAGTTCGCGGCGCTCGAACATCTCAGCAACACGATCCAAGAACGCATCGACCTGGGATCTCCGGTAGCCCGTGGCAAACACGCCACGCCTGCGGAATCGACTGCCACGTGGACGCTGGATCCGACCACGCACGTCAGAGAGCAACGCGCGAGTTTCATCCCACCACGCCTCTTCACCGGCCGCACGAACTTTCGCTCGGCGCTCGCGCTCAAAGAAGACTTCTTCAAGCCGATCCAGCGCGGCATCCACATAGCGCGTGGCGTACCCACCGCGCTTCACAGGAAATGCCGTCTGACGGACTTCCTCTGCGGTCATGCCAGAGCCAGCAGTGTCCGCACCCTCATATGAGGCACGGGCTCGACCAAGAAACTCATCGACCTGCTCGGGCGCATAGCCTGGCTGGGTTCCTGTGGCGAGTGGGAACGAATTGTGCACCGCACCATTCTGCCCGGTGCGACGACGGACTTGCTGAGAGTGTGCGGCCATCACACCACCCCGAGAAATAGGGCGACACCGTACACACCAACCGCCGAGGGAAGCAGAGAATCCAGGCGATCAAGGAATCCACCATGACCGGGGATCCAGCTACTCATATCCTTCACTCCGAGGTTGCGCTTAATCAATGACTCAGTCAGGTCGCCGCCCGTCGCAGTGAACAGCACGACGACTCCAAGGATGATTCCCACCCACCAGGGCTGTTGCAGCGCGAATATCGCGACGAGCACGCCGACGGTCGCGGCGAGCACAGCAGCGCCGAAGAACCCTTCCCAGGTCTTGTTCGGGCTGATCCGCGGAGTCATTTTGTGTTTGCCAAGTGTCACACCAGCCGCATATGCGCCGACATCAACGGACACGACGATCACCACGAGCGAGAACACCCACCATTCACCACGCTCAGCTTCTACCAGCAGCACCGTGAACGATGCGAGGAATGCGACGTAGACCAGCGTGAACAGGCCCGAGAATACGTCTCGCACCAGGGTTCGTGGCGGCGTCTCCCACGCGGGGAACAGCCCTTCGATGAGCCGCCACACGGTCAGCAGCGCCGATCCCGTGAAGAGCCCGAGGAGCATCCCCTCAGCGCCCCAGAAGTAGGCACCACCCACGACGATCAGGCCACCGAGCACGACCCCGGCACGGGGCACTCGCCTCCCAGAGACCCGGAACGCAGACGCCAGCTCTACGAGCGCAACAGCAACGATCACGGCGACGAGCACCACGAATAGTTGCTTCACGAGCAACAGGCTCGCCAGGAACACTCCCCCAAAAACCAATCCCGAAAGGATCGCAAAGAAAAGGTTGCGCCCCGCACGCGCCTCGATTCGAGCGTTCGTCGCCTCAAGCTGGGCGCGCGTCGATTCGAGCGCGTTGCGCAACTCGTCGCGCTTGTCCGAGCCGGGCATGCAGCCTAAACCTCCAGCAGCTCAGCCTCTTTGCGCTTCAGCGCATCATCGATCTGCTCGATGAACTGCTTCGTGACTGCCTCAAGCTCCTTCTCAGCTCGAGCAACATCATCCTCGCCGACCTCGCTCTTGAGCGACTCAAGATCATCCTTGCCCTGGCGGCGAACATTGCGAATCGCAACGCGGGCGTCCTCTGCGCGGCCCTTGACGATCTTCACGAACTCCTTGCGGCGCTCTTCAGTGAGATCGGGGAGGGTGACGCGGATGACGGTGCCATCGTTCGAGGGATTTGCGCCGAGGTTGGGCATATCCCGGATCGCCTGCTCGATGTCCTTCATCGCGCCCTTGTCGTAGGGCGTAATGAGAAGGCTGCGCGCATCCTGATTCTGCACGGATGCGAGCTGCGGGAGCGGCGTTGGGGTGCCGTAGTAGTCGACCTGCAGGTTCTGCAGAAGGGCCGGAGTCGCGCGACCGGTACGGACCGAAGCGAAGCCTTCCTTCGCGGATTCGACCGCGCCGTTCATGCGGTCCTTGATGTCGACGAAGACCTCTTCGATCACGGTGCTCTCCTTATGAGTTGCTGAACTGATTCAAGCTTAGCGGTGTACGAGGGTTCCGAGCTTCTCACCCCGGATCGCCGCGGTGACATTTCCGGCCGGCTCCATGCCAAACACCCGCATCGGCATACCGTTGTCCATGCACAGGCTGAACGCCGTGGAGTCAACGACCTTCAGGCCCTGCACGAGTGCCTCACCATAGCTGATGTCGTGAATCAGCGTGGCGCTCGGATCCTTCGCGGGATCCGCAGTGTAGACACCATCGACGCCGTTCTTCGCGACGAGCACTTCGTCAGCGTGAATCTCGAGGGCGCGCTGCGCGGAGACGGTGTCCGTCGAGAAATAGGGCAAACCAGCGCCAGCACCGAAGATGACGACGCGGCCCTTTTCGAGGTGGCGGATCGCGCGGAGCGGGATGTAGGTTTCTGCAACCTGCGTCATCGTGATCGCGGACTGGACGCGGCTGGAGATGCCAGCCTGTTCCAGGAAATCTTGGAGGGCGAGGGCATTCATCACTGTGCCCAGCATGCCCATATAGTCTGCCCGTGCGCGATCCATACCGCGCTGTGAGAGCTCTGCGCCACGGAAGAAGTTTCCGCCACCAACGACGACGGCGACTTCGGCGTCCTCCATGGCAGCGGCGATCTCGCGCGCAATCTGGCTCACAACATCGGGATTCACGCCGAGGGTGCCCCCGCCAAAGGCCTCTCCGGAGAGCTTCAGCAGAACTCGACGCTTACGATCGGCGGTCTCGGTCATGTTGTTGTTCTCCTTCATGAGGCACGGGTGAGGTACGACGGGGTGTGCCTCAGCTGAGGCAATAGTAGTGCGGACATAGCACGGGACCCGGACCAAATGGCCCGGGTCCCGTAACTATCAGTTAGGCTCCGACCTTGCTGCGAGCGAAGCTGGTGACCGTGATTCCAGCTGCTTCAGCAACCTTCTTCACTTCACGCTTCTCGTCATCCAGCGCGTGGACCTGCTCGCCGAGCACGACCTGCTTGAAGAACGCGTTGAGGCGACCTTCAACGATCTTCGGCAGCGCTGCCTCGGGCTTGCCCTCGTTCTTCGAGATCTCGGTAACGATCTCGCGCTCCTTCTCCACGTCAGCAGCGGGAACTTCTTCACGCGCAACGTAGAGGGGATCAGCGAACGAGATGTGACGCGCGATGCTGAGTGCAGCAGCTGCGTCATCGCCCTCGTAGCCCACAACCACGCCGATCTGCGGCGGCAGATCCTTCGAGGTCTGGTGCAGGTAGACGGAGGTCGCAGGCGCCTCGATGCGGGTCACCTTGCGAAGCACAATGCGCTCGCCGATGATCGCAGACTCGTCAGCGATCACGTCAGCAACGGTCTTGCCGTCAGCGGGAGCCGCGAGGGCCTCCTCGGCGGACTTCGCGTTTGCTGCAACGATTGCGTCAAGAACACGCTCTGCCAGTGCAATGAACTTCTCGTTCTTCGCGACGAAGTCGGTCTCGCAGACGAGCTCGATCATCGTGGCAGCGCCCTCGCTCTGGCGGACCGCGACGAGACCTTCGCTCGCCTCACGGTCGCCACGCTTCGCAACACCCTTCAGGCCCTTGAGACGCAGGATCTCAATCGCCTTCTCGATGTCGCCCTCAGCCTCGACGAGTGCGTTCTTGCTGTCGAGCATGCCGGCGCCAAGACGCTCGCGCAGCTCCTTCACAGCGGCCATGCTTACTGCAGCCATGTGTGACTCCTTATGAGTGGTTCAGTGTCTAACGGGGAACCGAAATTACTCGGCAGCAGGTGCGGCTTCGGCAGCCTCAGCTGCGGGCGCCTCAGCGACCTCAGCTGCGGGGGCCTCAGCGGCCGGAGCCTCAGCGGCGGGCGTCTCAGCGGCCTCAGCTGCGGGCGCGTCTGCGTTGAGCAGTTCAACTTCCCACTCAGCGAGCGGCTCAGCAGCAGCTTCGCCTGCCTCGGGCTTCTGGTGGCGCTCCATGAGGCCCTCAGCCACCGCGTCAGCAATCACGCGGGTGAGCAGTGCCACCGAGCGGATCGCGTCGTCGTTACCCGGGATCGGGTAGGTGACCTCGTCGGGATCGCAGTTCGTGTCGAGGATGGCGATAACGGGGATGCCCAGCTTCTTCGCCTCATCGATCGCGAGGTGCTCCTTCTTGGTGTCAACCACCCAGAGAGCCGAGGGGGTCTTGCCCATGTTGCGGATGCCGCCGAGCGACTTCTGCAGCTTATCGAGCTCGCGCTTCTTGAGCAGAAGCTCCTTCTTGGTGAAGCCACTCGTGGTGCCTTCGAAGTCGAGCTGCTCAAGTTCCTTCATGCGCTCCAGGCGGCCGGTGACCGTCTGGAAGTTGGTGAGCAGGCCACCGAGCCAGCGCTGGTTGACGTAGGGCTGGTTCACGCGGGTCGCCTGCTCGGCGACTGCTTCCTGAGCCTGCTTCTTGGTGCCGACGAACAGCACGTTGCCGCCCCGGGCAACGGTCTGCTTCACGAACTCGTATGCCGAGTCGATGTAGCCGAGCGACTGCTGGAGGTCGATGATGTAGATGCCCGAGCGCTCGGTGAAGATAAAGCGCTTCATCTTCGGGTTCCAGCGACGCGTCTGGTGTCCGAAGTGGACGCCGCTGTCGAGCAGCTGGCGCATGGTTACAACGGCCATTGCCGTCTCCTGTTCTGCGCACCCCAATAGGCGCGCTCTTTCGGTTTCTTCGGTCGCGGTTGCGACCAGATCCTGGTGCCTTCGTGCTCCGCCGCTTCGTTCCGAGGAACTGAAGACCGGTGGCGGCGCTCCGGTGAGTAGGCACGCGAAGTCACCTCTTTCGAGGTGCATCGACAAGTGTAGCATCCGCTTCGGCTCCGTCTACGCATGACACCGGCGCAATGTTGTTCGGATTTCCCTCTTCGCGCACACCCACGTAATTCGGCCCCCTCTCGACCAGTTCTCCACGTTTCCTGGTTCCCTGATGCCCTCCCGCACGACTTCACACAAGCTGGTCACCATGACGCCTCTACTTGGTTCTGCATCTGGAGCGCGCGCTGCTGCTCGCTCAGTTTCGCGAGCAGCAGCGCGCGCGATTACTCGCTCCGGTACCACAGCCGTTCCGGCTACCGCACTGCTCCTCGCAGTCGCTGCCGCAGGCGCCGTGACCGTCACGCTAGGCATCGTGCACGCTGCGGGCCCAGCTGCCGGTGCCGTGGGCCCCGACCGCTGGCTCTCACCGCTGGCTGGGCAGCTCGTAGTCTCCGGCCCGTATCTCGCACCACCAACGCCCTACAGCTCGGGACACCGCGGCATTGATCTTCCGGCTGCGCCTGGGGCTGCGGTGCGCGCGCCAGAGGGCGGCACCGTGTCCTTTGTTGGGAGCGTGGTGGATCGCGACACGATCACCATTCGCGTGAACGCAACAACGGTCTATTCGATCGAGCCACTGACGAGCCCACTGAGCGTGGGATCGACTGTGCCGCGCGGCGGGTCAGTGGGAACAATCGCAAGCGGAGGGCACTGCGAGAGCGAATGCGTGCACCTCGGCGTACGCGTGAACGAGGAGTACGTGTCTCCGCTCCGATTCCTGCTCGGGGCACCGGTCCTGCTGCCCTGGTGAGCGGGCACTCAACGTGCCGACCGAGGCCGGGGCGAGAGCGGCCCTAGGCGCGCGGGTGGGCCTGACGGTAGCGTTCGGCGAGGCGCTCGGTCGACACGTGCGTGTAGACCTGGGTACTCGCGAGACTGGAGTGGCCCAGCATCTCCTGCACCACACGCAGATCTGCGCCACCGTTGAGGAGATGAGTTGCGGCAGTGTGTCTGAGCGTGTGCGGGCCGCTCGGTCCGCTTCCCGGTTCCTGCGCGAGCTCGCGGGACACCAGCCGATAGACCGCGCTCGGCGTTAGCGGCGCGCCCTGGTTCCCCAGGAACAGTGGTGCTGCTGGACCGGAGCTGGTGTGGCGGGCGAGCCTTGGAGCCACCTCGGGCCCCGCTGCAGTGCCACCCCGCGCTCGGGCCGTGTCGGGTGCGTCGTGCGCGTCAGCCGCGTCAGCCGTGTCAGCCACGTCAGCCGCGTCGGCGCGCCCGACGGCCACTTGCACTGCTTCGGCCCGCGCGATGAGCGCAGGGCGGGCTCGCACAAGGTAGCTCTCGAGCGAACGAGCTGCTGGGGCCCCGAACGGGACCACTCGTTCTTTCCCACCCTTTCCGAGCACCCGCACGGTCCGCTCGCGCCGATCCAACCCGCTCGGGCTGAGTCCGCACAGCTCGGAGACACGCAAAGCGGTGGCGTAGAGCAGTTCAAGCACGGCGTGATCACGCAGTGCTTCCGGGTCGCCGCCCGCAGCACGCGTAGCGACTCGGTCAAGGATCCTGCTGATCTGTTCGTCGCCCAGCACCCGCGGAAGCGCACGCGGGGCCTTCGGTGTGCGCAGCCGGGAGGCGGGGTTGCCTGGCACGAGGCGGCTGCGCTCGAGCCAGGTGCCGAATGACTTCAGGGTGGCAACGTTCCGGGCGAGCGTGCTCGCCGCCAGCCCACGCTGCTGTCGGTCCCAGAGCCAAGCCCGCATCAGCTCGAGCTCACAGTCCGCCAGTTGCGTTGCGCCCATCCGGTCCGCGAACTCTGTGAAGTCCTGCAGGTCTCGGCGATAGGCACGCACAGTGTGCTCCGAATAGCCGTACTCCGCACGGACAGCCGCGAGGAACGCCGTGGTCGCCGCTTCGAGGTGCATGTTCTCATTCTCGTCGCTGCAGCCCCCACTCGTCTCCGCCACGGCTCGGCGTTTCGCGACGAGCCACATATCCCAGGAGTTCCAGCTCGGCGAGCACTCCACGAGCTTCGGCTCTGCCGATACCCGCGCGGCGCGCAACGTCCTCCGCGCTCCGACTCCCCCGCAACGGCAACGCATCGATCACCCGCTGCTGCACCGCGGGCTGCCGCACGGCACCCGACTCGGCGCCGCCACTCACCTCGAACTCTGCAGGGGTGCCCCGTACCCCTGCCAGCGAACGGTTCGTGGGTTCTGAGCCGGCCCCCAGCCCGAGCCCCGTTCCTTCTCCAGCCGAAATTCCCGCTGCGGTCTCCGCGCCTGATCCAGCTTCAGTTCCCAATTCGGCTTCTGCTTTTGCTCCGGCCGGTGCGCCCAGGTCTGCGAGCGCGGTCCGTGGCACGTCGAGCAGCTCGCGCAGTTCCTCCTCATTCGATACGAGTTGCGCGCCGTATTCACGAATCAGGCGGTGACAGCCCGCAGATGCGGCACTCGTCACCGGCCCGGGCACTGCACCGAGCGTTCGCCCCAGGCTCGCCGCGTGCCCAGCTGTATTCAGGGAGCCTGATCTCAGGCCCGCCTCGGTGACGAGCGTTGCCCCTGAAAGCGCAGCGATCAATCGGTTGCGTTGCAGAAATCTCCACCGGGTCGGCGCGGCGCCTGGCACCAGTTCTGAACACACGAGGCCGTCAACTCCGATGCGATGAAGCAGCGACCTGTGCGAGCTGGGATAGATCCGGTCCGCACCACCAGCCAACACGGCGATCGTAGGATGCCCTGCGGCGAGCGCCGTGCGATGCGCCACTGCGTCGATGCCGTAGGCAGCTCCGGAGACGATAGTCAGGCCTGCGTCGCCTGCGACGTGTGTGAGTTCCGCGGTGATATTCGCACCATAGCCGGTGCAGGCCCGAGCACCGACGACGGCCAGGCTGGGCGCAGTGAGGTGCGCCGTATTCCCCCGCACCCAGAGCACGAGTGGCGCGTGCGCTCCAAGATCGTCGAGGGGCTCCGGCCATGCGCTGGTCCCCGGAGTCAGCAGCCGCATATCCGCAGCGATTGCTCGGTCAAGGTCTCCGACACACTCTTTCCTGCTGAGACGAGGGAGCCACCGGTGCACTCCGGCGGTGATGGCGCGATCCGATAGCTCGGTAACCCCGGCCTCGCGTGCGCGTGCACTGATCATCCGTGGTGCCCTGCCTGCTGCCAACAGGGCAAGTAGCTCTTCGGCCCCCAGTGCGGCAATGAGTGTGCCGGCGATTGCGTCGCCCGGTTCAACAAGCCTCGACCACACGACTCTTGCGAGCAGCGCGTCCGCACGCTCGGGAGCGAGTTCCGGAGTGTGAGGAGATTCCGTGGTGCGTCCGGCCATTCGCCCGCTCCACTCGCGCGGCATCAGTCGCGCGAGGCGTGCACGGAGCTCGGCATCGGCACCGATGTATGGCGTTGTCCCGGTCACGATTCTGCCCCGTTCCGGAGCAGGAGTGCCTGCGCAATATCGTCGCGCCTGGGCCGCTCATGACCCGCGAGGTCTGCGATGCTCCACGCGACACGCAGGACCCGGTCGTAGCCGCGCAGTGTGAGGCCTCCCGCGCCAGAGCGCGGTCGAGTATCGCCGTGTCGCTACGCGGCAACCGCTGCTCTGAGTTTCGAAGCCAGCGTCCCGGCACCTCCGCGTTGACGCGCCAGGGCGTTCCGCGCAGTCGCTCACCTGCCCGCTCCCGCGCGCACACGACTCGGGCGCGCAGTTCGGCGCTCGTGGGGGCAGCGTGTTCTGGATCTGAGCGCGCCACGCGCGACACTCGGTGCAGTGTGAGGTGCAGGTCGATGCGATCAGCCAGCGGCCCTGAGATACGTTGCTGGTATCTCACGCGCACACTCGGCGGGCAGTGGCACTCCAGCGCGGTGTCGGGTGAGCCGGCGTTCCCGCACGGGCACGGGTTCGCTGCGAGCACGAGTTGCACGCGCGCTGGGAGCGCCGTGCGGAGCTGCGCGCGGTGGATCTCGATTGTGCCGGATTCGAGCGGTTGCCGCAGCGCGTCAAGCACCGCTCGCGGAAACTCTGGCGCCTCGTCCATGAGCAGGACCCCATGATGCGCGCGCGTCACTGCTCCGGGCCGCACGACGTTACCCATTCCTCCGCCGATGATCGCCACAGGCGAGGCAGTGTGGTGTGGGCTCTCAAAAGGCGGCCGCCGCACCAGCTCGGTGAGTGCAGTCCCGCCGAGCGAGGCGATGCTGCTCGCTTCGAGAGCCTCGGAATCGGTGAGCTCTGGGAGCACAGTGGGCAGGCGCATCGCGAGCATGGTCTTGCCCGCCCCGGGCGGCCCGAGGAGCGACAGGTGGTGGCGTCCCGCAGCTGCGATTACGAGTGCCTCAACGGCGTCGGGTTGCCCCACGATCTCGGACACATCATCGGGTTGCTGCTTGGGGGTGCCCTCCACCGCGGCACTGACCGGACGGTTGCTCGTGTGAACAGCCGGCGACGGCGTTCGAGTGACCTGGCAGCCCTGGCGATACCATTCGACCGCCTCGGTGAGTGTGGCGACCGCAACCACCTCGATCCCTGGGACGAGCGCAGCCTCGTCGCCACACTCTGCGGGGACCATGATGCGGCGGAACCCCAGACGACGTGCGGCGACGGTGGCCGAGAGCAGGCCGGCTGGTCGACGAAGCTCCCCGCCAAGACCAAGCTCTCCGAGGTGGACGGTGTCAGCAAGGTGGGCTGCCGGCATGCGCCGCGAAGCTGCAAGGGCCGCAAGCGCGATCGCGAGGTCGAATCCGGCCCCGTGCTTCGGAAGCGCCGCTGGGCTAAGGTTCACCGTCACGAAACGGTTCGAGAGCTGGATCCCCGCCTGTGTTGTTGCGGTGCGCACGCGAAGTTTCGCCTCAGCGAGCGCAGTATCCGGCAGTCCGATAATGGTCATGCCGGGAAGCTGCTGCGACACGGCAGCTTCAACCGTGACCGCCGTGCCGTCGAGCCCGGTGAGCGCAACCGCCGCAGCTCTACAGACGATGTCATCGGTCACGAGATGCCTCGCAGATGATCTACCTGCGGCTGCTGCCCCGGGAGGATCGTAATGCCGATGGCGTCGATCCTGAGTTCTTTGCTTCGCTCCTGGTGTGTTCGCACCCACTCAAAGAGCAGCCGTCTGAGGCGCCCGACTTTGCGCGCAGTGATCGCGGTCAGGGGACCCCCGAATTTCTCGCCGCCCCGGGTTTTGACCTCGACGGCGACCAGCGCATCACCGTCCCGCACCACCAGGTCGAGTTCGCCGTACCGGCTGTGCCAGTTGCGGTCGAGGATGCGATAGCCGAGCGTGGCGAGAAAGTCGGCTGCGACCGCCTCACCGCGAGCGCCGAGTGTGAGCTGTTTTGAGGCCTCAAGCGCAGGAGCAGCGAAGAGCGCTCCCGCGTGGTGAGAGCGTTGGGGGTGTTGGGGGGATGATGCAGGGTTCATTGGGGTGACCTCCTGCCAATATTGTCGGCAGGAACTTCCCCTCACAGAGCCCGGTTGTGGGCGTTGTGGATAGACATGCTCAGTCAGCCCGAATCGGGCTGCTGTGAGCGAAGATCAGGACCCTCCCAGGGCCCCATTCAGCACTTACTCGTCGAGCGCGAGTTCCTGCGGGATCGAGAACTCACGCGTGGAGAGCTCCTCGATATTCACGTCTTTGAACGTGAGCACACGCACCACTTTCACGAAGCGGTCAGCGCGGTACACGTCCCACACCCACACGTCGTTCATCAGCAGTTCGAAGTAAAAGTCGCTGCCGGCATCCTGTCGCTGCAGACTGACGTCATTCGCAAGATAGAAGCGGCGCTCGGTTTCGACGACATAGCGGAACTGGCTTGCGATATCGCGGTACTCGCGAAACAGCGACAGTTCAGCTTCGCGCTCATAATCGTCCAGCTCGTCCTCGTTCATCTCCCCCATCCTACGCCGTCTCACCCCAACACAAATGAGCCATCCGCACGATCCCTTCACGAGACTCCCGCGTGGCCGCGATATGCGTGCATCCGATGACTGGTCCTTCCACCAACACACGGGACACAATCGAGATTGACTTATTCGAACATATGTTCGAATATTGCTGCATGAACGCCTCCGCGACCGTCCGTTCGCTGCAGCAGCGCATCACTCAGATGCAGCCGCTGCGGCTCGACGATCGCGCCCTGCCGACCCCCACAGCGCTCCGCCCGCTCCTCCCGGGCGGCGCACTCCGCAAGGGTTCGAGCTACACGGTGCACGGCTCACAGCAGCTTGCGCTCGCACTCCTGGCAGCGGCATCAGCTGCCGGATCCTGGTGCGGAGTAGTCGGTATACCCACGTTCGGAGCCGAAGCGGCAGCAGAGCTTGGGATAGCACTCGATCGCTGCGTTCTGATCCCAGACCCTGGAACCGATGCGCTCGGCCTCGCTGGCGCGCTGAGCGAGGTCCTCACCGTCGTGCTGCTGCGCACTCCGGCCCAACCGGGGCCAGGCGACGCTGAACGGATTTCCGCACGGCTCCGCGAACACGGTTCCGCTCTCGTTGTCGCGGGCGAGTGGCCACACCCCGAAAGCACCCTCAGCGTCGTGGGGTCGCGATGGTCCGGGCTCGGGCGCGGTGAAGGGGCGCTCATGGACCGCGAGCTCACGGTTGAGTCGCAGGATCGTCGCGGGGTGCACCGGCATCTCGTGCACTTCAGGAACGGGGTCCTCGCCACTCCGGCCGCCCCAGCCCGCACAGCGGAATCCGCCCGGCACGCCTCTCCTCTCACGGCTGTCAGCGCTATCCCGGCAGCTGCTGCAGATTCCACGACGCCTGCAGATTCCATGACGCCTGCAATTTCCACGACGCCTGCAGTTTCCCGCATCGCACGCTCCTCACCCCCTCCAATGGCGCTCGTCACCGAGCTGCACTCCGGGAGCATGGCATGAGCGCGGCAGAACGGGTACTCGTATTCTGGGTTCCAGACTGGCCGATCCACGCATA
Organism: Leucobacter luti; assembly: GCF_019464495.1. Taxonomy (NCBI): domain Bacteria; kingdom Bacillati; phylum Actinomycetota; class Actinomycetes; order Micrococcales; family Microbacteriaceae; genus Leucobacter; species Leucobacter luti. Next base: position 3,373,950 of record NZ_CP080492.1, on the reverse strand, counting down.
CCTCCGTGACCACGCAGAAGAGGTCGCAGGAGACAGTGCAGCAGACATCGCCGATGAGCTGCCCGCCGCAATCGCTGTCATCGCGAACCGGAGCGTAGTCGCGTGCTCAGCCGCGGCGCGCGAGGAGGGCGTGCGTGTTGGATTACGCGAACGCGAAGCACAGATGCGCTGCCCGGAACTGGCGCTCCGTCCGCATGATCCAGAGGTCGACGAGCGGCGCTTTGCACCCGTCCTCGCCGCTATCGAAGAGATCATCCCCGGCGTTGAACCCCGGCGACCGGGCTTGTGCGCAATGAGAGCGCGCGGCCCCGTTCGGTATTACGGCGGAGAAGAGCCAGCCGCTGCCGCACTACTGCAGCTCGCCGAGACGCTCGAATTGGAGGGCGTACGGATCGGGATTGCCGACGGCCTCTTCACCGCAGAACAGGCTGCACGCGCCGCGACCACCACCCCCGGCATTACTGCGCCGCGCGCTGAGGTGCGTATCGTGGCGCCCGGCGGATCCGCGGCATTTCTCAGCCCGCTCCCGGTCGACCGTGCGGCCCCGGGCGAGTTCGCCGAAGTTCTCACGGGGCTGGGCATCCGCACCCTTGGAGCGTTGGCCGCGCTCCCGGAGGATGCCGTGCGGCAGCGTTTCGGGGCAGCCGGAATCGCTGCGCACCGTCGTGCCACCGCCATCGGCCCCGCCCACGGCGTGGAAGTGCGACCACGCACTCCCGTCAAGGAGTTTGCGGTCGAGCTGAGTTTTGAGCCGCCCGTAGACACCGCAGAGCAGCTCGCGTTTACCTGCGTCACGCTCGCAGAACGATTCATCGCTGGCCTTGCAGAGGAACATCTCGTATGCACGGCGCTACGCGTCGAACTCACCGACGACATTGGGGTGCGCCACGAACGGGAGTGGGCGCATCCACGCCGCTTCACCGCGAGCGACACAGTCGGCCGTCTCCGCTGGCAGGCGGCTTCCTCTCACAGGATTCCGACCGTGGCGGCGCGGGGGTCACACGCGTGCGCATCACGCCCACGCACACCGACCGGGCGGCCGCCCACGAACCTGGCCTCTGGAACACCGAGCCCGATGAGCGCGTGCACCACCATCTCAGCCGCGCACAGAATCGCCTCGGACACGCGGCGGTTGGCACGATGCAGCTGACTGGTGGGCGGCTCCTCGCGAACCGGCAACGGTTGCTTCCGTGGGGCACGACACGCACCCGGCCACGAGATGCGCGCGCGTCGGCCGCCGGTCCGTGGCCGGGCTCACTCACCGGCCCGGTGCCGAGCCGGGTGTTCGCAGAACCGCTCCCAGCAGCGCTCCTTGACACCACAGGCACCGAAGTCGGAATCGATGCCGAGGATCTCCTGACTGCTGCGCCTGCCCGACTGCGCGTGTCCCGCACTGATTTCCCGGATCCGGTCCAGCACTGGTCACACCCCTGGCCGCTGCGAGAGCGCTGGTGGCAGGGTGCGCCGGATCGGGTTCGGCTCCAACTCGAGCTCGCCGACGGCGACGCCTGGCTGCTCTTTTACGAGGAGGGGAAGTGGTTCGCTGAAGGGCGCTACGACTGAACCGCTCCGGCGACGCGGAACCGTGTTGCAGTGCCCTTCGAACTCCCGCGGGACGGCGGTGCAAGTGATCCGTGAATGGCCGGGCACGGAGCGCGCAGATCGGCCACTATCCAATTGACACGCCTGGACCCTCATCACACAGAAAGGAAGGAGTACCCGTGGGCTGGAACAACCCGCCGCTGACGTGGACCGAGTTTGAGCGCAAAATTTCGGGGCGCCCAACGACACCGCGCGTCACGACTTCGGGAGAGCCGCGCCCGCCCGCGATCCTGCCGACGAGCACAGCACCGGGCGCTCCACCGCCGCACGAACCACGTGAGTCCGAGTCGGAGCACGTCCCCTACGCAGAGCTGCACGCCCACTCGCACTTCAGCTTCCTCGACGGCGCAGCCGCGCCTGACGAGCTCATCGCCGAGGCGACGCGTCTCGGGCTCACCGGGCTTGCGATCACCGATCACGACGGCTTCTATGGCGCAGCCGTCTTCGCGGCGGCCGCCGAGTCCGCCGCGCGTAAAGCGGCTTCAGCGCACGCAGCCGCCCAGACCGCAGCCCCAAGCACCTCGCGTCTCCCCCAAACTGAAGCGTCCTCAGTTCCTCCTCCGCTCCTCACCGTGTACGGCTCGGAACTCTCGCTCGGCCTCGACGCCCCACAACTCGGCGCCACCGACCCGATGGGTACACATCTGCTCGTGCTCGCCCGGGGAGCGCAGGGCTACCATCAGCTCGCCTCCGCAATCACCGAGGGACAACTTGCGGGTGGCGAAAAGGGGCGCCCGGTGTACGACCTCGAGCAACTCGCCGCGCTGGGCAGGGACAACTGGGCAATCCTCACTGGCTGTCGCAAAGGCGCGGTGCGGCAAGCGCTCGAATCAGCCAGCACGCGTGGGGCGGGCGAGGAGCAGGCGCGCGCCGAACTCACCCGCCTCACCGACCTCTTCGGACGAGACAACGTCTACGTCGAACTCACGAGCCACGGACATCCCGGCGATGACCACCGCAACGCCCAGCTCGCCGCCCTTGCCGCAGAACAGCACCTGCCGCTCATCGTCACCGGCAACGTGCACTATGCCACTCGCGCACAGGCACCACTCGCCGAGGCGATGTCGGCTGTGCGCGCCCGCCGCAGCCTTGACGAGCTCGACCCACACCTCCCAGCCTCAGGCGCAGCGCGTCTGCGCTCGGGAGCCGCGCAGCTCCGCCGCTTCGCACGCTATTCCGATGCGATCGCCCGCACCGTCCCGCTCGCACGCGAACTCGCGTTCCCACTCCGCTCCGCCAAGCCGCGCCTCCCCCAGCTCCCCGTCCCCGCAGGGCACACCCCGATGTCCTGGCTTCGCCAGCTCGTGTGGGAGGGGGCTGAGCGACGCTATGGCGCACTCACCGACAGCGTGCGTACCCGTCTCACGCGCGAACTGGAGGTGATCGAGGAAAAAGATTTCCCCGGCTATTTCCTCATCGTGCACGATCTCGTGCAGGAAGCTCGCCGCCGCGGAATCCTCTGTCAGGGCCGCGGATCGGCGGCCAACTCCGCAGTCTGCTTCGTGCTCCACATCACCGCGGTCGACTCGATCCGCTACGACCTCCCCTTCGAGCGGTTCCTCTCAAGCATGCGCGACGAGGAGCCCGACATCGATGTCGATTTTGACTCAGAACGCCGCGAAGAGGTCATCCAGTACGTCTACGAAACGTACGGTCGGCGGAACGCCGCACAGGTCGCCAACATCATCAGCTACCGCCCCAAAGCGGCGATTCGCGACGCGGCCAAGGCACTCGGCTACGGCGCCGGACAGCAACGAGCATGGACCAAAGCGATGGAGCGCTGGCGCGCCATCGAGGAAGACCCGGATAGCCCGATCCCGCTCCCTGTCCAACGGCTGGCGCAACAGTTCCTCAAGGCCCCGCGCCATCTCGGCATACACTCGGGCGGAATGGTGCTCACCGAACGCCCTGTCGGCGAAGTCTGCCCCATCGAGCACGCACGCATGGATCGCCGCACCGTGTTGCAGTGGGACAAAGAATCCTGCGAAACAATGGGGCTCGTCAAGTTCGACATGCTCGGCCTCGGCATGCTCAGCGCGCTCCAAAAGACGATGGACATCATTGCGGGCGCGACAGGCGAGCACTGGACCCTCGAAACCGTGCCGAAAGAAGAGCCCGGCGTCTACGACATGCTCTGCCGCGCCGACGCGATCGGTGTGTTCCAGCTCGAGAGCCGCGCGCAACTCAATACGCTCCCGCGACTCCTCCCCCGCAGCTTCTACGATCTCGTCATCGAGATCGCGCTCATCCGGCCTGGCCCGATCCAGGGTGGTGCAGTGCACCCCTATCTCCGGCGCCGCAATGGCACCGAAGACATTACCTATTCACACCCGAAGCTGCAGCCCGTTCTCGAGCGCACGCTCGGAGTGCCGCTGTTCCAAGAGCAGCTCATGCAGATGGCAATGGCGGTGGGTGACTGCACCGCGGAGGATGCCGACCTGCTGCGCCGCGCCATGGGGTCGAAGCGTGGCCAGGAACACATCGATTCGCTGCGTGACACACTCTTTGCCGGGATGGCCCGCAACGGCATCACGGGAGACGCCGCCACCCATCTCTACGAACAAATCGAGGCGTTCGCGAACTTCGGCTTCGCCGAGAGCCACTCCATCAGCTTCGCGCTGCTCGTCTACATAAGCTCCTGGTTCAAGCTGCACTACCCTGGCGCTTTTCTCGCGGGACTACTGCGCTCCCAACCCATGGGCTTCTACGCACCACGCACCCTCGTGGCAGATGCCCGCAGGCACGGCGTCAAGATCCTCCCCGTCGATGTGCAGCGCTCAGGCACGTTTGCAGATCTCGAAGCACTCGACGCCACGGGCCCCAGGAGCACCAGAGGCACGGCCAGCACAGCCGGCGCCCCAGGCACGGCACACGGGGCAGGCAAGGCGGAGGCCGAGGCAGGCACGGCCGGCAAGGCACGCGGGGCAGGCATGGCGGACGAAGCCAACCGGGCAGACACGGCAAGCCAGGCGGTCAGGGGCGGACCCGAGTCAGGACCCGGACCCGGGTATGAGTCCGGACCCGAGGCCGGGGCCGGAACCGAGTCCGGGTCCGAGTCCGAGCCCGGGCCCGAGGCCGGGACCGGGACCGGGTCCGGGTCCGGGTCCAGCTCCACCCCGCACCGACTCACCGCACACGCAGTCAACACCGAATGCACGGCCGATGAGCCGATCCGGGCCATCGCCCCGCACGAGGCCACCGCCCCAGTCCCTCCGTTCGACCGGACCGCGCGCGACACGAGCGGCGCCCATCGCCGCGACGACGCGTTCGCGGTACGGCTCGGACTCTCCGAGATCCGGGGCATCGAAACGTCAACAGCCGAGCGCATTGTCGCAGCACGCGCTGAGGGCGGCCCGTTCCTGGACCTCGCTGACCTCGCGCGCCGCGCCGATCTCGATCGTCCCCGGCTCGAAGCGCTCGCTGCCGCGGGCGCGTGTGACAGCCTCGGCATCGGGCGGCGCGAGGCGCTCTGGTCTGCTGCCCCAGCAGCCGACAACCGAGAACGGTTCCTCCCCGGCATCGCCGTGCACGTACAGCCACCGCTTCTGCCGGTGCTGACCGGCTCCGAGCAGACCGCGCTCGACCTCTGGAGCACCGGCATCGTCACCGGCGAGCACCCACTCGCGCTGCTCCGAGACGCACTCGACGCGCGCCGGGTGGTGCGCTCAGACAGCACCCGAAGCGCAGCACCAGGCAGCACCATTACCGTTGCCGGGCTCGTCACCCACCGGCAGCGCCCCAGCACCGCCGGCGGCATCACGTTCCTCACCCTGGAAGACGAAGCGGGCACAGTGAACATCGTGACGTTTGCACAGGTGTGGCAGCGCAACAGGCTCGTGGCTCGCTCCGCACCGGCGCTGCTCGTCACAGGCGTTCTGGAGCGCTCGCCAGAGGGCGTCGTCAACGTCATCGCGAACAGTTTCGAGCCGCTGGCTGCCCCCGCAGGCATCGGGTCTCGCGATTTCCACTAACCCGGGCACCCTCTGGCGCAGTCGCTGACCCCAGTCGGTTCTCCGAACGCCAACAGCGCGCCGAAACAACGCACGTCGAAACAACGCACGTCGAGACTTCAGTGCCTCCGAAGTCTCGACGTGCCCTATTTCGATCCGCAGCGTCTACGCGTGCCGACGGCGCAGACGAATGTGGCGCTGCTGCATCATGCCCTGCAGCCCCTCAGGGCCGAGCTCGCGCCCAAACCCAGACATCTTCCATCCGCCAAACGGCGCCTGCAACTCAGACACGTCATTGATATTCACCCCGACACCGCCGGCGTGGATCCGCTCAGCGACACCCCACGCGCGATCGAGATCGTTTCCGTAGACGTACGCCGCGAGGCCGTAGTCCCCCCGATTCGCAAGCTCGGCAACATCGGTGCCGGCAGCGAAGCGGTGCACCGCGACAAGCGGACCAAAGGTCTCCTCATGCATCACAAGCGCGTCAGCAGACACCCGATCGAGCACGGTCGGCTCGAAGAACATCGTCGCGTCAAGCCCATCACGCACTTCAGCATTCTTGCCACCGGTGCCGAGCACGGCCCCGCTCGCGAGTGCCTCAGCAATGTGCCTGCGCGATTTCTCGATCACGGCAGCCGTGGTCACCGGCCCCCCGGTGATCCCCGCTTCGACTCCGTGCCCCAGCGTGATGGCGCGCGCCTCAGCGATCACCGCCTCCGCAAACTCATCGGCAATCGACTCAGCGACGAGAATTCGGTTCACCGCGATGCAAATCTGGCCCGCGTTCGAGAACGAACGCCGCGCAGCGGCGGTGGCTGCCTCAGCAATGTCCGCATCGTCGAGCACGATGAACGGCGAGTGGCCGCCCAGCTCAAGCGTCACACGCTTCATCGTGCTCGCCGCTGAACGCATGATCGCTTGCCCAGTCGCCGTCGACGCAGTCGCAGTGATCGCGGCAACGTCAGGATGCTCGGAGAGCCGCGACCCAGCAGCAAACGCACCAGGCAGATCTGAGAGTACGCCCTCTGGAATCCCGGCATCGAGGAAGCACTGCACGAACTCGGCAATCGCGAGCGGCGCCTCGGTGGGCGGCTTCACCACAACTGAGTTGCCAGCGGCAAGTGCCGGCCCGATCTTCCAGGCGTACAGGTCAACCGGGTAGTTCCACGGCACGATCGCGGCGACCACACCGAGCGGCTCCCACGTGACCAGCGAGCGGATATCGGCCCGCGACGTGGGACGCATCGAGCCCCAGACCCGGCGTCCTTGCTCCGCGTAGTACCGAATTACCTGAGCCCCGAAGGCGATTTCCTTCACGCTGTCGGGAATCGGCTTGCCCTGTTCACGCGTCAGCAGTTCCGCCATCGCGGGGGTGCGCTCGTCAATGATCGCCGCAGCGCGAAGCAGAATATCGCAGCGCTCGTCTGCGGTCAGCAGGTTCCAGCGCCGGAACCCTTCCTGTGCTGCGACCACGGCGCGATCGACATCAGCAGCGCCCGCAACGGAACTCGTCCCGATCACCTCGCCAGTGGCGGGATCACGCACTTCGATGGTCTCACCGCTCAGTGCCGGAACCCACTCACCTCCGACACACAGCGTGCGATCATACGACGCCATGGCTATCGCACCTCCGGCGCGGAGAACTCGCGCGAGCGCAGCCGGCGCCACAGTTCCGCGTAGTTGCGGTCGTTCTGCTGGTGCGCGAACTTCGTGCGGTTCGAGTTCGTGTTCACCATGATCATCGGCGTCTCACCGCGTACCACGAGGGCCGCTGAGGTGGAGGCGTTGATAGCGTGGCCGACGGCGACAGCGATCGACGTCGAGGTCGGGCCGACCGGGAACTCTAGGCCATCGATGAACTGGGAGGCATCCTCGAGCGGAATGCCCGTGTCGATCACGACATCAGCGATCTCGTACAGTCGGTGTCCGCTTGAGTGACGGCTCTCGACCTGCGAGGAGTGCGGCACCGAGGTCACCGCAATGACTTTGAGGCCCCGCTCTTTGAATTCAACGGCCATGTCGAGGATCACGGCGTTGATGCCCGAGTGCGAGAACAGGATCAGCGCGTCGCCCTCCTTGATCTGGTGCGAACGCAGGATCGCATTGCCGTACCCCTCGCGGGTGTGCAGAAAGCGGTACTGGGCGGTGCCCTGGTCGCCAAGCACGTGGTGCATCAGCGCGATCGAGCTCTCGACGATGGGGCGGAACCCTGTCACCCCGCCGGTGCGGGGGAACATCTCGAGGGCGGCGAAGCCGCCGTGTCCGGTGCCGAAGGTGAACACCAGGCCGTCATTGGCGATGGTGTCGGCGCAGATCTCCGCGGCCTGTGCGATGGCTTCGTCCTGGGTGTCGCGAACGCGCGCGAGCTTCGCGATGACGTCGTCGAAGTATCCGGTAGCAATGCTCATGGTGTTTCTCCTAGGTAGTTGGTCTGTGTGGTGTGGTGGCGAACTGGCCCAACTGGCCAGCTGCCGAACTGGCGCAGCCGATCACTGTGCCCGAAAGAATCGGGCACTACGCCGCGAGTGCTTCAAGGCCGGCGCGGAGCAGTTGCAGCTCTGCTTCACGCCTCGGCTCAGCGTCGAGCTTCGAGAAGTCGCGTCCGTCGACGCTCGCCAGGCAGAGCGATGCCGCCGCGATGCCGCGCGCGCGGGCCACCACGAACACGGCACTCGTCTCCATATCGGTGCCGACAACGTGCTGTGCAGCGCGCTCGGCGTACAGCTCAGCCTGCCCCGCAGGATCGCCGCGACGCATGAGATCGGTGTAGAACCCGTCCGCGGTCGCGTAGATTCCGGTGCGCACCGGAAGACCGGTGGCGCGGGCAGCAGCCTCGGCATGCGCAGTGAGTTCGAAGTCAGGGACCGCAGGGTATTCGAGCGGCAGGTAGCCGAGCGAGGTCCCCTCCCCCCGGATCGCGCCATGCGCGACCACAAGGTCGCCCAGTTCGCTCACCCCAGCAGTCATGACGGTGCCGAGCCGGAGCACGCGCCGCACGCCGATGGAGGCAAGCTCTTCGACCACGACTGCTGCGATTGGTGCGCCCATGCCGAAGGCGGAGACCGTAATCTTCCGGCCCTTGTACGTTCCCGTTGCAGTGGTGAGTCCGCGGTCCTCGTTGAGCAGCTGTGCGTCATCGAGCAGTTCCGTCGCGAGCAGCACGCGGCCGCGGTCGCCGACGATAATGGCGTCTTCCCCGACCTGCTCGGGAGTGCAGTGCAGGTACCAGGCTTCGTTCGCCGTAATCATTCGTTCCTCTTTCTATTCATCACTTGGTCTGTGTGGCGGCCGGCTATGCGCGGGCCGCGAGCATCTGGGCGGTCGCTGCCGCTGCGTCCCTGATGTGGTCGAGCATGGTCTCGGGACCCGGTGCTGGATCGCGCACGAGCCGCGCAGCGAGCGTCCCGGAGAAGGTGTCGCCAGCCCCTGTCGTGTCGACGCCAACCACCGGGTGAGCTGGAACGCTCCCGCAGGAGACGATCTCGCCTGCTGCGGCAACGCGCAGCAGTTCTGCCCCCGCCGCACCGCGCGTGAGCACGATCAGCGTGCCGGGCTGCGCCAGGCGGGAGATCGTGTCGACGTAGGCGCGCTCACCCTCGCTCAGGGTGACAATCTGTGCCCGGGACGCGAGCGCTTCTGCCAGTGACGGCGGCAGCGACGCAGGGTCCTGCTTCACGATCCAGAACACACCGCACTCGGCGGGTACGAGCTCGAGGAGCTCAGCGGTCGCAGCAGCTGGCCCGATCGTCACCACCGCGAGATCCGCGGTGGTGAGGAGCTCCCGCTGCGCATCGGTGAGCCCGATCTCGTGGCAGTCTCCTGGATCAAACAGGCAGATCGTGCCCTGGCCCTCCGGGTACAGCAGGTGCGACGACGGACTGCGCGTGCCCGCCACGGCAACACCCGCGGTATCCGCTCCGCCCGCGGTGATCGCGTGCAGCCACCCTGTCGCCTCGGTGTCAGTGCCGACCCACGACAGGGCAGAAACACGCACGGAGGGATCAGCGGCAGCAGCAGCGCGAGTGACGTGTGCGACGCCGCCGAAGCGTGGCCATTCTTCCGCACGCGAACGCACGATCGTCGTGGCGTCCAGCCCTTCAAAGGGGGCGAGTTGCAGCGCGTAGTCGATACTCGCGTAGCCACTCACCACGAGCGTGGGAGTCCGGCCCGTCACAGCAGCGCCTCGGCCTCGTGCAGCGTCACGACACTGCCGAAGTAGCGCTCGATATCTTCAAGGCTCGCCTCGGCGAGGTGCGGCCGGTTCGAGTTCGTCGCTTCACGCGGCACGACCACTTCGAAGCCCCCAGCGAAGGCATCCTGCACTGTGGCACGAATACAGACATTCGTCTTCACTCCAGCCACGATCACGCGGGTGATGCCCTGTTCGCGGAGCACGAGGTCCAAGTCCGTCGCGTAGAACGCTGAGTAGCGCCGCTTCGGCACGACGATCTCGCGCACGCGCGCCGCGGGCTCGAAGCCGGGGAAGAAATCCGCATCGTGTGCGCCAGCTTCGTGGTGCCGCGGCAGCTTGTCGAACTCGAAGTCAGCAAGTCCCCGGTAGTGTCGCTCAACCGCGTGCACCACAAGTGCATCACGCGCGCGTGCAGTGTCGCGCAGGGAAGCGAGCGCCGGCAACGTTGCGGCGACCTCAGGGTAATAATTCGGCTGGCCAGGTTCGTAGAACGAGTTGATCACGTCGACGAGCAACAGCGCCGTGGTCGGTGTGGGGGTCATGGTGTCCTTCATGCTGGCTAGGCCGTCATCCGGGTACGGCGGCGCAGGCCGGTATACCCGGCCCAGGCGAGCACCGCAACAACAGCGATGTACGGCAGGGTTTGAATAAGGTCGGAGGGGAAGCCCCCGCTGGTCTGAAGGCGAATCTGCAGTGCGTCAAAGAAAGAGAACAGCAGACAGGCGAGTGCCGTTGGCAGTGGCCGTGAGCGTCCGAAGTAGAACGCTGCAAGCGCGACGAACCCGCGTCCGGCGATCATGTTCTCGTTGAACAGTCCGCTCACTCCGAGCGCGAGAGCCACCCCGCCGAGCCCCGCGAGCATGCCGGCAATCGTGCCAGCGGCGTCTCGAAGGCCGAGCGTGCGAACGCCGAGTGATGCCGTAGCGCTCTCGCTCACTCCGGTTGCGCGCGTCCGGATCCCCCACCGAGTATTCGCAAACGCCCATGCGAGAAACGGCACCAGCAGCACCGCAAACCAGAACAGCACGTCTTTCCCGCTGAAGATGGCACCGAGGATCGGCACCTCGTCCAGACCAGGAATCGTGATCCGCGGGAGCCGCGGCTGATTGGGGAACCGCAGCGTGCCTGAGACGCCGTAGACGGCGCGCAGGGTGAAGCCTACGATTCCGAGGGCCACGATGTTGAATCCGAGACCGACGATGATCTCGTTGGCCGAAAGCCGCGTGATCACGAGGCTCATGACGAGACCGGCGAGGGCACCGCCGACCCCTCCGACAAGGATCCCGACAAGCCAGCTGCCTGTCGCAGTGCTCGCGATGATCCCGGAGAAGGCGCCGACAAGCATCTGCCCTTCGAGGCCGATGTTGACGACTCCGGCGCGGCGGTGGATCGCACCGCCGAGCGCAGCCAGGACCAGCGGGACTGCGAGCAGCAGCGTTGAGTTAATGATGCTGTCGATCACGCGAGATCCCCCGATCCGGCAGCGTCACGCTTTCGCCTCCGCAGGCGCGGGATCGCAAACTGCGCGACGGCGAGCATCATGACGGTGCCCTGCAAAATGTCGATGAGCTGGATCGGGATGTTCACGAACAGCTGCACGGTTGCGCCCGCGGCTGCCAAAGCGCCGAAGGCGACGGCGCCGATCACGATCCCAATCGGATTGAATCGCGCAAGGAGCGCAATCGCGATGCCGGTGAAACCAAAACTCGCCGAGAATCCCACCGAGAATCGGTGCACGACGCCGAGGGCGTGCACGGCACCGCCGAGGCCGCCGATTGCGCCAGATGCCAGCATGGCGGTCATGAGCACCGTGCGCACACGCAGTCCCTGCGCCATTGAGAATCGCGGGGTCTTGCCCACGGCGTCGAACTCGAATCCGAGTCGGCTGCGCCTGGCCCACACCGCGTATCCCAACACGAGCAAAATCGCGATGACAAAGCCGAGGCTGAGTTGTCCGGGAGGTGCGAGCGGGGGGAGTTCTGCGGACGCCGCAACGTATGCCGTCGCGGAGTTTGCCTGTCCCGGAGCGAGAAAGAACGACTGCACGAGCCAGGCGGTCACACCGGTCACGATGAAGTTGAACATCAGCGTCGATACGACCTCATCGACCCCGAGCCACGTGCGCAGCAGGGCAGGAACCAAGGAGACGAGCATGCCGGCAAGCGCGCCTGCAACGAGGCACGCGAGCACGGCAAGCATCGGGGGCAGTCCCCCCACGCTCGCACCCACCACGGCCGCAGCGAGCCCCGCGAAGGCGAAGCTGCCCTCGACGCCAACGTTGAACACGCCAGCTCGGAACGCCACGGCTGCAGCGAGGCCGGTGAATAGGAGCGGCGTCGCCGCAGTAAGCGTTGCGTTGATCCGCGCTCCGTCGCCAAACGCCTCGCGTACGAGCATCCCGTAGATTTCGAGCGGATTCTTGCCGCCGACCAGAAGCGCGAGCGCGCCAACGATGAGCGCAATCACCACTGGCACGGCGATCCGCCAGACTGAGGCTCCGAGGCGCGCCCACGGGATCCCGCGGCGGCGCACCGGCACTGGGACGTACGCGGTGCGGGATCCTGTTTCCGGCACCTGTTGGAAGGTCATCGGACCTCTCCCGTCGATTCGGAGGCCGAAGCCTCAGATGAAGATTGTGGGTGCGCTGCCGCGTCCGCAGTGCCGAGCATGAGCTTGCCGAGGGCGACGCGATCAGCATTGCGACCGAGTTCACCGGCAACTCGGCCCTGGTGCAGCACGAGCACACGGTCGGCGAGGGCTTGGATTTCGTCGAGTTCCTCGCTGAAGAGTACGACCGCGCTCCCAGCGTCACGGGCTGCGCGCAGCTGTTCGTGAATGAAGCCGATGCCGCGAATATCAACTCCGCGGGTGGGCTGGCTGGCAATCAGCACGCTCGGCCGCTCACGCAACTCGCGCGCGATCACGACTCGCTGCTGATTGCCGCCAGAAAGGCTCGCGATCGCATCCTTTTCGGAGCCGTAGCGCACGGCTCCGGCCGTGAGTACATCGGAGACCGCCTGGCGCACCCGAGCGGGGACGAGCCAGCCGAACTTCGCGAGCCGGGAGAGCCCGGGTGTCGCCACGGAGTTCTCGGCAATCGAGAGCTCCAGCGCAAGCCCCTCATGCTTGCGATCCGCGCTGACATAGCCGAAGCCAGCCTCGCGCCTGGCACGCACAGATGGCTTCGTGAGCTCGGTGCCCCGCAGCACGATTGAGCCGTGTTCGATCCGACGCAGTCCGATCAATGCCTCCGCAAGCTCGTCCTGGCCGTTGCCAGACACGGCGGCGATCCCGAGGATCTCACCCGCGCGCACCGTCAGGTCAACGTCTTCGAGGCGCGCGACACCGCGGTCATCACGGGCGGAAAGCCCCCGGCACTCGAGCACTACGTCGCCCGGCACTCCAGCACGAGATTGCTCCTGTGGCAATTGTTCGTCGCCGCCCATGATGAGGCTCGCAAGCAGCTCAACGGACGCGTCCGCGCGCTGGATCGGGGGCTCAGTGACTCCAGATCGCAGCACGGTGATGGCGTCTGCCGCCCGCATCACCTCGCCCAGCTTGTGGCTGATGAAGATCACGGTCTTCCCGTCGTCGGCGAGCCGCCTGAGCAGGTCGAGCAGCTGAATCGCCTGAGCAGGGGCAAGCACGGCGGTCGGCTCGTCAAGAATCAGAAGGTCAGCGCCGCGCCCGATGAGGCGCAGGATTTCAACCTGCTGCTGGATCGCGATTGGCGTGTGCGCCGCGAGCAGATCCCAGTCGATCTCAGCGCCTACCGCGTCCGCAAGCACCGCTGCCTCGCGGCGCGCGGCAGCCCAATCAATGCTGCCCGCGCGCAGCGGCTCGTGCCCGAGCACGAGGTTTTCGAGCAGCGTGAGCTCTGGCACGATGGCCAGTTCCTGTTGCACGAGTCCGATTCCGTGCCTGATTGCGTCACGCGGACTTCCGAAACTCACGGGAACCCCGTCGACAAGGATTTCCCCTGAGTCTGGCCGGTCGAGCCCGCAGAGCATCTTCATCAGCGTGCTCTTCCCGGCACCGTTCTCACCGATGACGGCGAGCACGGTACCGCGGTGTGCCGTGAGCGACACGTCCCGGTTCGCGCGCACCGGCCCAAACGACCTGGCGATCCTGCGCGCCTCGATCCGTGGCGGCGAGGGGAACTCCCCCGCCGCCGCAGCAAGCTGGTTCATCGTGCGGTTCTTCCTGCTCTGCGTATCCGGCTAGTTGCCCTGGTAGAAGTCCGGGTAGCCGTCGGAGACGACGTTCCAGACCTTGATGTCGCCATCGATGATCTGCTGCTTCAGCTGGTCGAGCTTCGTCAGCGTCTCCGGTGCGATCGCGTCCTTCGTGAATTCAAAGTCGGTGAGGCCAACGGCGTCTTCTTTCAGGCCGAAGGTGACGGTCTCGCCACCGGGGAAATTCCCGGCTGCGTAATCGGTGACGACAGACTCCACAGCGAGGTCGGTGCGCTTCAGCACGCTCGTGAGCACGGTTCCCGGGGCGGATCCGTCCTGGTTGTCGTCAACGCCGATCGCGTAGTGGTTCGCCTCTTCAGCGGCCTGGATCACGCCGGCCCCGGTTCCACCGGCGACCGAGTAGACGATATCCGCGCCGCGCTCGAACATCGACTGTGCGAGCTGCTGCCCCTTCGCCGGGTCAGCGAAGTCGTTGGAGTAGGCGGTGAGGACCTCGATGTCGGAATCGATGTCCTGCGCGCCCTGCATGAACCCGACAAGGAACTTATCGATTCCGACTCCTGCGGTGCCACCGATCACGCCGATCACCTTGTCGGCGTTGATCTTCGGGTCAGCAGTGTTCGTGGTCTGCATCGCCGCAAGTGCACCGGCGAGGTATGAGCCTTCCTGCTCCTGGAACAGCACCGAGGCAACGTTGTCCCCCTCCGCCTCGGCGTTGAAGATCACCCAGCTGTTGTCAGGGAAGTCCTGCGCAACTTTGCCGATGATCTCGTTGTGCGAGAACTCGAGGTCAACGATGAGGTTGACGCCCGATTGCCCGGCGCGACGAAGCAGTTGCTCGCCCTGGCCGACGACGTCGTCGGACTCAATCGTGTTGCCCTCCATGCCGGTCTCAGCGAGCGCGGATTCGAAGCCGCGGTTCGCGAGGTCGTTGTAGGACTGATCTCCCAGGCCGCCCTGTGCGATGACGAGCGCTGCACGCTCGCCGGTTCCTGCTCCGTCGCCGGAGCTAGGCGTCGCTGCTGAACACGCCGTGAGCGCGAGGAGTGTAGCCGCCGCCGGAACGATGAGTAGTGCGCGGGTCCGATTCATGTGATCCTCCGTTGGATTGATTGGTGAGCGTTACGCGGTAGAGGTAGTGAGTGCCCAGGTAGCGGGCGCGGACATGCTCGATGAGCTGCCCTGAAGGGTCATGCGAGAGCCGGTCGACCTCGATCAACGCAGCTCCGGGATCCACGCCGAGGTGTTCAGACTCCTCGGGTGTGGCGTTGATCGCGCGCAGTGCTTCTTCGCCCTCGGCAAGGCTGAGCCCGGCGTCTCGGAGGGCACCGTAGAACGAGAACCCGGGCTGTGCTGCCGCGCGCTCGTCGAGGCCGACACGGTGCGCGACGTAGTCGGGAACGATCAGGCGCTGCAGGCCAACCGGCGTGCCTCCGACGCTGCGCAGACGCTCAAGTACCACAATGCCGACATCGTCGGGGAACGGGGACCCTGGCCGCCCAGCAGCGCCAGGCGCGAACTCTGCGTAGTCCAACAGAATGCTGCCGGGCCGAAGGCCAAGACTATCCACGTGCTCGCTGAAGCTCGTGAGCTCGGGCAGCTTACGCTCCATCGGGCGTGAACGGACAAAGGTGCCTTTGCCGCGGCGCCTGGAGATCAGGCCGCGGTCGATCAGCAGCTCGAAGGCTTTGAGAATGGTGGACCGCGAAAGGTTGTTCTCAGCCGCAAGCGTTGGCTCGCTCGGGAGCTGTGTCCCCGGCTCAAGTTGCTCGTCGGTGATGTACGCGTCGAGTGCGTTTGCCAGCTGCATGTACAGCGGTTGCACGCCACGCGAGGTGTCGAGGTCGAATCGCATCTTTGCTCCCGTCCCGAAAGTTATCCGGTTGTCCGGACAAGTATATAACTCCGCGCTCTTCGCGCAAGTCCGCGCTTCGCTCACCGCTCACCTCATGTGGGAGCAGCCATCAGCATGAGGAATGTGGACCGAACGCACAGCCTGATCACGCACTAAGCTGGCGACGTGAACACCTCAACAGCTCTGCTCACCGACCACTACGAACTCACGATGGTGGATGCCGCGCTGCATGCGGGCACCGCACACCGCCAGAGCGTGTTCGAGCTGTTCGCACGCCGGCTCTCCGGCGCACGCCGGTACGGCGTGGTCGCCGGCACCGGCCGCCTCCTCGAAGCAATTGAGCGATTCCGCTTCGAGGACGCCGAGCTCGAATTTCTGCGCGCGAATCGCGTGGTCACCGACACCACGCTCGACTGGCTCGCCAACTACCGCTTCGCCGGGAACATCTGGGGCTACCCCGAGGGCGAAGTCTTCTTTCCCGGGTCACCACTCATCACTGTTGAGGCGACCTTCGCCGAGGGGGTACTCCTTGAGACACTTGCACTCAGCATCCTGAACGCAGATTCCGCCGTCGCCACGGCGGCCTCACGCATGACCCATGCCGCAAACGGCAAGCCGCTCGCGGAGATGGGCTCGCGCCGCACCGGCGAATACAGCGCAGTTGCCGCGGCACGAGCCGCCTACATCGCGGGGTTCAGCGCCACTTCCAACCTTGAGGCTGGCCGCAGCCACGGGATCCCCACCATGGGCACCGCGGCTCACAGCTTCACCCTGCTCCACGACAGCGAGCGTGAGGCGTTCGAGGCTCAGGTCGCCGCCCTCGGCGCCGACACCACGCTCCTTGTCGACACATTCGACATCGAGCAGGGCGTCCGCACCGCCGTAGAGGTCGCGGGCACTGAGCTCGGTGCGGTCCGCATCGACTCCGGTGATCTCCCGGTCGTCGTTGCACGAGTGCGCGAACTGCTCGATGAGCTCGGCGCTACACGCACACGCATTACCGTCACCAATGACCTCGACGAGTACACCGTCGCGGCGCTGGCGTCCTCGCCTGTCGACAGCTTCGGTGTTGGCACGTCTGTCGTCGTTGGATCAGGCACCCCCACCATGGGCATGGTGTACAAGCTCGTCGCGCACGAGGACGACGCGGGCAACTGGGTGGCTGTCGCGAAGAAGTCGGCTGACAAGGCATCTGTAGGTGGCCGCAAGAGCGTGCGCCGCCGCCACAACGCCCGAGGCATCGCCAACGCGGAACTCATTTTCCTCGGCGACGGTCCTGGCGGGACGACCGAGGGGGAAGAAGCCCTGGGCCGCGAAGTGCTGGTGCCACTGATCCTGGATGGCAGTGTGCAGCCTGGCCACACGGGTACGGCAGGGATTGCGGCCGCACGTGAACGCCATCAGCTCCGCGTACGCGAACTCCCGCCCGTGGCGATGAGCCTGACCCGTGGCGACCCGGCGATTCCCACCGAGTACCGTTCCGCGGAGTAACTCCGCACCAACAGTTCAGCCTGGCGGGCAACCGCCAGGCTGAAGTGAGAACAGTGCGTGCTACTTCTTCATGCGCTCGTAGACGCTCTTGCAGTCGGGGCAGACCGGGAACTTCTCCGGGTCACGCGATGGAGTCCACTTCTTGCCGCAGAGCGCACGCACAGGCTTCCCGCTCAGCGCGGACTCCATGATCTTGTCCTTGGGCACATAGTGCGAGAACCGCTCGTGGTCGCCGTCCTCGATCTGCGCGTCCTCAAGCAGCTTCTCAAGCTCGCGGTCCAGCACATCGGTGCCCCCAGCGGGGCTACCCGAACCATCCGAATCACTACGCGTAAAGAATCCCATACCCCGATTCTAAACCCGATCCGGCGATCCGGCCAGACGCACTCTAGTCGTAGACCTGAGTGACACCAATGAGCTCGGGACCCGAGCGGTCGAAGATCCGGCCGCCGATGAGCACGCCGAGCAACAACGCGAGTGCACCGTATCCGAGACCGAACAGCAGCGCCCAGAGGTTTCCGGAGAACTCGACGTCAACGATCGCGGCGATGGAGAACCATACCGGTGGCACTGCGAGCACCAGCGTCGTGATCATCGAAAGGGTCTGCGCGAGGCCAGATCCGGATCCCGACCATTGCGGTTGCACAAACGGGCTATCTCCGGGACGCGTCGCCGGGTACGGCATCAGCACGGAGAACACGCTCGCCACCGCGCTCGCAACGTACAGCACGCCGAGATTCATGCCGATAACGGCGGGCAGGACGCGCCAATCGCCAAACACGGTCACGGTCACGGTCGAGCCGATCAACGCCAGTGGTACGCCAAGAAGCAGAACTGGAGCGAGTCGTCCGGCACGATCAGCCGCGCCGCGAGTTCCGCTCGCAACATGCTCCCAGATCGCGGTGGAGTCCATCGCCACGTCGTTGTGCTGCGACCAACCAAGCAACAGCAGAATGACCGGTAGCGGCACGAGTGCGAGCGGGCCGAGCGGGGCGCCCGCGACCCAGAATGCGATGAGCATCACGATTGGAGCGATCGGAATGGCGAACAGGGCAACCCGGTAGCGCGGATCTCGCGACCAATAGGTCAACAAGCGAGCAGCAATTGCGGGGGCCGGGTGCGCCGGGAAGCGTTCGAACCACCCGAGGCCGCTCCGCGCGACACCTGGATCAGCCGGCCGCTCAACGCGGCGCAGCGAGACACCGACGATCGCGAACCACAGCAGGAGGAGCACAAGAATGCTGCCAGCGAGCACGCCCAAGCGCAGCATTGCAACAGCGGGATCCGAAGCGGTCAGCGCCGCAAACGGAGCCCCAAACGGCGTCCACGAGATCACATCCACGAAGTCCTGCGCCGCGGTCACCCCGCCGCTGCCGGCGATCGCGGAGACCGCGAACACCACGAGCGGCAGGGCCGCCACGAGCAACACCGCACCGATCGTACGCATGAGCCCCTCATATCGCTCCCCCACGAGCACCCGGGACAGCGCAGACGTGACTCGCGCGCTACAGACCGCAAAGACCGCAGTCAGGATCAGCGTGACGGGCATGAGCCAGGAGGGATCTCTCCACTCAGGCCGGAGCACGCCAAGTGCACCGAGCCAAATGAGGAGCAGCAAGAACGGCCAGCTCACGATGGTCGTCACGAGTAACGACACAGCAATTGAGCCGGGCCGGGCCGGGAAGAGTGCAAACTGGCGCGGTTCCAGGTGGCCACGGTTCGCAAACAGCGGCACGAAGAAGACCGCCCCGAGAATGATTGCCCCGAGAATACTGTCGACAATCGCGCGCTCAGCGGGAGCGGTGACGAGCCACGCGGGAAGCGCGGCGGCGAACACTGCGGCGGCGGCGAGCAGGACGAACAGGAGCGCCGTGCGCAGGCCCCTGCCGAACGACCCCCGGAACGCGCCGCCCAGCAGTGCTAGACGGAGTCGGAGGAGCCGTGCAACCATTCCAGGCCCTTCTGTGTGTCGCTCATGCCCGTGAGCTTCGTGAAGCGCTCCTCCAGGCTCAGGCCGTCGCGCACCGCGTCAACGGTGCCCTGGGCGATGACGCTGCCGTCAACGATGATCGAGACGTGGTCGCAGACGCGCTGAATCAGGTCGAGGCTGTGGCTCGACATCACCACACTCCCCCCACCGGAGACATACTTTTCGAGAATCTCAGTCACATTGGACGCCGACACCGGGTCGATGGTCTCAAACGGCTCATCGAGCACCAGCACTTCAGGTGCATGGATCATGGCGCACGCGAGTGCGATCTTCTTTTGCATCCCGGCAGAGTAGTCAGATACGAGGCGCCCGAGGGCCGACTCCAGCCCGAAGGCGACGGCGAGCTCCGAAGAACGCTGGGCCACCGCTGCCTGCTCCACGCCGTGGAGCACACCGGAGTAGTACAGCAGCTGGGCACCGGTGAGCCGATCAAACAATCGCAGCCGGTCTGGCAGAGAGCCGATCAAACGCTTCGCCGCTGGCCCATCCGTCCACACGTCAACACCGCTGACCGTCACTCTGCCGGAGGTGGGGCGCAGGAGACCACTGATCATCGAAAGCGTCGTTGTCTTACCTGCCCCGTTCGGGCCGACAATGCCGGTGAAAGATCCCGCGTGCACGTCGATCGAGACCTCGTTGGCCGCAATCAGCGAGCCGTAGGTCTTCGTGAGCATCTCGGTTCGCAGCACCACAGGGTTCTGCTCCGCAATTCGGCCACGCTCACGAGCACGGACGACCGACGGCACCGGCACCTGAATCCGACCAGTGCGAGGTGCGGACTCCGCTTGACTCGGAGCAGCCGCGGCGGGAGCGGAAGCGGGAACTTCGGCCGGCGCTGGAGCCGCAGCTGGAACAGCAGCCGCAGGCTCCGGCGCAGCAGGCCGGGTCGCCGCAGCCGCAGGCGCAGCGGGCTCCGGAACAGCAGCCGCTGGCTCCGGCGCTGCAGGCACAGCAGCGGGCTGGGCGTCTGCAGGCACGGCGGCGGGAGGCTCGGCCGCTCGCTGCTCTGCAGGGACGGGCTGCGCAGCTGGCGCTGCCTGAGGAACTCGCGGCGGCACTGGAGCACCGGCCGCGCGACTCGGGCGAACGCGGGGGCACCGCCTGGTGCGGCGGGATCCCCCTCGAAAACCGGGACGCTCGACGTCGAGCTCTCTTCTGGCTCGGAAGCGGGCACGGCTGAGGGGGTTACGGACGGCACGTCCACCAATTTATCAAATACTTTGAGCTTGGGCGTGTGCGCGCCGAGAAACCCAGAAACCGGCAGAATAGCTGTGTGACATTTGTTCCCAGATCAACGCGCTCAAACGCATGGTCCTCGCTGTGGCTTCTCACCCGCAGAGACCTGAAGGTGCGGTATTCCACCTCACTGTTGGGCTACCTGTGGTCGATCCTCGATCCACTCCTCATGAGCCTGATTTACTGGTTCATTTTCACGCAGGTGTTCACGCGCTCCGTCGGCGAGTCCCCCTATATTGTCTTCCTGCTGACCGCCTTGCTGCCCTGGGTGTGGTTCAACGGCGCGGTGTCGGACTCTACGCGCGCCTTCCTGCGCGACGTCAAGCTCGTTCGTTCAGTAGCGCTCCCGCACTGGATCTGGGTCGGCCGGATCGTCTTCTCAAAAGGCATTGAATTCGTCCTGAGCCTGCCTGTGCTCGTGCTCTTCGCAATCGCGTCGGGCGCGCGAGTCGGCTGGGAACTCGTCTACTTCCCGCTGGCCGTTGTGCTGCTTGCGGCACTGACCCTGGGAATCGGCCTGATTGTTGCACCGCTCGTCGTGTTCTTCCGCGATCTTGAGCGCGCAGTCAAGTTGATCCTTCGTGTGGCGTTCTACGCATCCCCCATCATTTACGGCGCGGCAGACCTGCCGGCCTTTGCGCAGCCGCTCGCCTGGCTCAACCCGCTCTCGGGGATTTTCGCATTGTTCCGAGCCGGGTTCTTCCCAGATCAGCTCGACTGGATGCTCGTTGGCGCTTCGACAGCGATGACCGTGCTATTCCTCGGTGTGGGCGCGGTCGTATTCCGACGCACCATCGGCGGCGTTCTGAAGGAGTTGTGACGTGACGAATTCACCTGTCAGCAAGTCGGCCCCCGTTTCGCCGCTCATCACCGCGGACGGACTCGGTGTGCGGTTCCGCCGCAACCGCGGCTCGCGCCGCAGTTTCAAGGACCTGTTCGCAGGCAAATCACGCCGGAACCGCCGCGGTGAGTTCTGGGCGCTGCGGGACGTCTCGTTCACAGTGGCTGCGGGCGAGGCGATCGGTGTAGTGGGCCGCAACGGGCAGGGGAAGTCAACACTGCTGAAGCTCGTCGCCCGAGTACTCTTCCCCGATGAGGGCAACGTCACGGTGCACGGCGGTGTCGCCCCGCTGATCGAGATCACCGGGGGCTTCGTGGGCGATCTCACCGTGCGCGACAACGTCCATCTCACCGCCGGCCTCCACGGCCTCAGTAAGCGGGAGATCACAGCGCGCTTCGACTCAATCATCGATTTCGCTGGCGCAGGCGATGTCATCGATACGCCATTCAAACACTTGTCGAGCGGCATGAAGGTGCGCGTCGCCTTCTCCGTGATCTCGCAGCTCGACGAGCCGGTCCTGCTCGTCGACGAGGTGCTGGCAGTTGGTGACAAGTCATTCCGCGCAAAGTGCTACCGCCGGATTGAGGAACTCCTCGCCGAGGGGAAGACGCTGTTCCTGGTGTCACACAACGAGCGCGATCTGCGCCGTTTCTGTACGCGCGGTCTCTACCTCAATGGCGGGCGCCTGGTCCTCGATGGTCCCATCGAAGACGTGGTGGACCGCTATAACGAGGACCACCCCGTCTAAACTGCGGCAGCGGTGACAGCGCCGCCGGCGTCACACACTCGCGTGCTCGGAGATGAACGCTTCGACCTCAGCTCGGCTGGCATACGAGGACTGCGCGCCCACCCGTTGGACGGAGACGGCAGACACGGCTGTGGCGAATCGCACTGCGTCGAGGAGCGAACATCCGCGAGCGAGTTCGGCTGCGGCAGCACCGACAAATGCGTCCCCCGCGCCCGTCGTATCGACCGCTTCAACCCGATATGCGGGAACCCTTACGAGTTCAGGGGCGGCCGCTGGCCCCTCTGCAACAATGGCGCCGTCTGCGCCAAGTGTCACCACGACTGAGCGCGCGCCCGCGAGCAGCAGACGTCTGGCAAGCCGTGCATAGTCGCTCGCATCGGGATCGTTCTCAGCTGCTCCGAGTACTTCACGCGCCTCGTGTTCGTTCACCACGAGAGGATCGCAGCACTGCAGCACTTCGCGCCGGACCGCGATCGCTGGCGCGGCATTGAGCAGTACCCGTGATCCCGAGGCCGCTGCGGAGGCCGCAACGTGAAAGGCAGTCTCGTGCGGAATCTCAAGACTCAGCACCACGACTGCCGCCGAACGCCAGACCGGCGCGAGCCGCTCAGCTGCTGCTCTGTCGAACGCGGAGTTGGCTCCAGGCGAAACCACAATCGAGTTCTCCCCGTCAGGCGTGAGCAGAATGATGGCGGTCCCCGTTGCCGCGTCAACCTCCTCGAGTGAGGTGACGTCCACCCCCGCAGCCAAGAGCTGCCCGCGTAGAAACGCGCCATTGCCATCTTTGCCAACACAGCCAACGAAGGACGTGTCGGCCCCGGCCCGTGCCGCGGCGGCGGCCTGGTTCGCGCCTTTTCCACCGGGCAGAGTCCGCAGCTCGGAGCCGATCAGCGTCTCACCACCACCCGGCCGGCGCGGAACTTCAACCACGAGGTCAGCGTTGGCACTGCCGACCACCACGACGCGTTTCACGATCACCACTACTTCGCCGCTGCGAGCAGGGCAACGACCTCGTCGGCGATCACGTCGTCAACGTCGAGCAACACGGTGCAGTGTGCGCCCTCTTGCGGAGGGTACCCCCGATACATGTCGCGCAGATCGGCGATGGTTTGGCCGTGGCCGGGACCACCGGTCGAGTCCACCTCAACATTCACGACCGGGGCAAGCCGCACGTCGAGCGTCCCGGCAGCAGCCGCCACCGCAATCGTGTCGTGCATCGCGCAACTCCAGGTGCCAAACGCGTTGTCGCGGTAGAACTCGCCGTAGTGCTGCAAGATCCGTGCCATGTACCGACCGGCGTCGCCGCCAGCGGCGAGTTGCTCACGGTGCTCTGGCGTGATCACGATGCGCATCGTCACATCGAGACCGGCCATGATGATCGGCCACGGCGCCCGGAACACCGCGGCAGCCGCCTCGGCATCGTGCCAGATGTTGGCTTCCGCGACGGCGGACACGTTGCCCGGTGCCATCGTTGCGCCACCCATGAGTGACACCCCTGCAACCAGGCTCGGCAGCTCGGGATCGACCGCGAGCGCCGCGGCGATGTTCGTGAGCGGGCCGACCGGCACCAACCAGACCTCGCCGGGGTGGGCGCGCACGGTATCAATGATGTGCTGCACCGCAGTCTTCGACTCGGCAGCGCGCACCAGGACGTCGTCACCGGCATTCCCTTGCCCGTCCCTGCCGTGCACGGCGTAGGCGAAATCCGCGTGTCCGCCAGTCAACGGCCCGGCCGCCCCCTGAGCGACGGGCACATCGTTGCGTCCCACCAGGTCAAGCACTCGCAGCGTGTTTCTGGTCGCGAGCGGCACGTCAACATTGCCCCATACCGTGGTCATGCCGAGGAGGTCGATGTCAGGGTGCAGCGCGGCGTACATGATCGCCATCGTGTCATCGACGCCGGTGTCACAGTCGAGCAGCATCTTTGTGGTCACGAGCGAGCCTCTTTCAGTCGGGAATCGAGCGCGGTAAGACGGGTATTTAGGAGCGCGCGGAAGCGCGGCACGTCGACATCGAAGGCTACGTCGCAGTTTGGCGTGCCCCATCGTCCAAGGTAGTCAACCACGGTCATGCCGGTGGTGAGGCGCCCCGTGTTCTCGACGTCAACGCGGTAGTGCTCGGTGCCGATCACCGCAGGATCCAGCACTGCGGCGAGCGCAAGCGAGTCGTGCTGTGCCATCCCAGTATCCCCTGAGTCAGCGTTCGCGTCGTCACTGTAGCTGCCCAGCAGGTGCGCGACCATCTGCGCGGCGGGGCCACCCGAGGCCATCAGATCGGGCAAGTGCTGGGCTCCGACGAGCGCCTGATGGGTGGCGTTGAGCCCGACCATCGTGATGGGCACCCCGAAGCCGAACACCCGCACCGCGGCCTCAGGGTCGAATGCGATGTTGAACTCCGCCGTCGGCGTCGCGTTCCCGGTGTCGCGCAACGTGCCACCACCCATGATCACGAAGCGCTCGACTTTCTGTGCGGTCTCGGGGTACTCCGCCATGAGCAGGGCAATATTCGTGAGCGGCCCGATTGCCACGACCGTGACCGGATCTGCGCTCGACTCGATCAGGCGCGCCAGGAGCGGCACTCCAGGCTCCAGCGCCCGCTCCGAGGCCGGCAGCGAATAGCCCCCAAAGCCGTTCTCGCCGTGCACCTGTGGCGCATACTCCGGGGTGCGCCACAGCGGGCTGGAGGATCCGCGTCCGACGGGGCAGTCGAGCCCTAACAGATCGGCGAGCGCCGCAGCGTTCGGTGCCGTGTACTCGATCCCGACATTGCCCGCGACGGCGACGATGCCGAGCAGCTCCACTTCGGGGCTTGCCGCAGCGAGCATGATCGCGAGCGCGTCGTCAATGCCCGGGTCGGTGTCGATGATGATGGGGCGTGGCATGGTTCTCTCCTGTTCGTCGTGGGGTGTGCGCGTTGGGCAGCGCTGGCCGCGCTCACTGCATGTCAGTCGTGCTCAGGCGCCGTGCGCGTGGACAGTTGGGCGATGGCATCGACCACGAGGTCGGCGAAACGGGGCCAGTTGAGCTCGGTGGCGACCTGGCCGCGGTGATCCTGCAGTTGCGCCGCGACTCCGGTGGAGTGGTGCATCCCCGCGCGCTCACGGAAGTTCA
Organism: Leucobacter luti; assembly: GCF_019464495.1. Lineage (NCBI taxonomy): Bacteria > Bacillati > Actinomycetota > Actinomycetes > Micrococcales > Microbacteriaceae > Leucobacter > Leucobacter luti. The sequence goes on along the minus strand of NZ_CP080492.1, from coordinate 3,348,736 downwards.
CGACCGTCATACCTTTGGTCCACTGACCGTGAAGTTCCACGGCGATATGCGCGGGTTCTACCCGCATCACCGAGGGGTCAATCAGGTACGCGACACAGCACGCGTCGTGCACGGGAGGTGCAGGGAACTCGAATACGTCTTCGTAGGTTTTGCCGATGAAGCCCCAGATATCGAGTACGAATCGGGCAACGTCACTGTCGAGCAGGCGTACACGATCCTGGAGCTCCTGCGTCGCGAGCGCTTGGTGCGTGAGGTCGAGTCCCACCATGGTGACGGGCCATGCGCCGCGGAACACGGCCTCCGCAGCTTCAGGGTCCACGTAGATGTTGTACTCGGCACTCGGTGTGACGTTTCCACGCGTGTATGAGCCGCCCATCGCCACGACGCGTTTCACTCGTTCAACAATTCGGGGTTCTTTGCGCATCGCAAGCGCAATGTTGGTGAACGGCCCGACAGGCACGATTGTGACCGACTGCGCAGGTTCCGCCATCACGGTATCGATGATGAAATCGACCGCGTGCCGCGGATCAAGCTGGGTGGTGATCTCGGGCAGCACCGGTCCGTCCATCCCAGTGCCGCCATGAATATCGTGTGAGACGATCTGCGGCGTCACGAGCGGTTCGCTCGCACCGCGGGCGATCGGCACTTCGATGCCGGCGACCTGGCACACGGCCTGGGCATTGGTCGTCACGTTGTCAATCGTGTTGTTGCCCGCGACGGTCGTGATCCCAAGCAGTTCGATCGCGTCGCTTCCGGCCGCGAGCAGGATCGCGATCGCGTCGTCGTGCCCCGGGTCGCAATCGAGAATGATGCGTTCCATGGTGTTCCCTCTCCCCTACGCTGCTGCCGGAGTGGCGGGGCCCGCAGTTGCAGCATCGGCGGCCTGCAACGCCTTTTTCGTCCTGGCCTTCAGCGCGGCGCGCACTCGCACCGATGCGAACACGAGGGCCACGATCGTGATGATGTACGGCATCGTGAGCGAGAGCGACGAGTTCACCCCGAGCAGGCCGAGCTGGTCCGCGAGCGCCTCCGCGATGCCGAAGATCAAACATGCGATCATCGTGCGGTACGGTCGCGCGAGACCGAAGGTGAGCGCCGCGACTGCGATGAAGCCACGAGACGCGGTCATCCCCGAGGTGAAGGTGCCGACAGTTGCCATCGCGAGCTGCGCACCGGCGACACCGGCGAACGCCCCGGAGAGCAGGATGGAGATGAACTTCACCCGGAACACGTTGATGCCTGCAGCGAGCGCAGCAGGCTCGTCCTCCCCGACCGCACGCAGGTGCACCCCGTATCTGGTGCGATACAGCACGAACGCGTACGCCGGCACAGCAAGCAGTGCGACCCAGACCAGGATGGTCTGGTTGTTGAGCAGGGTGCCGAGAATCGGAATGTCTCCAATGAAGCCGAGATCGATGCGCGGCAGGTTGGCTTGCACTCCGGGTGGTGTCGCTCCTGCGTTGCCGTAGAGCACCGTGAGCAGCAGCACCGCGAGCCCAGCAGCGAGCAGATTGATACCGATTCCGACCACGATCACGTCAGCTTTGAACGTGAGCGCGGCGACCGCAAAAATCACCGCCATAACCACCCCGGCGATAAGCGCGGCGAAGATGCCGACAAATGCGTTCGTGAGCGCTCCGACTGAGACGGCGGCGAACGCCCCCATGAGCATCATGCCCTCGAGACCAATGTTGAGCACGTTGCCTGTTTGGGTGAACGAGCCGCCGATCGCCGCGAGCAGGATCGGCGTGACTTTGAGGAGGATGACGGCAAGGATTGCCATGCTAAACGCGAATGGATCCATCAGGCTGCGCCCCTTTCAGTCACTACGCTCGCGGGGACGGCGACGCGCTTCTTCTTGCGGTTCCACACGAAGGTGGCGGTGATCGCGATGATGATGATGCCCTGCAGCACATTCACAACGGGGAACGGCACGTCGATCTCCTGGAGCCCGGTGCTCCCGGCCATCATCGTGGCGTAGAACAGCGCCGCGACGAGCGACGCCCACGGGTTCAGCCGGGCCAGCAGTGCGACGGTGATCGCGAGGAAGCCGTAGCCGGGCGAGAACGCCTGAATGAATCGATCACCGTTCGGGCCGAGCACGAGGAGTGCTCCCGTGAACCCTGCCACTGCACCCGAGAGCATCATGACCTGAATCGACATCGCCTTCACCGAGACGCCGGTGTACTGTGCGAAGCGGCTCATCTCTCCGAGCTGCTTCACTTTGAGCCCCCAGCGCGTCCTGCCGAGCAGCAGCGCGATGCCGACAGCTGCCAGCAGCGCGAGGATCAGGTCGGGCCCAATCCCGTACTCGGGACTGAACATGGTGAATTGCACTCCCTCCGGCAGCTTCTCGGAAGCTTCGTAGCCAGCGGTCGGGTCCTTGAACGGCCCCGTCACCAGGTAGCGCGTCACCAGCTTGGCCACCTCGGAGAGCAGCAGAGTTGTGACGATGATGTTGACCCGCCAGTATGCGAATAGCCAGCCTGGCAACAGGCCCCATGCGGCCCCAGCGAGTGACCCCACCACCATGACGATGAGCATCACCGTGAACGGCGGCAGACCGTTACTCGCGACACCGGCAATCGCGCCAAAGAACGCGCCGAAGTACAGTTGGCCCTCCGCACCAATGTTAAAGAAGCCAGCCCGGAACGAGACGATCGTCGCCGCTGAGATTACCGCGAGCGGGATGAATGTGGCGACGATGTTCGAGATTCCAAACGACTCTCGCCAGCCGGACGTAAAGAGGGCGACATACGCCTCGAAGGGATTCTTCCCGATGGCGAGGATCACGAACACGCCGATCACGAGCGCCACAAGCACGGCGATCACCGGCTGTTTTGCGCTTTCGAATGCGCGGCTGGCAAAGCTCGCGAAGAACTGCCCGCGCGGCTCCCTGCTGTCTCGAATCGAGATCGCTGAAGTGTCGAATTCCGGAGCGGCGACACGCACGCTCTCGGTCACCGTCGCACTCTCTGCAGACGCATCCACCAGCGAAACCGCGGAGGTGTCGAGTCCGAGCTCATCGGCGACGCGCGCGTGCTCCGCGACGGCCTCCGCGAGTGCCTCCGGCGTCGGACGAGTGCCGGCCATCGCGAGCCCGACCGCGGTTTCGCTCATGTTGTCCTGCGTGAACTCTGCGATGAATTCGCCGCGGAACATGACGAGCAAGCGATCCGAAAGGCTCATCACCTCGCCGAGGTCGGCTGAAACGAGCAATACTCCAGCGCCACGGTCACGCGCCGCGACGATGGAGTTGTGCACGAACTCCATCGCGCCGACGTCGACCCCTCGCGTCGGCTGTGAGATCACGAGGAGTTCGGGATCTGAGGTGAACTCGCGCGCGATGATCACCTTCTGCATGTTGCCGCCGGAGAGCTCGCCAATCTTCGTCGTCGGAGTCGCACCACGCACGTCAAACATGGCGATGAGTTTCTGGGAGAGCTCCCGCATCTTCGCGAGCGAGAGCCAGCCAAATCGCACCAGCGGGGCACGCAGCTTCGTGGCCGCAATGTTCTCTGCGATGGAGAGGCCGGGGCCTGCGCCCTCTTCGTGCCGATCCTCTGGCACATAGGCGAGGCCAATTTCGCGACGCTTGGCCACAGTTGCGCGAGTCACATCCGTGCCCGAGATCCGGATCGTGCCGCGCGGCACATCGATCATTCCTGCGATGGCTGAGGTGAGTTCAGATTGACCGTTGCCCTCTACTCCGGCGATGCCAACAACTTCGCCTCGCCGAATGCTGAGCGAGACTCCCTTGAGGGCGATGATGCCGCGAGCGTCAACGGCGCTGAGATCCTCGACGCTGAGCACTTCATCGCGCGGATCAGCGGGGGTGTGCTTGATGCGCAGCAGTACGTCACGCCCGACCATCATGGTCGCGATGTCGGTCTGGGTCAGCCCTGCGGCCGGCTGTGTACCGACCACCCGGCCGTCTCGAATCACCGAGATGTCGTCGGCAATCGCAAGCACCTCACCGAGTTTGTGGGAAATGAAGACGATGGCGCAGCCGCGTTCCGCGAGCTGGCGCACCACGATGAAGAGTTCGCCTGCCTCCGCCGGAGTCAGCACAGCGGTCGGCTCGTCGAGGATCAGGAGACGGGTATCGTGGGACAGCGCTTTCAGGATCTCAACGCGCTGTCGCTCCCCGACCGAGAGGTCTTCGACTCTGTCGTCCGGATCGATCGCGAGGCCGAAGCGCTCGGCGAGCTCGCGCACCTTGGACTGCATGCCCTTCTGATCCAAGCGGCCCATGCCCGTCGTGAGCTCTTTGCCCAAGAAGATGTTGGCCGCGACGGTGAGCGATGGAACCAGCTTGAAGTGCTGATGCACCATGCCAATCCCCAGCTCGTCCGCACGGTTCGGATTCTCAACGGTGGCTTCGGCACCTTCGAAGAAGATGGTGCCGAGGTCGGGCTGCAGATTGCCCGAAATCATGTTCACGAGCGTGGTCTTGCCCGCACCGTTCTCGCCAACGATGGCGTGGACGCGACCGGGCAGGAACGAGAGGGAGATGTCCTCATTCGCGACTTTGTCGCCAAAGGTCTTGGTGATTCCGCGCAACTCGAGAATCGGTGTCGGCTCTGACACAGCGGCTTCCTTCCAGTTGAAAGCTCAGGGGTGGGGTGCGACCGGCGAACGGCCGCACCCCACGCACGACGGATTACTCGGTGGGGACCGTGATCTCGCCCGAGATGATCTTCGCCTTGTAGTCCTCAACGGACTTCATGACGTCCTCTGGCACCAGGTCATCATTGTTCTCAAAATCAAGGCCAACGCCATCGTTTTCGAGGTTGTAGGTTGCCGTCTCGCCGTACTTCAGCTCGCCATTCTGGTCGGCGTCGACCGCGGTCACGATCGAGTTGCCGATGAACTTACGCATCGAGGCCAGAATGTGGCCCGGCTGGATCTGGTTCTGGTTGCTATCGACGCCGATCGCGAACTTATTCGACTCCTTCGCTGCCTTCAACGCACCAAGCCCAGCCTGGCCAGCAACGGTGTACACCACGCCAGCGCCCTTCTGGTACATCGCCGTGGCCTGATCGTACGCCTTCGTCGAGTTCACATAATCCCCGACGAACGCCTTCTGGACTTCCATCTCCGGATCAACCGCTTTGACACCAGCCTCGAAGCCAGCGACGAACTCGGTGATCGGTACAGCGTCCTGGCCGCCCACCACACCGACGTTCTTGGCGCCTGCAGCGAGGCCGGTCTGGTTCTTCACCGTGGTAGCAGCGAGCACGCCTGCGAGGAATGACCCCTCGTTCTGTGCGTACAGAATTGACGCAATATTGTCGCCCTCGACCATGGAGTCGTAGATCACATAGTGCTGCTTCGGGTACTTCTTTGCCGCGTCGGCGAGAATATCGTTCATCTGCCAGGTGCCCACGACAACGACGTCGTACTTACCGGTGGAGACGGATTCCACGTTGGCCTTCCACTGCGACTGGTTGTTCGCATCGGCCTGCAGTGTCTTCGTGGTGACGCCCTGCTCCTTCAGAGTGGTCATGCCTGTCTCGGAGTCGTCAAAGAAGCCCTGGTCCCCCAGGTTGCCGTTGACGACGTTGGCGACCGCGTACGATTCCTTGTCACCGCCACCCCCGGCGTCGCTTCCCCCGGACGCGCTGCAGCCGCTCAGCGCGAGCGCTGCGACCGCGGCAAGCGCCACGGCTCCATAGATGTGCTTGTTCATAGAAACTCCTTCGGTTCCATTTCCTTCACTGCGTGTGTGTTTCGGTGATGCGTGAGCGCTACGCAGGCGGCGCGTGCTGCGGCGCGCTGGCCGCTGGGCCGCAGCCGCAGGTATCGCGCGGGATCAGCGTGGTGTGCAGCACACGGTGCAGTGCGCTGCGCTCCTGATGCGGATCCTCGATGAGATTCAGCAACATGCGCACCACTTCGGTGGCGATTTCCGCATACGGCTGCGCCATCGTAGTGAGACGCGGAGTGGTGTAGTCGCTGAGCGGCGTGCCGTCGAAACTCACGATTGCGACGTCTTGGCCAGCACGAAGCCCCAGGTCGGCAAGTGCCCGGAGCACCCCCACTGCCTGCGTATCGGAGCCTGCAAATATCGCGTCGATCTCCGGATCACGCGCTAGCAGCGCGAGCGTGGCCGAGTGCCCGGCTTCAACACTGAAGTCAGCACGCGCGAGCCGATGCTCTGCGGCAGGCAGGCCCGCCGCCACAAGTGTCTCGCGCCAGCCGAGCATACGCTCTTGCGCCGACGACACCTCGGCGATGCCGGTAATACACGCGATGCGTGTGCGTCCGTGGTCGATGAGGTGTGCGGTCGCCGCACTCGCGCCGCCGGTGTTATCGACCACGACTGAGGGGAGGTTGATTCCCTGCTGCAGGCGGTCAAGCGACACCGCGGGGACCCGCGCTGATTCGAGCTCGCGCCACCCTTCCAAAAACTCCCCACCGGGTACCGCGATGATGCCATCAACACGCCGATCGAGGAACGCTCGAATATAGCCCAGTTCGCGGGCTGCGTTGTCGCTCCCGTTGCCGAGCAGCACGGCGAAACCTGCATCAAATGCCGCATCCTCAATCGCGGAGGACAACCTCGCAAAATAGGGGTTCGCCGACTCCGGGAGCAGCAGGCCAAGCGTGTGTGTGCGAGCCGTCGCTAGGCTCCGGGCCAGCGCGTTGGGTCGGTACCCGAGCTCGTCGATCGCCGCAACGACGCGTTCACGGGTTCCGGCTGCCACCGGGTGCGAACCGTTGAGCACATAGGACACCACGGCTGGGCTCACACCGGCGAGGCGAGCGACGTCAACGCGACCAGCCATAGCGCACCCACCTCACCACTTCATCGTGACGCCGAGCGTGTTACCCGGGTTTCGTCGTTGGGGAGAGTGAATACCCATGAGCGCCCCACGTCAATCTCCGTTACCGAACCGAGACATTTATTGCGCGAAAAATCGTGCTTGCTTCCAGACCAGTGCGCTCCCTAGAGTGAGGTCTCTTGAACAACTGCGCGATGGAGGGCAATCAAGATGACACAAGCCGTACAAGTTTCCACTGAGGTCCGCGATGCGGTGCGCGATGGGCGCCCGGTGCTGGCACTCGAGTCCACGATCCTCACACACGGACTCCCTCGACCGGCGAACGAGGAACTCGCGCTGGAGACCGAGGAGCGCGTCCGAGCAGCCGGCGTCATCCCCGCCACAATCGGTCTCGTCGACGGCGTCCCGACCGTCGGGCTCTCGACCGACGAGCTGGTCGCGCTGTCTCGCGACGACCGCGCAGTGAAGGCGAGTCTGCGCGACGTGCCGATCGCAATGGCAAAGGGATTGAGCGCCGGCACCACCGTTGCGGCAACCGCCTATCTCGCGGTGCAGGCCGGAGTGCGCGTGTTCTCCACCGGCGGCCTGGGCGGAGTGCACCGAGGTGCAGCACACACCTTCGACGAGTCGGCTGATCTCGGCGCGCTCGCCGAACTCCCACTCGTCGTCGTGAGTGCCGGCGTGAAATCGATTCTCGACATCGGGCTCACCCTCGAACGGCTGGAGACACTGGGACTTTCGGTGGTCGGGTATGGCACCACCGATTACCCCGGATTCTACGTTGCGGATTCTGGCTTCGACATCGAGTACGCTGTCGGCAGCCCAGACGAGGTGGCACGGATCGCCACCGCCCGCGATGCACTCGGCGTGCGCTCGACGCTACTCGTGGCGAATCCCGTGTCTGCGGAACTGCAGTTGTCGCCTGAGTTGCACGACCGAGTGCTCGCCGAAGCCCTCGCGGCTGCCGACTCGCAGGGTGTGCACGGCCACGATTCAACACCGTTCTTGCTCGACTACTTCACGAAATCGACCGGTGGCGAAAGCATGGCGGCAAACCTCGTCGCGTACCGCGGGAATGTGGATCTCGGAGCCCAAGTGGCGCTCGCACTCCAGGCCCTGAGCGGGCCAAATGCGACAGAAGCTTCAAGCACAGCCGGCGCGTCAGCGCGATGAGCGCCGCGCCGATGATCGCCGTCGCAGGAGATCTCGTCGAGGACATCGTTGTGTGGGCGAATGACGACATCGCTCACGGAACAGACACGCGTTCAAAGATCTTCCGAGTGCGCGGCGGCAGCGCGGCCAATGTCGCGACCGCCATTGCGTCACACGGCGGACAGCCGCGGCTCCTCACCCGCGTCGGCGACGACGGGGTCGGCGAGCGATTGGTCTCGGATCTGGGCCGCGCCGGTGTGGAAACTCTCGCTCAGCGGGGTGGCTCGACCGGCACGATCGTGATCCTGATTGACCGAGAAGGCGAGCGCACGATGCTGCCCGATCGGGCCACAGCGAAGGAGATCGAGCCCTTCGATCCAGCCTGGCTCGATGAGGTCGCCTGGCTCCATCTGCCGCTCTACGGCTTCGAGACCCCCCGAGAAGCCGCCGTATTCCGCGCGCTCTGCGCCGAAGCCGCAGTGCGCGGGGTTCCCGTAAGCGTCGACGTCTCATCTGCCGGGCTCATCACCTGGCTCGGCGCAGATCGAGTGCACACAATCCTCGACGAAATCGGGCCGCAGCTCGTGTTCGCAAATGACGATGAAGCCGCACTGCTTGCGCTCGAGGGGGCGCATCCTCCGCCTGGGCGCACCGTTGTTGTAAAGCACGGCAACGCACCGGTTGTCATCAGCTCAGCGGGTGGTCAGGTCGAAGTGCCGGTGCCCGCTATTTCCGAGGTGACCGACACCACGGGGGCGGGGGATCACTTCGCTGCCGGGTTTCTCGTGGCGTACGTCAGCGGCGCAGCGTTCGAGGCAGCCGCACGTGCTGGTATCGCTGCGGCGTCTGAGGTGCTGCGCCACCCAGGCGCTCATCTCGCAGGGTAGCGCTTCCGGGGTTGACGCTCCCCGGATGGCGCTCCCCGGATGGCGCTCCCGGCGCGGGGTGTCCGAGCCGGGCCGCGAATCTGATCCAGACAGGGTTCCGGATCGGGAGGGGCTTTTGATCCGGAGGGGTTTCTGAACCGGAGGGGTTTGCCGACCCGGAGGGGTCCCCTGAGCTGGGCAGGTTCTTGATCCGGTCTGGTTTCCCGATCCGGTCTGGCCCCTGATCCGGTCTGGTTTCCTCGTCCGGGCAGGGCTCCTGATCCAGAGGGGCTTCTGCCCCGGCAAGGCTCCTGATCCGGAGGGGCTTCCTGATCCGAGCAGAACTCCCGGCTCAGAGAAGTCTCCTGCGCCAGAGGAGTTTCCTGATCCACGCACTGCCCTGACAGCGGCTCCCCTGTGCGGGAGCGACCCGGCTACTGCGCTGCGTCGATCTGGCGCCACGTATCGGCGCGAGCAATCAGTTCGTCGATCGCTTCGTGGAACCTGCGGGTCGGTGCGCCAGGCGAAGTGTCTCCGAAGTATCGACCCGACCAGACGCCGAGCCGCTCTCGCGCGGCCTCGTCTTTGATCACGCGATCGGTGACAGCCACGACATTGCTCAGATCATCGGTCGTGAGCCACTCACACACGCTCAAATATCCGCCCTCGTCAACTGCCGCTTCCGGAGCGACCGGCTGCGTCACTATCAAGGGTTTTCCCGTAGCAAGTCGGTCATACACCATCGCCGAAATATCACAGATGGCGAGGTCGGGCAGGCTCAACTGCCAGCCGAGCACCGGAGATTCATCGTAGACGTGCTGCGCACTCGGATCGGCGCGATTCGCCTCAGCGATAGCCGCAATGATTCGTGCGTTTGCCGCGCCGAACTCGGCGTCCACCACTCCGCTGCGCGGGTGCGGACGGTAGACGACACGGTGCCGCCCCGTGGCAAGCAGCGCCCCGATAAGCCGTTCCCCATGGGAGGCGACGGACCCGTAACTGGCAGCCGGGCGGTCTCCCTCCCAAGTGGGCGCGTAGAACACCACCGTGCGTTCGTCAGGGGAAAACGGAGGCGTTCCGCTCAGATGGTCTGCCTGCGGGCGGCCGATCGCGATCGTGCGTGTATCGACGTCGTAATCCCAGAGGGCAGCCTTCAGCCTCGCCTTCGCCGCATCACCGGCCACCAGCGCGTAGTCATACGCTTTGTGCTGATTGCTGGTCATGTACATCTTGTCGCTCTCACCGTGATTCACGAAGACATGCCAGCGATGGCCATAGCGCATCATCTGGAAATTGCGCGTGTTCTGGTTCACGTAGAGGATGACGTCGAGCTGCTGCTCCTCGATCACTCGCTCCAGGTCGGTGACCTTCGGAACGAAGGCGACGTCGAGGCCACTCTCTCCCATGAGCTGGAGCGCACCCGCGGCATTGCGCGCAAGCACGAGCACGGGACGCGTCTTCGAAAGCTCCTGCAACGGGGCATACCACTGCCGCATCTGATAGATGTTCACGTCACTATCGGCAAAATAGATACCCACTCGATAGTGCTGTTGGGGCAGCGGCCCACGATCCGCAAGCTGCGCCCGCAGCTCGAAGAACGCACGGCGTCCCTTGAGCACGCGTTTCGCCAGGCGCACCGCGCGCTTCGTATCCTTCGCCAGTTGCATCCCCCCAGGATACCGTCGCTCACTCCGGAACTCCCGGTGAGGGTGTGGGAAGATCGGTTCGTGCAGCTCCCCCCTCTCTCCGCACGGCCAGCCGTGAGCTACGTTATGCCTGTCCTCAACGAGGCTGAGTTCCTCGAATCGGCCGTGCACACGATCCTCGCTCAGGAGTACCCTGGCGCAAAGGAGATCATCCTTGCGCTCGCCGAGTCCAGTGACGGCACCACCGAGATCGCTGAGCGACTGGCGGCTACGGACCAACGGGTGCGACTCGTGGACAACCCAGAGCGGGATATCCCGGCTGGCTTGAACCACGCCATCGCGGCGAGCACGCACCCCGTGATCGTCCGCGTCGACGCGCACTCGGAACTGACCCCGGACTACACCACGCTCGCTGTTGCGGCCCTCCAGCGCAGCGACCTACCCGGCATTGCAAACGTTGGCGGGATCATGCGCGCCGCCGGTCGCGGTGACGTGCAACGCGCCATCGCGCGCTCATACAACAGCCCGTTCGGGCTGGGCGGCGGCACCTACCACGGCGATGGCACCCCGGGGCCTGCCGAGTCAGCGTATCTCGGCGTGTTCCGCCGCGAAGCTGTTGCGGCGGTGGGCGGCTACGATCGCGCTATTCTGCGTGGCGAAGACTGGGAACTCAACCTCCGGCTCAGGCGTGCGGGATTCACCGTGTGGTTCGATCCAGCGCTCCAGGTGACGTACTGGCCGCGAGCAAGCTTTGCCGATCTGGCCCGGCAGTTCTTCGCGACCGGCACCTGGCGCGCTGTGCTCGTGCGCAAGTATGGCCGCGCAAACCCCTGGCGATTCTTCGCGCCTGGCGCGCTCGTCTTGGGACTCGCCGTGAGCCTGGCCTCCCTCGTGCTGCTCTGCGCTGGAGTGCTGCCGTGGGCCTCTGCGTGGCCCGTGCTGCTCGTGCCTGCCGCACTCTACGTCGCGGGGATCCTGCTGGCCGTCATTCGAATCCCTGAGCAGCGGGGGCTCCGTGACCGGCTCCTCACCGCGGTGACCCTCGTGACGATGCATCTGAGTTGGGGCACTGGATTCCTGCGCGGGATCGCGTTCGGCGGCGGTCGCGTCGTCGACCGCTCGCGCGTGGAGTAGCCGCCGGCTCTCGCACCGCCGAGCGGGACGGGCACTGCTGGACTTGGCTGGGCGCTGCTGGGCCGGGCTGGGCGCTGCTGGGCCGGGCTGGGCTTGGCCGGGCTTGGCCGGGCTTGGCCGGGCTTGGCTTGGCTAGACCGTGCTTGCGTGGCCAACTGGGTCCAGACTGACTGAGCCGTACTGAGCTGGGCATTGCGAGCCCCCTCAAGGCCCCACCGAGCCGGGCTCAGTTGCGGCACGCTGCCAAGTCGCCGAGCCACCAAGCCCCTGAGCTGCCGAACCTGGTCACACTGATCCTGATCCTGATCCTGATCCTGCTTGCCCACTTCACCTCGTGTGCCGCACCCAGCACTCGAACTCGCGCAGGAGATCCGAGCCCATACAGGATCGTTTCGGCGCTCCGCCCCGTGTGAGCTCGAATCTCCTGCGCGAGCTCGGCAGGCCCCACGAACTACTCTTCGGCGAGCAGTCCGGTGACTCGATACGGAATCACCTCGCGCAGGAACAGGCTCGTTGAGGTGCGATTAATGCCGGGGCAGAGCCGGATCTCCTCGCTGACCCGGTAGAGATCGTCCGGGCTTTGTGCCACCACTCTGAGCAGCAGGTCAGTGCTGCCCGCTGGAGCGAAGCACTCGAGCACCTCCGGGATGTTCGCGAGCGCAGTGATCGCTTCGGCGATCAGGTGCTGATCAAGCTCCACCTGCACGCTGGCACCGACCGGCCTGCCAAGCGCCGCCGGAGACACCCTCGCGCTGTGCAGTCGGAGCGCTCCGGAGGCGGAGAGCTTCTCGAGGCGGGCCTGAACCGTGCCACGGGCAAGCCCGAGCCGGTGCGCGATCATCGCGGTCGGCATCCGGGCGTCCGCGTCAAGTTCACGCAGGATCCGACGATCCGTTGCATCAAGAGCACTCATTTTGCCCGCTTTCTGCTGGTTAGTATCGAGTCAAATTGATCATATTGCACAACTCGGATGAATGCGCTTGCACGATTCGCGCAACCCTCAATACATTGTGATGCAGGACGCGGTCAGTGCGTTTCGTATACTCGTTAGATCACCGCAACCGCCACACCCGGCGAGCGCGGCAGGACACGCCCCACAAGGGCACGCCCATACCAAGGAGAACGCCATGAGCGTCGCTCGTACCCACGCGCGCCCCGTTGTTGCCCCGGTTGACCCCACCCAGGTTCGCCCCCGGATACGCATCGCACTGACCGCCCTGACACTGTTCACTCTGCTCGTCAGCGCGAACCTCGCCACTCCCCTGTTTCCGCTCCTCGAACAGCGGCTCGGGATCACGGCACTCGGCACGACGCTCGCTTTTTCGAGCTATGTACTCAGCCTCATTGTTGGGCTCCTCATCTTCCGGCGCTTCGCCGACACCGTAAATCGCCGCACCGTGCTCGTGACCGCGCTCGCTGTGACCGCGCTCGGCACCGCCGGCCTCGCGTTCGCCCCCGATCTCGGCTGGTTCTGCGTCGCACGTGCCGCCCAGGGCGCTGCCATTGCCTGCGCTACCGGCACCGCGTCCGGCGCATTGCGCGCGCTGCTCCCTGGTCGCCCGGCACTCGTGGGCCGTCTCACTCTCTTGGCCAGTTCGGGCGGGGTTGCTGCGGGACCGGTGATCGGCGGACTACTCTCTCAGGGCAGCGCCCCGCTGGTGACCCCGTTCGTGTCGCTCGCCACCGCCCTGCTCGCCCTGATCCCCGCCATCCTGCTGCTCGCGCCGCACGAACTGTGCCGCCCGGTACGGTTGCCGTCCTCGATCGCGCTCGCTGATGCGCCTCCGCGACTTGACCGTTCGGATCGCCGCAGTGGCCGGCAGTCACCCGCTGCGCTCCGCGCATTCCGGATTGCGGCTGCTACCGGCTTCCTCAGCTTTACGGTGTTTGGCTTCTGCCTCTCGCTCGCGCCCTCGCACTTCGCGAGCATCGTGCACACTGATTCGAGGCCACTGATTGGCCTGCTCGCTGCACTTACGCTGGGCGCCTCTGCGCTCACACAGCTTCTCCCCTCACCGGCGCCTGGCGGCTCCCCGTCGGCCTCGGCACGCTCGCTCTCGCCTTGCTCGGGCTCGCAGCCGCGGGTCCACTCGGCAGCCCCGCGCTCTTGATCGCCGCGAGCCTCCTCGCTGGTATCGGCCAGGGGATCGCGTTCCAGGCGGCGTTCACCGCGGCGACCGCGGCGGTTGATCCGGCACACCACGCCTCAACAGTGAGCGCGATCTACACCGTGACCTATCTCGGCAGCGCCATCCCCGTGCTCACCCTCGGATTCCTCACCGAGCGGATCGGACTCGCGCCAGCCGTGTTCGCGTTTGCACTCGCCGCGGCCGCGGCCTGTGGCGTGCTCGCCGTCGTCGCGGCTCGCCGCCCCCGCGCCGCCTAGCAGACCCCCGCGCGACGAGGGAATGGGGTTGTCACGACGGCATGCCTCAATCACGGGAAGAACCCCGCTCCCTCGTGGGAGCCCCGTTCCCTCGTGGCCGAACACGGCGCGAACATCCCGCGCGCAAGCGGCCGAGCTATGATGAGCAGAAGGATTCGCCAGCAGGGCAGATCACATCAGCAGATCACCGACCGCCCACTTCACCTCATTCACGGGACAAGCTGCGCAGCCGACTCCCGCACCACGCGGGATCTCGCCTTGCCGCGAACCGCCACACGCGCATTCACACGGGCTCTCGGAACAACCCGCAGCACTTTCTCTCTCAGTACGGCGGCCCCGCTGCCAGGATCGGAACGACCACTTGAGCACCACTGCCCCCACACGTCGCAGTTTCACTTCGTACAGCGATATGTTTCGCGAGCGGCGCATTCCGGTCGAGAACCGGGACTTCATCGTTGCTGCACTCGATCAGGTTGAGCGTCTCGACATCACCGAGCTCGTCTCCTACGTGAAGATCACACGCGCAAACAAGCAGCCGGACATTCGCCTGTACCGCGGGTACATCGGCGGCTACACCTCCGAGGCCGAAGCACTCCGCATGACCGACGCCAAGGTGGCGTACGAGAGCGAGACCCGTCCTGGCACCTGGTGGGTGTGGTTGCCTGAACATGGGCAGCCGACACCCGGCAGCGCCGGCACGCCGCGCCGAGCTCGTGGCGGCCGCCTCGCCGAGTCCTCGTGGCTCCGCAAGCCCTGCCCTGTGTGCCGCTACCTCATGAACGAAGCAGGCAAGTGCACCAACTGTCGCTCCTAGCGCCGCAGCCCCGATACTCCCCGCAGGAGCCGAGGATCACCGGAGGAACTGCGGTCACCTCGTAGGAGCCGATGGCTCCCCAAGTGAGCTGCGGCCACCCCGCAGGGGTAGTGCTCACCACACAGAGGCCGGCAGCTACTCCGCGAGCAATTCGAGCGCCGCACGATCCGCGGCTTCGAGCAGAGGGCCAAATCGCTCGGCGACAGCGCCGCGCGCTATTCTTCCCGCGGTCTGCGCATCCCGCGCACTGATCGCGTCAAAGAGCCCCCGGTCGATCTGCGCCGAGGCGAGCTTCACGCGGTTGTCGTGGTGCTCGCCTTCAGCGTCGCGCTGCATCATGCCGCGCAGTACCCCGGAGACGGCCTGCCCGCTCATTTCCAGGATCTGGTTTCCGCTGGCAGCCCACACGGCCTCGTGGAACTCGAGGTCGGCGGACGCGAAGTCAGCGTCGTTCGTCTCGGCTTCCGCCTGCATTCGCTGAACGGCCGCGCGCATACGCTCCAGTTGCGCCGCCGTGTGCCGCTGCGCGGCCAGCTTCGACGCTGAACCTTCAAGGATCACGCGATACTGCACCAGTTCGGCCACACTCAGCGCGTCTGTGCCGATCATGGTGCGGAAGGAACGCCCGAGCGTCTTCGACGACGGTGCGAGCACGAGTGGGCCGCCGCGCGTGCCCGGCTTCGACTCGATGAGCCCCATCGATTGCAGCACCCGGAGCGCTTCTCGCACCGTCGGTCTGCTCACACTGAACTGCACCATGAGGTCGCGCTCACTGGCGAGCTGTGAGCCGATGGGGATGTCTCCTGAGAGGATCGCCTGTTCGATTTGCTCGACGATGCGCTGGTACGTGTGCACAGGCACCGCAGGCGAAAAGCTATGGGTGTTCGTCAACTGAGGGTCTTTCCTACTGTTGGTGGACGCGAGCGCCCCGTCCCATCCCGGGCCGGAATTGACCACAGTCTAGTGCCCCATTAAGTGGCCTTACCATGTATCCTGGTTCGAACCCCGTGATTCGGAACGAAATATCAAGGATGATTACAGGAAGGTGTCACAGCACCCCCCGGTCACGGAGACGAGCACACCCCGCCCGTCCCCACAGAATGAACGAGCCGAGGCACTAGCGCCAACGCCCTACCCCGAACAGGAAGCAACGATGCGACGCAGGAATTCCCTGACCCTCACCGCGGCCCTCATCGCCGCCGGTACCCTCGCCCTTGCGGGCTGCTCCGCGGGCTCCGCCGGCAGCGGCGATGCAGGGTCCGGATCGACGCCGACCACCGCGACGATCGCGCTCACCGGCGCCCCCGTGAACCTCGACTTCACCACGACCGCAGGATCCGCAATCCCGCAGGCCATGATGTCGAACGTCTACGAAGGCCTCGTGCAGCTCGACCAGTCGGGTGAGATCCAGCCACTGCTGGCCAAGAGCTGGAAGGTCAGCGACGATCGCAAGACCTACACCTTCACCCTCGAAGAGGGAGTCACCTTCTCGAACGGCGACGAGTTCACCGCCGACGACGTCAAGTTCAGCTTCGACCGAGTCAAGACCGACTGGGTCTCCAGCCTCAAGTCGAAGATGGACGTCGTCGCGAGCGTCGACGTGATCTCAGACACCGAGGTTGCCGTGACGCTCACGCAGCCGTCGAACGCCTGGCTGTTCAGCCTCGCGACGCCGGTTGGCGCTATCTTCTCCCCCGATGGCATCGCGGACCTCGCGAACGCGCCCGTCGGCACGGGCCCGTATGCCGTCGAGACGTTCACCGCGAACGACAAGATCGTGCTCGATACCCGCGACGACTACTGGGGTGAGGCACCGGGCGTCGAGTCCGTCACGCTGAAGTACTTCGCTGACGCGACCGCGACCACCAACGCGCTGCGAACCGGGGACATCGACGCGATCGTCAACCTGCAGGCGCCTGAGCTGCTCGACACCTTCGAGTCAGACGACAAGTACACCGTCACCACTGGCACCTCCAGCGGCGAAGTGTCTCTCTCGCTCAACAACAAGGCCGCACCGTTTGATGATGTCCGCGTGCGCCAGGCCGTGCTCTACGCGCTCGATAAGCAGGCAATCCTCGACACCGCGTGGAACGGCTACGGTTCACTCGTCGCGACCTACGCAACCCCCACGGATCCGTACTACGAGGATCTCAATGACAAGTACCCGTACGACCCGGAGAAGGCCAAGGAGCTCCTCAAGGAGGCAGGCCAGGAGAACCTGAGCATCGAGTACACCGTACCGACTCGCCCCTACGCACAGGCCGTCTCCGAGATCGTCGTCTCGCAGCTCAAGGACGTCGGGATCACTGCCACGATCAAGAGCTCCGAGTTCCCCGCAGTCTGGCTCGACGAGGTCTTCACCAACCACAACTACCAGATGACCACGGTGCTCGCGACCGAGGCCCGCGACCTGCTCACGGTGTTCAACGACCCGAACTACTACATCGGGTACGACAACACGAAGATCGCACCGATCGCCGCTGAGGCTGACGCCGCTGATGAGGCGGGCTACGTCTCAGGCATGAAGCAGGTTGCCCAGCAGATCGTCGACGACGCCGCCACCGGCGTGCTGTTCCTGTTCCCGAACATCACGGTCTCCAAGGCCGAGCTGCAGGGTCTGCCGGAAAACGCGATCATTGAAGCGCTCAACCTCACCCAGCTGAGCTGGAAGTAACGGGGCCACACCCCTCCTGCATCACGCAGGCGCGGGCCTGACTGGCCCGCGCCCGCACTGCCCGTCTCACACCCCGAGGACCACGCATGGCCATACGGATTTTGATTAACCTCGCCCGCTTCGCGGTGACCTATCTGGTCGCGACCGTCGTCGTGTTCCTCTTTATGCGCCTGATCCCTGGGGATCCGGCGCAGATCGCGCTCGGCGTCAATGCCACTCCTGAGCTGCTTGAGCAGACCCGAAAGGAGTTCGGCACGGATCGCCCGCTGATCGTGCAGTACTTCGACTGGGCAGGCGGCTTGCTGCGCGGTGACTTCGGCGTTTCCTACGTCACACGCACCGACATCAGCCCGCTCGTCGCAGATCGCTTGCAGGTCAGTCTGATCCTCGTGATCGCCGCGATGATCGTCGCTCTCGCGATCGCGATCCCGCTCGGCACCTGGGCCGCGGTAAAACACCGCAATCTGTCCGGTGTACTCATCGGCGCCGGCTCCCAACTTGGCGTCGCGATCCCCGGCTTCCTGGCTGCGATCCTGCTCGTACTGATCTTTGCCGTGGGGCTCGGATGGCTCCCCGCGAGCGGCTGGACACCACCTGGCGAAGACTTCGGTGACTTCCTGCGCCGCCTCATCCTTCCCGTGCTCGCGCTCGCCTCCGTGCAGGGTGCGATCCTCACGCGCTACGTGCGCTCGGCAGTGCTCGAAATCATGAGCGAGGACTACCTCCGCACGGCCCGCGCGAAGGGGCTCAGCAAAATGGGCGCTCTCGTGAAGCACGGCCTCCGCAACGCGGCGATCCCGGTCATCACCGTGACCGGCGTCCAGATTGCTGCCCTGATCATCGGCGCCGTCGTCATCGAGCGCGTGTTCGTGATCCCCGGTCTCGGCTCGATGCTGCTCGACGCAGTCGGCAACCGAGATCTCCTCACCGTCCAGTCCGTCGTGATGGTGCTCGTCGCCATCACCCTGGTCTTGAACCTCGTGGTCGACGTGCTGTACACAATCGTTGACCCCCGGATGCGAAAGAGCGCGTAATCATGACCACGCAGAACGTTCCAACGCCCCCGGTGCAGGCACCGCGCACCACCGCCATCTCCGCCCCGCGCGCTCCGCGCAAGCGGAGCCGGCTCTCTCCGACGCTGATCATCGGCCTCGTGCTGGTTGGTCTCGTCACCGCTGCCGCACTCATCTCGTTCGTGTGGACGCCGTACGATCCTGTGCAGGCGATCGCGGCGGACCGATTGCAGGGCCCGAGCGGCGACCACTGGATGGGCACCGACCGCTACGGACGCGATGTGTTCTCCGCGATGCTGTTCGGCGCGCGGATCACCCTCTTCGTCGGCATCGTCTCCGTTGGCATCGCTATCCTGATCGGCACGCCACTCGGGATCCTCGCCGGGATCCGCGGCGGCTGGATCGAAGAAGTCATCATGCGAACCTCGGATATCGCGCTCGCGTTTCCCGCTCTGCTGCTCGCGATCATGTTCAGCGCGGTGTTTGGTGCGTCGACGCTCACAGCGATGGTCGCGATCGGGATCGCCACGATCCCTGGTTTCGCACGCGTTGCGCGCTCAGGCACGCTGCAGGTCATGAGCACTGAATACGTGCTCGCGGCACGTGCGGCGAGCCAGTCCCGGTTCCGGATCGCTCTCAGGCACGTGTTCCCGAACATTCTGGGCATCGTCGTGGTGCAGTGCTCGGTGTCGTTCGCACTCGCCGTGCTGGCTGAAGCTGGGCTGAGCTTCCTCGGCCTGGGCACGCCGCCACCGACGCCATCGTGGGGCCGCATGCTCCAGGAGTCTCAGCAGTTCCTCGGCACGCACCCGCTGCTCGCCATCTTCCCCGGTCTCGCGATTGCGATCGCCGTGATGGGCTTCAACCTGCTCGGCGATGGCCTCCGTGACCGATTCGACCCGAAGCTGAATGGAAACCGCGGCTGATGACGACCTCACCTCTCACTCCCCAGACCGGCGACCGCCCGCTGCTCGCAGTTGATGGTCTGACGGTGCGCACTCCGCATCGCGCCCTGGTACACAACTTCTCGCTTCACATGGCTCACGGAGAGCGGATCGGCCTGATCGGCGAATCCGGATCCGGCAAGTCCATGACCACCACCGCCCTGCTGGGCCTGCTCCCAGCTGGGGTCTCCGCAACGGGCTCCGTCGAGCTCAACACAGGCCGCCCCGGTGCTCCCACCGGGAACCTGCTGACGGCAGCAGAATCCGATCTGATGCGGATCCGCGGCCGCGACATGGCGATGGTGTTCCAGGAGCCCCTGACCGCGCTCAACCCGCTCATGCGGGTCGGTGCGCAGGTAGCGGAGATCATGTTGCAGCACAAGCTTGCACCGAATCGTGCAGAGGCAAACCGCCGTGCCGTCGAAATGCTCGACGCGGTGCACCTGCCTGATCCGGGTCAGGCCGCGCGAGCCTATCCGCATCAGCTGTCGGGCGGTCAGCGGCAGCGCGTCATGCTCGCGATGGCGCTTGCAAACGACCCCGGCCTGTTGCTGTGCGATGAGCCGACCACTGCGCTCGACGTCACGGTGCAACGCCAGGTGCTCGATCTCATTCTCGAGCTTGTGAAGCAGCGCAACACCGGACTGTTGTTCATCACCCACGATCTCGCGGTGGTGGCGAACATGTGCACGCGCGTTCTCGTCATGAACGACGGCATCGTGGTCGAGGAAGGCACCACTGAGGAGGTGTTCACGCGGCCGCAACACCCGTATACTCGCGGGCTGCTTGCCGCCAGCGATCTCGACGCGACGGATGCCGATGGCCGATTGTTCACCGTGGCCAGCGCCAAGGAGTATGTGCCGCCGACCCGCGAGCAGCTCGCCGCTGAGGCTGCGGCAGCTGAGCGTGCGGCGGCGGAGGCTGCTGCTCAGACAGCCGCTGAGGCGTCGGCTCGGGCAGCTGCTGGAGAGCCGGAGGCGGGCGCGGCGGTGCGCGATGCTGAGCCAAGTGCTGCTGCGGGGTTGCCGAACCCGTCATGCAGGTCACTGACCTGGTGCGCACCTACACCCGCAGCAAGACGAGCCTCTTCAAGCCAGCCCCCGAGGTGTATGCCCTCAGAGGCATCTCTTTCGAGGTGCCACGCGGTGGCAGGCTGGGCGTGGTCGGCGAGTCGGGATCCGGCAAGTCGACCCTCCTACGCATCCTGGCCGGACTCGACCAGCCGACCTCCGGCAGTGCCATCGTCGCGGGCAATGAGGTGGCCGGGGCGAAGGAGAGTCAGTTGCGCCAGCTGCGCCAGCAGCTACAGATCGTGTTCCAGGACCCGATGGGATCGCTCGACCCGCGAATGACGGTGGAACAGATCATCGCAGAGCCGCTGCTCGTACGCGGCAGAAACGAGACCGCAGCGGATCGCTCACGGCTCGTCGCGGAGATGCTTGAGGCGGTCGGGCTTCCGGCCTCGGCCGCAGAGCGCTTCCCGCATCAGTTCTCCGGCGGTCAGCGACAGCGAATCTCGATCGCGCGCGCCCTGATCTGCCGCCCGCAGGTGGTGGTCGCAGACGAGCCGGTCAGCGCGCTCGACGTCTCGGTGCGAGCCCAGGTGCTGAATCTGCTCGCCGATCTTGTTGATGAGTATGGCCTCACACTCGTCTTCGTCTCGCATGATCTCAACGTCGTGCGACACCTGTGTGATTCCGTGATCGTGATGCAATCCGGCGAAATTGTGGAGGCCGGAGACACGGAATCGGTCTATCGCGACCCGCAGCACCCCTACACGCAGCGCCTCATTGCCTCGTCGCTGACGCTGCGCCAGGAGTTGCAGCACGCCTTCTGATCGAGCGCTGCCGCGCGCGGCCTCGCTCACCCGCTCTCCCCTTCACTGTTCGAAAGGATCCCGCCGTGACTGATCACGCCGCCACCCCCACAGCATCCGCGACCGAACCGCGCCTCGCCGATCTCGACGCGGGCGCGCTGGCGGCAGGCTACGCGGCCGGCGCGTTCACGCCCCGCGCCGTGGCTGAGGACGTCATTGCGCGGATCGAGGCACGTGAGCCCGAACTCAACGCACTGTATCTCTTCGATGCGGCGCAGGTGCGCGCGGATGCGGACGCTGCCACGGAGCGCTGGGCGACCGGGAGCGCGCGCGGACCGCTCGACGGTGTTCCGGTCACGGTCAAGGAGAACATTGCTCGCGCAGGCCAGCCCAAGCCCGCGGGCACCGCGATCCCGAACCCGCCAATGGCTGCGCAGAACGCGCCGACCACCGACAGGCTGCTCGAAGCTGGGGCCGTCATCATTGGCTCGACGACGATGCCCGACTGGGGCATGCTCTCCTCGGGAGTTTCCAGCCTCCACGGAATCACCCGCGGCGGGCTCAACCCCGCACACACCTCCGGCGGCTCCAGTGCGGGTGCCGGAGCTGCCGCGGCGGCTGGCTATGGTCCGCTGCACGTCGGCACTGACATCGGCGGCTCGATCCGGCTCCCGGGATCATGGCAGGGACTCACTGCGCTGAAACCGAGCGAGGGACTGATCCCACTCGATGTGCCGTACACAGGTCGCGCCGCAGGCCCGCTCACGCGCACCGCAGCCGACTCCGTGCGACTGATGGCGGTCATCGCGCAACCGGATCCGCGCGACTATCTGACTCGCGCCTATGCCGGCATGGAGTGGTCGACCGAGGCGCTCGCTCCCACAGGGATGCGCGTTGCGCTGCAGCTCGATGCAGGATCCGGCCTCCCCGTTGAGCCTGAGACTCGCGCCGCGATCGAGCACGCTGCCGAGCTGTTCGCAGAGGCGGGAGCCATTGTCGAGCCGCTCGCCCCGTTCATCGGACCGGAGGTGCTGGACGGCATTGTGGGTTTCTGGCGGAGCCGATCCTTCGCCGACTACTCGGCGCTGACCCCGGCTGAACAGGCAGTGGTGCTGCCGTTCATCGTTGAGTGGTGCAGGGCCGGCGCCGACTTCTCGGCGGCAGAGACCGTGCGCAACCGAGGGATGATGGACGAGATGGCCCGCCTGACGCGCGCAGCGACCGCCCCATATGACCTCGTGCTTTCCCCGGTCACGCCGGTTGCAGCGTTCCCGGCAGAGGATCCGATGCCAATCCTGGATCCACTGCAGACCATGGGACACATCTCGTTCACCGCGCCGTACAACATGTCCGGCCAGCCTGCGCTCTCCATTGGCGCCGGAATCCAAGAGGACGGTCGCACGATCGGCCTGCAGGTTGCCGCCCCGATCGGGAGCGATGACCGGTTGCTGCGTATTGCGACGTGGTTTGAGACCGTACGCGGCGCGGAAGCTGCCGTCGATTGGTCCCGGCTGCCGTAGCCATCGCGATCGCCATGGCCTTCGCCTTCGCCTTCTCCGTTTCCGTCTCCGTCGCCGTCGCCGCCTCCGAGGGTGCTGCGGGAGAGACGGGTACCGAGTGGGCTCCGGTGAGCTCCGCGTGAGCTCCGGTGAGCTCCGGTGAGCTCCGGTCAGCTTCTTCCCACCCGGTTTTCCTCGCGGGCCCCGCTGCACGCGGTTAGGCTGATCGCACGCAACCGAGCGATGTAGCGGCGGGATCACCGCTGCGGCGGGGATGGAGACCACCATGGGGCTGTTCGATCGGGACAACAACGTGCGCGGAGGGAGCGGAACTGCCCGTGCGGCGGCCGCTGAGTTCGCCATCCAAGCGCAAGCCGAGCAAGCGCAGAACGACCAGGCGCAGGCCGAGCAAGTTCAGTCCGCACAAGCGCAGGCCGAGCAAGCGCCCGCTGCGCAGCAGCCCACGGGTACTGGGGATCCGGACGGATCCCGGGCGACGATCGCCAACACCGACCAGCTGAGCGAACAGACGCACGCGGACCGCGAACTCTTGGCCGCGTATGGTCAGGAGCTCCGCCGCATCATCGCCGTGGGGCGCCCGGGGACGAGCGTGATCCTTGCCGCAGTGGATACCGGAGAGCAGATCTCGGGGAACCCCTGGTTCCAGCTCGACGTTGAGGTAACGCTCCCGGGGCAGACACCATACCTCGTGAGTAGACACGAGATGGTCGCCGCTCAGGTCCTGGCAAGGTACGCCACCGGAACCACCCATGGGGTGGCGGTCGACCCGGCAGATCCACAGAACATCGCGTTCACCAGCTGAGCCCTACGTGGGACTGTTCCGAGACTTCGCGCTCCTTACCTGCGCTCGAGCAGCACACCCTGCAAAGTCCGGCTACAAGGCCACGTGACGCTGTCAGCGTGTCTGGCGGAGCAGTTGGCCGACGCAGATCCCGCTCGGCCAGTTGGCGCCCCGGGGCGTCTACACCCACCCCATTCGCTCGCATGCTCGCATACACGGCGGTGATTCCGGTTTCCGCACGATCGGGTCGCTCGCGCCGATCGCGCGTGCGATCGCCGGAACCTCCGCGTATGTGGTGCACCTCGACAACGCGATCGACGGGCGGGAATCTTGCCGCGCGAGCTATCAGACGGTGATCGCAGCCGGCGCGATACAAAACTGGCAACCGTGCAGCGTCCTGGCGTTTTGGGATTCGGGATCCGCGATCCGGGATCCGCGATCCGCGATCCGTCGGAGAATCCGCGGTCACTTCTGCTGAGATGAGCCGGCTGCTCGGTCTCCCTGATCAGCTTGGGAGCTTCGCCCCCGGCGCGAGACGCCCTGATCAGGCCTTACCGCACCTATGGTGGGGTTCGCAAGCCCCTCCCGCTGGCTTGGAATCACTACTAGTCTCGGTGTCACGCTGGGCGAGGTTCGCCCGGCCGAAAGGAGCGGGACTCATGAGTTTCATCGCTTTTCTGATACTCGGATTGATCGCTGGTGCGATTGCGAAGGCAATCCTTCCCGGAGAGCACGGTGGTGGCTGGTTTATGACGCTTCTGCTCGGTGTCGTCGGGGCAATGCTCGGCGGCTGGCTCGGCGGCTTGATCTTCGGTGCCGACCTCGGAGCGTTTTGGTCGCTCTCCACCTGGCTGCTCGCAATTGGCGGCTCGATTATCGTGCTGTTGATCTTCGGCCTGCTCACAGGCGGAAAGCGCCGCGCGCAGTAACTTTGCGCGCGTGGTCTGACACGTGTGACGCGCCCGCATTGCCCGGTTCCGGCCGAGCAGTGCGGGCGTTGTCGTGTGCGGGCATCGACGTGTGCGGGCGTCGACGTCGGCTGGCGCAGTCGTCGACGGCGCAGTCAGCGACGGGCTCCGTGGGCTCGCTTCCCGCCCGCGGACCTAGCTAGAGGAGATCCGGGTTGTTCCGCGCGAAGCTCTCGGCTTCGTCCTCTGTGATCACGACGAGGCCGCGGGACGCGTGCGAGCGAGCCGACAGCACTTTGAGCCAGAGCATGTTGATCTCAGGCGGCTTGCTCCCGCCGAACCGGAAGGCGAGGGTCGAAGCAGGCGATAGCCAGAGCGAGATCCGGCCACTGCCCTCGTCCGGGGTCTTCGACCAGCTCAGGAAGAACCCCTCGTGTCGCATGAGTTTCTGTCCGATCACGACCTTGAGGTGCGCGAGCACCCGATCATCAAACTCATACTCGTGTTCGCCGTGCACCAAGAACCCCATGGCTCAGATCATGACACATCCGCGCTCCCGCCGCTCACCTCGGCGCGCCGCTGAGTGGGGGCGTCCAGGCAGGCCACGTGCTGCGCACCCCCTCGCGAATGGGTCACCGTGAGGTCAAAGACCGAATCGCGACATTAAGTAGACGCGTGCTGCGCGCCAGCGCCTGCGTCTGCAGGTCTTGCCGCCTGAGTGCACCTCCGAACCGGCGAATCACGCGTGTGAGGGAAGCAGAGCTACCGGGATCTGTGCCCAGCGCCAGACAATTGCGCATGCGTACATGAGTCCATGAGTCCATGAGTCCATGCCTCGGTGCCTCGGAGATCGGGAGAGATCGCAGCCCATATGCCTGCCGCACCCCTGCAGTCACTCAATCACTTCGGCCCCGCTTTTACCGTGCATCCGAGCGCTCGACACGCGTCACGATCGCGGACTCCCGCGCCATTGTGTGTGCCCCACAGATCGTCTCGGCTTCGGTCCAGCTAGCGCACCCGCACCCCGCCGGCCTGAGTGCTGATCACGATCCGAGAGGTGAGACCGAGGTCGTCGCCATCGACTTCGAACACACGTGGCTCATCAAGCTCGATCGTCAGAGAAGTGATGCGATCGTGACTGGTGCTGCCGCTGCTCTCCGCCGTATCGCTCCGGGTCAGGAAGCGTTTCAGACCGTTGTCCCACACCATGTTCCTCAGGGTGTCAGCCCAGCCGGCAACGCCGTCGGCCCGCAACACGAGGAGATCGAGTTCGCCGTCCGTCGGATCGGCGTCGGGCAGCAGCGTGATCCCACCCTGCAGCATGCCGCAATTGCCGATGATGAGCGTGTGCGCCTGCTCGTGCTCCTGTGTTGGGTCCGTAGCACCAGATCCAGCAGCGGATCCAGCACCAGCGCCCGCAACAGATTCGGCAGCGTCGGGCCCCGGCTCCCGCGTGAGCGTGACCCCAATCACCGCACTCGCGGAGACTGCGCGACCGAGCGACTCAATGTACGCGAGCCAGCCAGCACGATCTTTGAGGTCATCGTTGGTTTCCGTGATCATGTGTGCGTCGATCCCGAAGCCCGCCATGACGGCGAACGCGTACCGTTCGACTCCGGACTCAAGGGTGAGCTCGGCCCAACCGATATCGAGGGGGCTCGCCTCGCCGTCGAGCGCACGTGCAAACGCAGCGGGCAGGTCATTGAGCGGGATGCCCAGGTTGCGGGCCAGGAGGTTGCCGGTTCCGAGCGGAATCACGCCGAGCTCGGCATCTGCTCCGGTGTCGGCGAGGTGCTCGGCTACCGCCCGAACGGTTCCGTCCCCACCGGCTGCCAGCACGACGGTGGCCCCAGCATCGAGCGCCTCCTGTGTCGCCGCGCGTCCCGGATCCTCCACAGATGTTTCATGCCAGGACACCGTCTCGGGTGCCGGGTCCGGGAGTGCAGCCGCAAGCTTCGCGCGTTCTGTCTTTGAGGGGTTCCACACGATCCCCACGTGTACTGCAACCATTCCGGTGGTCCTTCCCGTCCTGCGAAGCCGTCGCGGAGAGTCGTGCTGCGACGGGTGCCCGCACCCTTGCGGCAATCCTATGCGCCGCACCGCAGTCGATTCTGTGATCGAATGTGGGAACTGGAAAATGACGCGGAGTGTGCTGCTCCGCGCCACGCTCTCGACCGCTCACAGAAGGTGCGATACCGCGATCACATACGAGCTCACTCCCCCGGTGCTCGCGTACCAGCGAAGCTGCAGGAAATCTGCGCCTGTACCTGACCGGCCAGCAGTTCGCGCTATCTCTCGTCCCGGGCTACACCGGCGCGTGGTGCTCCACCACGGTCTTCATAACAAGGGTCGAGTTCAGTCGGCGCACACCAGGCAACTGCGAGAGCCGCTCGTCGTACAGTTCCTGGTAGTGCTGTTTCGACCGCGCGGCAACGAAGAGTTGATAGTCCGGCTCCCCGAAGAGGCGATGCGCTTGGACGACATTCGGGATTCGTGCCACCGCTTCTTCGAACGCGGAAACGATCCCCGCATCGCCTGCGCGCATCGTCACGAACACGAGCGCCTCGAATGGGAGCCCCAACAGGTCGAGATCGAGCTCGACACTGAAGCCGCGGATCACGCCGGCCGCCTCAAGATCTCGAAAGCGACGGTGGCACGCAGACAGGCTCAGACCCACCTTCGAGGCCACGTCAGTCATCGTTGCCCGACCATCTTCTTGCAAAGCAGAAAGAATCTCCCGGTCGAGTGCATCCATGGGAAATATTCTCCCCCATAATGCGCACTAGCGCAAACAATGATGCAGCACCTTGCGCTTCTTTTCCCATATTCTCCTTGCAGATCCCGGAATGCAAGATGGAAGCGGCTCATGAACTTTGGATTGACCATCGCCTTTTGGGGCGTCTCGATGGTGTTTGTCATCATTCCCGGCGCCGACTGGGCGTACGCCATCGCCTCTGGACTCACGAGTCGTTCCGGAGTATTCCCCGCGGTCGCTGGCATGCTCGCAGGGCACCTCATCGCCGCCTGCGTCGTCGCGACGGGGCTCGCCGTCACGCTTGCGAGTTCTGAACTCGCGATGACGCTGCTGAGCGCAGCCGGAGGCAGCTATCTCATCTGGCTCGGCATTTCGGCGCTCCGCTCCTCCGCCTCACCAAACACCACGACCCTGAACGCGTCGCGCGTCAGCGCCCCACACGGTGAGGCTCCCGGCGCCAGCTCGCGGCGTTTCACCAAGGGGATCGGGATCAGCCTACTCAACCCTAAGGTGCTGCTCCTGTTCCTCGCTTTGCTCCCCCAGTTCACGAGCACCACCGCTACTTGGCCGGTCGGAGCACAAATGCTCACACTCGGGGCCGTGCACGTCGCGAACTGCGCCGGTGTCTATTTCGCCGTCGCGCACGGTGCAGCCGCGCTGCTCACCGGTCGTCCCCGCGCTGCGCGTGTCGTGAGTATCGTCGGCGGCGTCGTGATGGTGGGCCTCGGGAGTGCAATCGTCGTCGAGCGGGGTATCGCCGCCGTGAGCTAACGATCGCTAACCGCGCCCCACAAACTGATCCATTGAGGAGTACACGCGGAACACCCGCCCGCCTATTGCGTCCCACGCACGCGTCGGCAGCACACCGCGGAAGGCCATCGCGAGCTTCACCGACCACGGCCGCAGCACCATGGGTGTGCCGCGCAGCATCCCTCGCCACGCTGCGCGAACGGCTGTCTGCGGTGTCATGATCGGGGTGAGCAGCGGCCCGCGTGCCCCCGCGAACATTCCAGTCGAAATGTAGCTCGGGCAGAACGTGGTCACGGCGATGTGGCCGTGTCCTTCTCCCCGTAGTTCGAGTCGCAAGGACTCACTCCAGCCGATCATTGCCCACTTTGATGAGGCGTAAACACTCATCCGGGGGTTCGCGAGCGTGCCAGCGGCCGAGGCGATGTTCAGGATCCGCTTGGGCCGCGATCTGTCGGCGATCATCGCGGGCAGCACTTCACGCGCAATCCACATGGGTGCGAGCGCATTGATCCGCATGGTGAGTTCGATATCTGATTCTGGATCGTGCTCCCAGAACAGTGCCCCGCGCACAATTCCAGCGTTGTTGATGAGCACGTCGGGTTCGCCCAGCTCAGCTCTGGTGCGCTGCACCGCCGCACGCACCGCCTCGCGATCCGACACATCCACCACGATCGCCCGCACGTTCGGCGCAGCGCGGCCGCGGACGGCGGCTGGCCCTGATCTGAGTTCTGCGGCGAGCGCCTCAGCGCGCGCCTCGTCGATGTCCCACAGTGCGATCGCGGCGGCCCCTTCTTTGGCGGCCCGCCTGGCATACAGTTCCCCCATGCCGCGTGCGGCACCAGTGATCAGCACGGTGGCGCCGCGCATCACGGGCTGTTCAGTTCGATTCCTTGGCATGCGGGCACACTATCCTTTCGTCGGCGAGCCGGTCAGTTTGCCCGGGTTCATGATCCCGGTCGGGTCGACTTCGGCCCGCATCGCGGTAATCAGGCGCACCCCGAGTGGCCCAACTTCGTCGGGCAGCAGTTCCGCGTGCTCGGTGCCGACGGCGTGGTGGTGCGTAATGGTGGCCCCCTGGGCGAGGATCGCGGCGTTCGCGGCCCGCTTCACCCGCTCGTATTGCGCGATGGGGTCGGCTTCGGCCGCCGCGATGAACGTGAAGTAGAGCGAAGCCCCGTCACGGTACACATGGGATACATGGCCTTGCACCGCACACGGCAGATCCTTCCCGCACGCAAGCGCCTCGCGGATCGCGGTCGCCACTGCCCGGTGGGTGTCGTCAAGCCGGGACCACCTCGCCGCGGTCTCGAGCGTGTCAACACACACGCCAACCGCTAAGAGTTCATCCCGCAACCGTGGAGCGCTGAATCTTCCGGTGTCCCAGGCTGCTGCGGGGATCCCGGTTGTCGGCACACCGCCGTGGCTGCGCAGGATCTTGGCCGCGCGACTGCGACGGCGTCGCACTCGCCCGTCGCTCCCCTCCCACACACCGAG
The DNA here is from genome assembly GCF_019464495.1 of Leucobacter luti. Taxonomy (NCBI): domain Bacteria; kingdom Bacillati; phylum Actinomycetota; class Actinomycetes; order Micrococcales; family Microbacteriaceae; genus Leucobacter; species Leucobacter luti. The sequence goes on along the minus strand of NZ_CP080492.1, from coordinate 3,319,295 downwards.
CAGCAGCGCCGGAGCATGGATCCCACGCACCCCAAGCCAGCGCCGGAGCGCGTGTGTGGCGGCGCCGCTCGATTGGGCAAGCGTAAGCTCGGTCTCTTCTTCGTCGCTCAGGCGACAGACTTCGGGGAGATCTCCTCGCTCACCATCTTGGGTGAGGGCTCGCACTGCCTCAGCCCCGGCCGCGAACGACGGGAAGGCCCAGGAACCGTACGCCCGACGGCTGGGACGGGGTCGGATCGCCACGGTCACCTCCGTGATGACTCCGAGTGTGCCCTCACTGCCGATCACGAGCTGGCGCAGATCTGGGCCGGCCGCTGAGGCGGGCCCGCGCCCCCGAGAACAAGCGGTCCACTGGGCGTTTCGATCCGCAGCGCAGTGACCAAATCGGCAATCGCGCCGTATCCCGTTGAGGCTTGCCCAGCAGAGCGGGTGGCCACGTACCCTCCGAGCGTCGCTTGTTGGTGGGACTGCGGCAGGTGCCCGAGCGTGAAACCGCGGGCGGCGAGGGCGCGCTCGAGGGCGGGCCCTCGGATCCCCGCTTCGAACGTCGCCGTGCGGTCGGTCTCGCGCAGCTCGAGGAGGGCGTCGAGCGAGGTCAGGTCGAGCGCGATGACTGCGGCATGTGCACCCCTGAGCGGTGCAACACCGCCGACGACGCTTGTGCCTCCGCCGAACGGCACAACGGCGATGTCATGGGCGACACACGCCGCAAGTATCTGAGGGATCGCGGCCGCGCTTGCCGGGCGCACCACCGCATCTGGCGCCGCGAGTGGCCGGCCCGCGCGTTGCCGGATCAGGTCTGGAGTGTGTTTGCCAGCCGCATGGCGCAGTCGGTCTGTGTGGCGTTGAGACACTGCGTCGTGCCCAGCCGCTCGGGAGAGTGCGTGCAGCGCTGCCTCGCTTAACAGCGGCGTTGGCAGGATCGCCGTTGCCTCGGGCACAGGGAACGACCCGGCGGTAGACGCCGTGGTGGAGTGCGCCGGGCTGGCACTGGCACTGGCATTGGCACTGGCTCCGGCACGGGGAATCGCGTCGGAAAGACGGGGGCTTTCGCAGTGGCAGATCCTGCGTCGGTAGTGTGCTCGGAGCCCGCACCGACGTCGATCCCGAGCCGTTCGTGGAGGACGCGGCGCACGCCTTCAGGCAAGCCGTGTGGGCTCTGCGGCGCCCAGCCCCACCACGGAGACTCGGGCACACTCTCGGTAACGTCGGCGACCATGCGTTACAGTGTGACACATGAGCGCACAACGTAACAGTGTTGCCGTGAGCACCAGCAGCCCCCGTGATGAGGCGATTCTCGCCGCAGTATCGGCAGGCCTGCGCCGCTACGGGCCTCGGAAGCTCACCGCGCAAGACGTCGCAGACCTCGCCGGAGTGTCCCGGATGACGGTGTACCGCGCCATGGGCAGCATGGACAATGCGATCCTGATTGCACTGACCCGAGAGTTCACCGCGGCCGTGGCCACGATCCGCGCGGGGCTGCCTGAGGGAACTGGCGCCGAGCGCCTCGCCGTGTTCCTGGGTGACGGGGCGCGCGCGTTCGTCGCCTCCGAGCTCGTTGCATCCGTACTCGCTCACCAGCCAGAACTGCTTGAGCCATACCTCAGCGGCCGCCTCGGGCGCAGCCAAGAGGTCGTGCTCGCGGCCATCGAAGACCTGCTCGCTGCCGGGCGCTTCGACGGATCTATCACTGATCACGCTCCCAGCGCGCTGACGCTACTCTTGTTGATTCGCGGAGTCGCGCTCGGAGCGCCGCTGTTGCGAGAGAGCGACGACTTCGAGCGTGCGTGCACCGAGCTCAGCGCGCTCGTTGCGGCCTCACTCGGTGTGGGTGCGAACACGGCCGGAGTTGACACCGGAACCGGAACCGGAACGCCATGATTCCCGCGGGCCCTGGTGATCTGAACGCGGCAAGCCGCGCCTCCTCACTTGCCTATCTCGCCGATCACCGCGTTGACGTCCTCGTGATCGGAGGCGGAATCACCGGCACCGGGGTGGCGCTCGACGCGGCAACCCGAGGGCTGAGCGTTGCGCTCTGTGAGGTGGAAGACCTTGCGAGCGGCACGAGCGGCTTCAGTTCCAAACTCGTGCACGGTGGGCTGCGGTACCTGGCCACGGGAGATCTCTCCATGGCTTGGGAATCCGCCGTCGAACGTGCGGCGCTGATGCGCTGGATCGCGCCGCACCTCGTGCGCCCGCGGGCCTTCCTGGTGCCGCGCTTCGCCGCGGCCCCCGGTGACACGGGCCGCGCAGCCGCCTTGAAGTCACGCGCCGAGGGTGCCCTCAGCGAGATGGGGATCCGGATCGCAGATGCACTCCGGGTACTGAGCGGCTTATCGGCCCGCGTGCTCCCCCGACCGCGCAGCGTCGACGCGCACGTCCAGGCTGCTCGCCCCCGCACTCCGCGAGCGTGGCCTCCGCGGCGGCCTCGTCTATTGGGACGGCACCGTGGAAGACGATACTCGGCTTGTGGTCGGACTCGCCCGCACCGCAGCCAGACACGGCGCGCACATTCTGACCGGCTGCCGAGTGCTGCGCGCCACAGCACACGAAGCCATCGTGGATCCGGGCGTGGGAGGTGCGGGAGTCTTCGAGCCCGGGGCCAGCGCCGCCATCGGAGGCAACGTCCAGGACAGATCCAGCGCTGGGCCCGGTTCTGGCACAGAGCTGAGGATCAGAGCGAGCGTCGTCATCAATGCCACAGGCGTGTGGTCAGGCGCATTCGCTCCAGAGCTGCCACTGACTCCGAGCCGCGGCACACACCTCGTGTTCCCTGCCGCGCTCTTCGGGCACCCGCGGGCCGTGCTCACCGCGCCGGTCCCCGGCCATTTCGGACGCTACGTGTTCGTGCTCCCCCAGCCGAACGGGCTCTGCTACCTCGGGCTCACTGATGAGTTAGCCCCCGGCGCTGACGGCTATGGCCCCGAGGTCCCGGAGTCCGACATCGAGTTTCTCCTGAGCACCGCCAACGCTGCGCTCGGCACTCCGCTACGACGCGAAGATGTTCTGAGTGTCTTTGCTGGCCTCCGACCGCTGCTGGGCGCCGGAGCGAACTCGGCTGGCGCCTCCCGCCGACATCTGCTGCAGGATCGGCCAGGCGAACCGATCACGATCACCGGAGGCAAGCTCACGGTCTATCGCCGCATGGCAGAGGACGCCGTTGACGCCGCAGTGCGCCGCCTCGGCGCCGAACCACGGCGAGGGTCGCTGGGCGCGGTGTCCGCGCGCGTCCCGCTCCTTGGAGCGCCTGGCTCAGGCAACTTCGGAACGTTCCAGTGGCCAGAACCCGATCCAGACGGACGCATTGCTGCTCGACTCACCGAGCGCTATGGAACCGAGTGCGCGCGCGTTGGGGCGCTCGCCATGGCAGATCCGGGTCTCGCCGCTGAAATCGTGCCTGGAGCTGGGGTCACCGGTGCTGAAGTGGTCTTCGCGGCACTCGCCGAGGAGCGCGCACCGCGGCTGACGTGCTGGGACGCCGCACGAGGCTGGCGCTCCAGCCCGAGCTCGCAACAGCCGCAGAGCCCATCGTGACATCCCTGCTCGCACGGGCCACCGACCTCTTACAGCACGGCAGCGGCCCAGCGGCGCCTCAGGCTGCGCCCGCAGCCTCCTGTTCACTCCCACCTCATGTCATCCCGGGCGCACCTGAATTCCAGGGAGTGCACCCTCGCCCAGTTCCGCCCTTCAAGAAAGCAACGAAGCTCTCATGACTGACACCCCACAGCCGCACGGCCCCGCGCATGACACTCAGATTTCGGCGCCACAACTGCCGTGGTCTCCGAGTTCGACGATCCGACCGCTGCTCATCGTCAGCCCGGTCTCCGGAGGCGGGCGCGGGCAACGCGCGCTCGCGGGAGTGCGCGCGGCATTCATCAGGAACGGGGTCGAGCCGATCGTGCACCACAGCGCGAGCCTCGCCGACGCAGCCGACCGGGTTCGCCGTGCGGATCGGAGGGCGTTGATCGTCGCGCTCGGCGGCGACGGTCTGCTGGGTGCGGTGGCTGGCGCGGCATCCGAAACTGGTGCGGTACTGTTGCCACTCGCTGGAGGTCGCGGCAATGACACCGTGCGCCGACTTGGTTTAGGGCTCGATCCCGTCGCGACCGTGCAGCATCTCCATGACCTCACCGAGCACCGGATCGACCTGGGCTGGGTCAGGACCCAGGATGACAGTGCCGCGCTCGGGAGGGCTTTCCTCGGCGTGAGCGCAACCGGCTTTGATGGCGTCGCGAACGAACTCGGAAACGGAATCAGGCTCCGGCTGGGGCCGCTGACGTATCTCGCCGGAGGAGCGCTTGCCCTCTTTCGCTTCCACGGCGCGCAGTACACGATCACCGTCGACGGGCGAGTGACGCGCACGCGCGGCTGGTTCGTGACGGTCGCAAATCACGGTCAGTATGGCGGCGGGGTGCAGATCAGCCCGGATTCGCGCGTCACCGACGGAACTCTCGAAGCCGTACAACTCCGCGGTGGCAGTGTAGTGCGCGCCGCACTGGTGCTGCTCGCGGCATATCGCGGGGCGCATCTGGGCATGCGCGGGGTGACTGTGGAAGCCGGTCGGGAGGTCCGGATCGACGCCGATCAGCCGCTGGGCGTCTTCGCCGACGGCGAGCGCGTCGGGAGTGTGCCCGCCACGGTTACGGTGCGACGGGGCGCACTGCGGGTGCTCGCCGGCCCGCGTGCGGCCGCACTGGGGCTCCGATGAACTAAGAAGACTGGCAGCTCCGAGGCTGGTGAAAGGCGTTGAGCTCCCGAGGTATTCCTGTTCTCACGCCCGTGACGGGACAGTGCGTGCGTCCCCCACTAATTGTTGGCGGCTGGAAGATCAGCGAGGAAGGCCTTCGTGGTCGCAACGACCTCGTCACTCTTGGTGTGGTGCAGGTAGTGATCCGCGTCAATTTCGTGCGTCACGGCGAAGTCGACCGAGGCTGCCTGCGCCTCGTGTAGGGCATTCCATGTGGGGAAGTCTGGGTTGGCAGCCTGGTACATGAGCAGCAGCGGCAAATCCTTCGGGAAGGTCGTGCCCTGCGCGGCGGCAAAGTTCTTTCCGAGGTGATTGACTTCGTCAATGTAGGTGGGCGCCATCGTATTGCGCATCGCAAGCACATTCAACCGGTCGATGTCGACCTCGGAGTACGCTGGGTTGCCCTCAAGCGGGTTGCCAGTGAGCCCCGTCACGACGCGCAGAATTCCGAGTCCGCGCAGCGCCGGAGCTGCCTGGATGATCGCCGGGACCTCGTCCATCCCGGGCTGCTCGGGAACGGACGTGTCGATGCCGACGAACGCGGTCACCTCGTCTGGGTAGGTATTCGCGTAGGCGAGACCGTAGATTCCGGTGATTGAGTGACCCATGAGAATGTACTCATCGACGCCGAGGCCTGCGACTGCCTCGTGCACCTCGCTCACGATGTTCTCAGTCGTGCGCGGAGTGTCGGCCTGATCGCTCAGCCCATAGCCGAACGGCTCGACAGCGATCACTCGGTAATCGTCCGCAAGCCCCTCGATCACCGGCGCGAAATCGGCAACGGGTGATGCAGTGCCAGCACCGGGAGTGAGCACGATCGTCTGCGCTCCGTCACCAAACACGGCCACATTCATCTGTTTGCCGTCGACATCCACGAGCTCTCCGTACGGCGTGAGGCCGGCCACCTCCTGGCTCGTCAAGACTGCGTTCGCGATCGAGGTCGTGGCCAGCGTCGCGACGATGAGCGCGGCGACCGTCCCAGCGCTGATAAGCGTGATCTTGAGGGGCTTCTTCACGGTGCGGGGCAACCTATCTGTCGAACGTACACGCCTGATCCTCAATCGTTTCACACGCCCACAATCGCAGCCTGAGAAGGCGTCTGCATGGCCCGCACACAGGCGGCGCCGGGCTGCCGAGTAGCGCTGCGGCGGTGCGGCACCGCAGCGCCGCACCGTGAATCGCTCCCCGCACGGGTCGCGGCTGCGGGTGTGCTGCACACGCGACGCACTGGATCGGCTCGCAACTTCTCAGACCTCGGGCTGATCCAGGAGCGCGCTTCGAAACCTAGACTGGCTCCATGACTTCTCGTCGCCCCAGGTGGCGCTCGCGCGTGTGGCTCATCGCGCTCGCGATCCTCGCCGCAACGTGCCTCGTTCCGCTCACGTTCGGCGTCGAAAGACCGGGCGCGGTGTGGCTGGCGATCTCGCTGTCGCTGTTCTTCGTCGGAGCAGTGATTGCCTGGGCGCTGGTTCAGAGCCGCGCTCAGCGAAGAGTGTTCGAAGACGAGCTCGCTGGCTGGGCCGCTGAACAAGCAACGCAGGCAGAGCGGATCAGAATTGCCCGAGATCTGCACGATCTCGTGTCCCACGGCCTCGGACTCATCACCGTGCGCGCCGCGGTGGCACGCACGATGACCGGACCATCTGGCCCGGCGGAACAGGAAGCCGCTCTCGCTGACATCGAGCACGCAAGCCGCCAGACGACCACGGAGCTTCGACGAATGCTCCACGTGCTGCGCTCGACCGAGGCGGCGCAGTTGCGACCCGCGGATTCGCTTGAAGATCTGCCGGAAATCGTTGCGGCCGCCCAGCGTGCCGGGCTCACCGTTTCCCTCGAGATAGCAGAAATTGGAGAGGTGACCGCGGGTGCCCAGCTCACGGCCTGCGCAGTGATCCGTGAGGCGTTGAACAACACGCTCCGCCACGCCGGTCCGACACGAGCCAGTGTCGAGATTCGCCGCAGCGCTGACATGCTCGTCGTCGCGGTACAGGACCAGGGGCGCGTGCCCGGATGGGAGCCGCAGCCCGGCGCCAGACACGGCCTCGAGGGCGTGCGCGAGCGAGTCGCGGCGCTCGACGGAACAGTGATGAGTGGTGCGACGAGCGAAGGCTGGCTCCTGACCGCCCGAGTTCCGGATCGGATGCCGGCGTGATCGCGAACCACCTCCGACCCGCACGAGCGGAGTCGTCGGCGATCCGTGTCCTGATCGCCGATGACCAACCACTCCTGCGCCACAGTCTCGCACTGCTCGTGCGCGGTGCCACAGATCTCACCGCCGTCGGCGAGGCCGGGAGCGGAAGTGAGGCCATCGCGCTGGCTCGCTCCACGCTGCCAGACGTGATCCTGATGGATATCCGAATGCCCGACGGCGATGGAATCGAGGCCACGGCGGCGATCGCGAGCGAACCAGCGCTTGCCGGCTGCCGGGTGCTCGTGCTGAGCATGTTTGAGCTGGACGAATATGTGTACGGGGCGCTGCGCGCTGGGGCGAGCGGGTTCCTCCTGAAAGACACGCGACCTGAGCAGTTGCTCGACGCGATCCGGCGCACTCACGCAGGAGAATCCATCTTCGCCCCGGCGATCCTGACCCGGCTCGTGGAGCACTACGTGGTGCGGCCCGCCACGACGTCACCTCACGGGCTCGACGTGCTTACAAGTCGCGAGACCGAAGTGCTCACGCTTGTGGCGCGAGGCCTCTCAAATGATGAGATCGCGGCGGCACTCACGATATCCGTCAAGACGGTGAAGACCCACATCGGAAACGTACTCGCCAAGCTGCAGGCCCGAGATCGGGCACAACTCGTGATCGCAGCCTACGAGCAGGGGCTCGTCTCCCCAGCGTAGGTGGGTTCGGAGGTCAGCCCGCGTCATGCCGTCCCACTGCCTCTTGAGGGCCGGAATCGCAGGCGACCGGATTGCTCCTCCTGCCGCGAAGCTGCGTATCCTCGCTGCTCGCGCAACGAGGGGGGGGCTCATCGGCACCTCGCGCAACGAGGGGGCCTCATCGGCTCCTCGCGCTCCCCCACACATGCAAAAACCCCGACCGAAGCCGGGGTTTTCTGTGGCTGGGATACCAGGACTCGAACCTAGAATGACGGTACCAGAAACCGTAGTGTTGCCAATTACACCATATCCCACCGTGTGGATTCGGGCCCTTTCGAGCCCCGCACCAAGAGATTACTTTACCTGTTTGAGTGCCGGAACTCAAAACGGGGTCACAGCGGACGGATCCCGGGCGAGCCGCTCCCCTTAGATGTAGTCGTCCGGGGCGATGAGCCGCAGGCCCGTGTCGTGCAGCACGAACAGTGACCGCACCCGCGGCACTCCAGCGGTTTCTCCGGCGCCGTGCGCGATGCTTCGCGCCCAGCGCAGATCTGTCGCGGTGAAGCGCTCAGGCCCGGGCCGTTCCCACACCCCCACCATGGACGCTGCCTTCGCGACGTCCGAGACCCAGGCGATGCGCTGCAGGAGCACCGCAGCAAACGGCACGCGGCCCATATCGCTCGTCTCGTGGACTTCGTGGGGATTGGCGGGTAGGCCTTCGAATGGGATGATCGGGTCGCGGAGCCGGTGCTCCGCGTCGAACAGGAAGAGCCAGAATTGTTGCCGAACAGCAGGCTGTAAGAGGCCGTTCAGCAGCCATGCCAGTTCCTGGTGGGAGGTGAAGCGCTGCTGTGGGTCATGTGGAGGAAGTGAGTGCGTCATCTCCTCAGACTGACGGCCCCGCGCCCGGAATGGGGCGCGGGGCCGAAGTCTGTGGACAACTGGCGCCTGTGAGCGAAGCGCGACGAGCAACGAGCAACGAGCAACGAGCAACGAGTGAATACCAGAACACCCACCAACGCTCAGCCACCGAACGGGCAGCAGCCCGCGCTGCTAGGTTCCGGAGCGCTGCACCGCCTGCTCTGCGTACTCCTCTGTCGCACGGCGCGGCACCATGACCACCGGCACGGGCGAGTGCCGCAGGATCTTCGCAGCGTGCGAACCCAGCGAAATGCGCGCGAGCGCACCAATGCTGCTGGAACCGACGAGCAGCACGTCAGACTCGCTCCACGGCACCGCACGCAGCGCAGCCGACCAGTCGGCACCTGCACCGAGCGCCACATCGGCAGCGACTGGAGGCGCGGCGAACTGGGAAATCTCGCCGAGGATCGCGTCAGCGCGCGCTCGAATCATCTTCTCCCACGCCGTCACCACCTCCGCCTCAGCGTTGAACCCGATTGCGGCTCCCAGCAGACCGCGCGGCCGCGTGTGGAATGAGGCGATCCGAATCGCAGCGTGGGCCTCAGCCGCAACGGCCGCGGCACCGAGCACGAGCTCAGCCGAGGTCTCGGAGCCGCTGAACGCCGCGGTCACGCGGTCAAGCCGCGCCCCAGGCGCCGCAGTGAAGCCGTGAGGCGCGAGCGCGACAGGAAGCTCGGCACTCTGCAGCAGCCCAACTCCCACGGAGCCGAGGTCGATTCCCTGTTCGCTATGCACGCCGTGCACTGCCGCAGACGGAGCGCTCTCGCTGTCGCCCGCGGACCCGATCACGAGCCGCATGGCGCCCTCTGACTCACAGACCTCGAGCAGCCCGCGGCGGGCACTCGAAGCGGTGCGCACCAGTGTCCGCACGGTGAGGTCAGCCGGCACCACAGCACCCGCCGCCGCAAGTGCGTCCTCGGCACTTGCCGCGAGGAAGCGGCGATACTCACCGTCCACCCCGCCTGGCCCACCTGGCCAGCCGGCCGAGATGACGGCGGCGAGCACAAGGTCCTGCCCGTATGAGCGCGCGAGGAGCGCTCCGAGGTGAACGGCCGCCTCGGAGCAGTGCCCCGGCGCGACGCCGACGACGATACTCATCGGCGCGACTCTTCGTCGGAGATCGCGCCACCGTCAAGTTCGTTCGGGTAGCTGTAGCGGCCCGGGCCCGTGAGCACGATCATGCCGGTATCGATCTGCTTGCCGAGCACTGAGTTCTTGCGTCCGGTGAAGTAGTACCACACCAGCACGAGCGCGGTCCAAATTGCGAACACGATGATCGTGATCGGTCGCAGATCCTTGATGATCCAGAGGCAGCCGATGATTGAGAGGATCGGCACCACCGGGTAGAACGGCACCCGGAACTTCCGCTCCAGATCCGGCTCGCGACGGCGCAGCACCATGACCGCGATCGACACCACGAGGAACGCGGCGAGCGTGCCAATCGAGGTCATCTCGGCGAGGAAGTTGATCGGCAGCACGCCGGCAAGGATCGCAACGATCACCGACACGATGATCGTGTTCGCCACGGGGGTCATGGTGCGCGGGTTGACCTTCTGGAAGATCTTCGGAGCCATGCCATCACGCGACATTGCAAAGAGGATACGGGTCTGACCGTAGAGCACCACGAGGGTGACGCTGAAGATCGAGATCACTGCACCGGCAGCCACGACAGTTCCGGGCCAGGTAGCTCCGACGATGTTTTCGAGGATCGCGGAGAGACCGGCGCTCTGGCCTTCGAACTCGCCGGCTTCCTGTGCGCCGAGCGCGGTGACAGCCACCAGCACGTACACCGCGGTCACAATGATCAGCGCTGAGATAAGCGCAATCGGCAGGTTGCGGCGTGGGTTCTTCGCCTCATCACCCGCGGTTGCGACGGCGTCAAGTCCGACGAAAGAGAAGAAGATAATTCCGGCACCGGTCATGATCCCGGTAAAGCCAAATGGCGCGAAGTTCGCGAAGTGATCCGCATTCCAGCCGGTGATGCCCACTGCGACGAAGAACAGCAGCACAGCGATCTTAATCAGCACCATGATCGTGTTCGCGACAACTGACTCGGAGGTGCCACGGATCAACAGCAGGCAGCAGAGCGCGATCAAGAGCACAGCAGGCAAATTGATGATCCCGCCCTCCTCAGGAGCGTAGAGCAGCGCGTGCGGCAGCTCCCACCCGAAGAGGTTGGTGACAAGCTGGTTCACATACTGGGACCACCCGACCGCCACTGCCGCAGTCGACACCCCGTATTCGAGCAGCAGACAGGCCGCAACTCCCATTGCGGGCAGCTCCCCCAGCGTGCTGTAGGCGTAGGAATAGGAGGATCCGGACACCGGGACGCTGCTCGCGAGCTCGGCATAGCAGAGCACCGAAAGGCCGGCGACGAGGCCGGCGATCACGAAGGACCACAGCACGGCTGGGCCAGCGATCGGCACTGCCTCCGAGAGGATGAAGAAGATACCGGTGCCGATAGTGCCACCGACGCCGATCATCGTCAGCGGGAACAGGCCGATGCTCCGTTTGAGCTGACTTCCCGATTCACCACCGTCTCGCGGAACTGGTTTCACTCGGAAGAGCTGCTGTCGCAGAGAGCTCGTCATGTCAGTCTTTCTCCAGACTTCGTTGTCTCGTGGGCCACACGGCCGCACTCGTCAATCACACCAACCGCGACTCGGTCAGTGGTGATCCGGCAGCTGCCGGATCGTGCGGGATCTAGCATCTCATTGCTTGATCACCGCCGCGCACAGATCCGGAAAATTCCCGTGCCCGCACGCGAAACTCACGTGTCTACGCCTCGGGGCCCTGCGGGTCCCGGATCACCCGGAATTGCGTGACTCCGGCATCAAGCGCCCCGCGGACGTACCCCGTGGGTGATGCTGCAACGGCCTGCAAGAATCCGACTGCCTCGGGCGTAATTTCCTCTCCGGGCATGACGTTCGGGATCCCTGGCGGGTACGCGGCGAGTGTGTCGGCGGAGACTCGTCCGATCGCTGCCTCCGCCGACACCAGCTCAGTGTCGCCGAAGAAGCCATCACGCGGGGTGAGGCGACGCGCACCGGGAACGGGCATCGGAGGAAAAGCCTCGGTCGCAGCGTTCGACGCACGCTCGGCAGCCGCGGCATCCGATTCCACGACAGCATCGAGTGCAGCGTATACCGCGTCAACGTCCGGGGTCTTCCCGGCGCCGATGACGGCAACGAGCGTGGTGGCGGTCGCCATTTCGAAGAACAGCGCGTGATCCTCGATCAGGCGGTTGCGCAGCCAGTGCGCGCTCACTCCCACCGCCGAGACATCGATCGGGACCCGGAGCAGGTCCGTTTCGACGATATCGGGGAAACGATCGAAGTGATCGCTCACCACGTCGAAGCGGGGATCCGCACGCAGGATCTCGCGGAAACGCTGCGCAACTTCAACGGAATGTCCGATCGCTTCCTCGCCTGTCGCGAGAGCCGAACGTGCAATGTCGAGCGAGGCACGCATGATGGAGCTCGTGGACGTTGAGGAGGTCATTGACAGCGCCCGCTCGACGAAGGGTTCGAGCTGTGCGGCGAGTGGCCCGTGGCCCAAGTGCAGCATTGCTGACTGCGTCAATGATCCGGCGAGCTTGTGCGTGCTGGAAATGACGAGATCCGCACCGAGTCGCGCGGGTGACTCGGGCAGTTCCGGGTGGAACCCGAAGTGGGGGCCCCATGCGCCGTCGACGATCAGCGGTGCACCATGCGCGTGGGCGACATCCGCAAGCCCGCGTACGTCTGAGACCGAGCCGAAGTAACTCGGTGAAATAACGTAGACCGCTGCCGCGGCACGTCCCTCGGCTGCCGCGAGCGTGAGCGCCTCATCGAGCGCTGCAGGCGAGACACCGTGTGCCATGCCGTGCGCGGCATCCACCGTCGGAAACACGTAGGAGGGGGTGATCCCCGCGAGCAACACGCCGTCGCTGAAACTCGAGTGCGCACTCCGCTGCGCCAGGAGGTGCTCTCCGAGCCCGCGCGCTGCGAGCGCGGCGGTGCGGTTCGCCTGGGAGGCCCCGTTGGTCAGAAACCACGTGCGTTTTGCGCCCCACGCATCAGCGGCAAGTGCGAGCGCGGCGTCAAGCGGGGATTCGGATTCGAGATCGATCCCTTCGAGCAGCATGGGAACGTCGAGTTGGAGTGTGCGCTCACCGAGGAAGCCTGCAAGCTTCGTGCTCAGTCCGAGGTCGCTCCCCCCGTGGCCCGGCACCATCAGGTGGACGGGATTGCGCTGGATGTAGCGCTCCAGCGCGTCGGCGTACGGCGTCACCTGATGACGACGCAGTCGCTCAGCCCGCGAGGCGGCGGGAACGGTGGCGCCAGCAGCAGGTGCGATGGAATCGGTGGCGGTGTGCGCAACTACAGTGGGCGCGGCATCGGCGTAGAGCATCCCTCCATGCTGCGTGTTCGAGGCGCTGATCAGAATCCCGAACTTCCTCTTGCGTCACATACTATCTATATGACGCCGTCCACTTTGGGCGCTGCTGCCACGATATGGAATAGGTGACTCCGTGATCGATTTGCGCCAACTGCAGGCACTCCGCGCCGTGCACCGGACGGGGTCGGTCACCCAAGCGGCGCGCAGCCTCGGGTGGAGTCAGCCGACCGTCGATTACCACCTCAGAAACCTCGACGCGCTGGTCGGCGGCCCACTGCTCGAGCGCAGCACACGCGGGAGCACACTCACTCCCGTCGGCCACCTCCTGCTCGATCGCGCGCAAGAGATCTTGACCCTCAGTGAACGGGCGCTCCGAGACGCACATGAATTCACCCACATGGGACACGCACGACTGCGCTTCGGCACATTCCCCACCGCGGCAGCCAGGCTCTTGCCCGCGATCGCCGAGCAACTTGCCGATCTGAGCATTGAGCTCGACGCGGTCTTGGAGGAGGTAGCGCCGCTTGTTACCGACGTCAATCGGCGCGAGCTCGACGCGGCGCTTGTGTACACCGTGCCCGGCCGCGAACTCCCCTTCCGGTCAGATGTCATTACCACCGAAGTGCTGCGCGATCCTCTGCTCCTCGCGCTCCCCGAGGGGCACCCGCTCGCGACCCGCGCTTCGATCAGCCTCGATACACTCCTCACGCTGCACTCAGAGCGCTGGTTGCTTGGTGCCACGCAGAACGACCCCATGGACGCCGTGGTGGTCGACGCCTTCGCGGACGCCGGGCACACGCTCGAGGTTGCGATCCGAACCGATGATTTTCAGGTGATGCTCGGCATGATCGCAGCGCGCATGGTCATTGGCCTTGTCGCGAAATTGGCCGCGGGCCCGAGTCATCCCGGTGTCGTACTGCTCCCGATCGAAGATCCTGCGTTCGCCCGTTCGGTGCTTCTCGCCGCCCCTGCGGACGGCGTAAGCGGGCAGCCCTCCACGGCGGTGCGCCAACTCGCGGTCGCGATCCGGCACGCCGTCGCGGGGCTGGACTAGACCAATACGCTGATGCACATCCCCACGCTGCCCCGCCGGCGCTTGATGCGGCACGTCTCCGTGTGTGGTTCGGGGACGAACCACACGAGATCACGCAGTATGGGAGCGCACCGGTTCACGCCGGACCGGCTGGCACCGGATAGCACCGGCTAGCACCGGATGGCACCGGCCTATGCGGTACGCGGGGATCCGAACTCAGCGGGTGCCGGAGCTTCGTTGGGTGCCGGAGCTTCGTTGGGTGCCGGAGCTTCGCTCGGCGCCGCAGCTTCGTCGGCTTCTTCAACGGGCTCAGCCCCGCGCCCGTCAAGCGCATCAATGTAGCGGAGCACGATGCCTTCGCGCAGCGCCCACGGCGAGATCGTGAGAGTCGAAACTTCGAACACTTTCATGGCGGTGCGCAGCACGATCGCACCCGCCATGATCTGATAGCCGCGCTCCGGAGTGATGCCAGGCAAATACTCACGCACGTTCGAGGGCATGTCTCGCAGGGTGGGCTCCCACTCCCGCAGACCCGCGTAGTGGAGCGGAGCGAGATCACCGGTTTCTGGATCCGAGGGGCCCCCGATGAGCCGGGCAAGCGAACGGATCGTCTTCGAGGTACCCACCACACGCTTCGGGCGTGGCCGGTCGAGGAACAGCTCCTCGCGCACCCGGGTGAATTCGTTGCGCGCGTGCATTCGCAGCGCGGAGACGGCCTCCCGCGGCGGCGGATCCTCGGCGAGATAGTTGATCGTGGTGCGCCCTGCCCCGAGCGGGAGCGACACCTGTACGTCCGGATACTCGTCCGCGCCCTGCGCGATTTCGAACGAGCCGCCCCCGATATCGAAGAGGAGGATCTCGCCAGCGGACCAACCGAGCCAGCGACGCACCGCGAGCATCGTGATCCGCGCCTCGTCTTCGCCGGAGAGCACGTGCAGCGAGACACCCGTTTCCTTGGCAATGCGCGCGAGCACGGCTTCACCATTGGCGGCCTCGCGGATGGCACTGGTCGCCGTGCAGATCAGATCATCGACGCCGATCTCGTGGGCGATGCGCACTGACTCAGCGATCGCCGCGACGATCAGGCGCACTCCCTCTTCGACGATGGCACCGTCCGAGTCGAGGTAGCGCATGAGTCTCAGCACTGAGCGCTGCGAGTGGTACGGGTCAGGGCTCGCACCGGGGTGAGCATCAACCACCAGCAGGTGGACGGTGTTGGACCCAACGTCGATTACTCCGAGGCGCATGTGCTCAGTCTAGAGCCGTGGCGGGCGAGAGCTGGCTCCTGGCACAGATTGACACTTTGCACGGTCCGACATCAGTAGCCCGATCCCGATCCCGAGCCCGATCCCGAGCCGGTGTTCGAGGCCGCACGCGCAGTGTCGTCCCACTCCGCGAGGATCGCGGCCGTGCCGGAAACGCCGAACCGCGTGGCGCCGGCAGCCCAGAGTTCTCGGACCGCAGCGGCGGTGCGAATCCCCCGGAGGCTTTAATCCCGAGACGCCCGCCGACGGTATCCGCCATCAGCCGCACGGCGTGCACACTTGCCCCGCCCGCCGGATCGAATCCGGTTGACGTCTTCACGAAGTCGGCGCCAGCCGCTTCGGCTGCACGGCACGCGCCGATGATCTCTGCATCACTCAGCGCAGCAGTTTCAAGGATTACCTTGAGAACGCGGTCCGTCGCTGCCTCCCGGACGGCGCTGATCTCGGCCTCGACGCCCGACCAGTCCCCCGCGCGCACGAGCCCGCGGTTCACGACCATATCGATTTCGGCTGCACCGTCGCTTACGGCCTGCGCCGCCTCGGCAGCTTTCACCTCGGCCGCGTGCACACCGCTCGGGAAGCCAACGACGGTGACGACCTGCACTGGGCTGCTGCGCAGCGGACCAGCAGCTTCCTCGATCAGCGTCGGGCTGATGCAGACTCGGGCAACGCCGAGTTCGCGCGCGGCGAGGAGGAAGGTCTCCAGCTCAGCCGGGGTGGTGCTGGGGGCGAGGAGCGTGTGATCAGCGTTCGCGAGGAACAGTTCGGTGGTCAGCGCAGTGGGGCTCATGTGTTTCTCCATTCAAGCGAACTCGTCAAGTGCGGGGTGGGCAGCGGTCTTACTCGCCCGTCAAGGGTCCTACGCGCTGCACGCGCACCGCGGGTTCGCCCTCGGCCTCCGTGGCCTCCAGGTCAATGACCCCTTCGATTGCCCAGTCGCGGTCGCCCGCAGGGTCGAGCAGCACCTGCCGAAACTTCCACACTCCGGCTGCTTGCGCATCAGCACCGCGGTCGATCTCGAGCAGGGCCGCAGCGCGCGCGTCAGTGTCGGTGCGAATCTCGTCGTACTCCGTGTAATACCCGGCGAGCGCGTCGCGCCAGCGCTGCTCTCCGAACCCGTGCGGACCGTCAAGTTCTGCAAGCTCGGCATAGCGCTCGAATGCCGCCGCCTGCACGCGACGGAACAACGCGTTGCGCAGCATGACCCCGAACGCACGCTCGTTGGTGAGTACGGAGCGGGCTGGCGGCGCGAGATCGATGCCACCAGCAGTCGTGGCGCGGTGCGCCTCGGGATCCGGGTTCGCGAGCTCGTTCCACTCGTCGATCAGGCTGGAATCCACCTGGCGCACCAGCTCGCCGAGCCAATCGATGAGCTCTTCGAGCGCTGGGTTCTTGGCTTGCTCCGGCACTGTCCGCTCGATGGCACGGTACGCGTCGCTCAGGTAGCGCAGCACACCGCCCTCAGCACGCCCGAGCTGATAGAACGACACCAGGTCCCGGAATCCGAAGGCTCGCTCAACCATGTCGCGCACGATCGATTTCGGTCGCAGCTCGTAGTCGCGCGCCCACGGTACCTCTTTCACGTATTCGTGGAAGGCCTCGTCAAGCAGTTCTTTCAGCGGCTGGGGGTAGGTGATCGCTTCGAGCAGCTCCATACGCTCCTCGTATTCGATCCCCTCGGCCTTCATCGCAGCAACGGCCTCGCCTCGGGCGCGATACTCCTGCGCGCGCACGATCGCGCGCGGATTCTCGAGCGTCGCCTCGATGATCGAGATCACGTCGAGCGGATAGGACTCAGACTCGGGATCGAGCAGCTCAATCGCGGCGAGCGCAAACGGTGAGAGCGGCTGGTTCAGTGCGAAGTTCGCCTGCAGTTCCACCGTGAGCCGGAGTAGGCGCTGGCCGCGCTCATCCTCGTGAATTTCAACAATGCCGCCGTTGCGGAGCGTGCGGAAGATCGACAGTGCGGTGCGCGCGTGCGCGAACTGGGCCGCGCGCGGCTCGTGGCTATCGAAGATCAGCATCTGCATCGTGTTGAGGGCCTCGCCCTCCCACTCCTCACCGCGGCCGATCACACCGAGCACCATGGCGTGCGTTACCCGCATACGGCTCACGAGCGGCTCGGGCTCTGAGCTGATGAGCTTTTCGAAGGTCTGCTCGCTCCACGCGACGAAGCCCTGCGGAGCCGATTTCTTCTTGACCGGCTTGGCCTTCTTCCCGCCTGTGCCGGCTGACGCTTTGGCTGCGGCCTTCGCCACGGCTTTCGCATTCTCAATCTCATGTTCGGGCGCGAGAGCGATCACGTCACCCTCAGTGTCGTAGCCCGCTCGCCCAGCGCGGCCCGAGATCTGATGAAACTCGCGCGCGGAGAGTCTGCGCATCTTCTCGCCGTCGAACTTGGTGAGCGCCGTGATCACGACGGTGCGGATCGGCACATTGATGCCGACACCGAGCGTGTCAGTGCCGCAGATGACGCGTAACAGGCCGCGCTGGGCGAGCTGTTCGACGAGGCGGCGATAGCGCGGCAACATCCCTGCGTGGTGCACGCCGATCCCGGAGCGGACGAGCCGAGACAGTGTGTTGCCAAAGCCGGTGGAGAAACGGAACTCGCCAATCGCCGCTGCGATCTCGTCGCGTCCGGCGCGATCGACAATCTTGATCGATGCGAGCGCCTGTGCCTGCTCGACCGCGTGTGACTGGTTGAAGTGCACGAGATACGCCGGAGTCTCACGATCAGCGATGAGCTGCTCGACCACCTCGTGCGCTGGGGCCACTTCGTAGCTGAAGCTGAGGGGCACCGGCCGTTCAACTCCGGTGACAAGCGCAGTGTCGCGCCCCGTTGCGTCGCTGAGATCCGAGGCGAGCTCGGTGACGTCGCCAAGTGTTGCGGACATGAGCAGGAACTGCGCGTCGTGCATCAGCAGCAGCGGGACCTGCCACGCCCAGCCGCGGTCTGGGTCGGCGTAGTAGTGGAACTCGTCCATGATCACCTGAGTGATCCCGCCCGTCTCCGGATTGTCGACGTTCTTGTCTCGAATCGCGAGGTTTGCGAGAATCTCTGCGGTGCAGCACAGGATCGGGGCATCAGAGTTGATCGACGAGTCACCGGTGATCATTCCGACGCGCTCGGCACCGAATACCTCAACAAGGTCGAAGAACTTCTCGCTCACGAGCGCCTTAATCGGCGCGGTGTAGACCGTGCGCCGCCCCTCGACCAGGGCAATAAAGTGCGCACCGATTGCCACGAGCGATTTGCCGGTGCCTGTTGGCGTGGCGAGAATCACATTGCTGCCGAGGGTGATGCCGAGCACAGCTTCCTCCTGCGCTGGGTACAGTTGCAGCCCCCGTTCCTCCAGCGCCCACTCTTCGAACGCAGCGAACGCCTCGTCGGCACCGCCTGTGCCGTTGGCTCGCGCACGCTCGAGCGCCTGTTGCAGGCTCATGTGTCGGGGTTCTCCTTCGTAGGTGCTGCCGTGTTCGTTGGTTCCAGCTCCGCGAATCTCGCCTGCATCGTCGCGTTGCCGCGCGTGAGCTTCTTCACGGTGACCCCCTGCGCTTTGTCGTTGGCGAGCCGCAGGTTGTTCTCTGATTTCAGCAGTTGCTCTCGCACCTTTTCCATCTCACGGATCGAGGTGTCGATGCGTTTGATCGCTTCCTGGAACTGGGCTGAGGCAAGTTCGTAGTTGCGCCCGAACGCGCTCTTGAACGAGTCGAGTTCTTCCTCGAAATTCGTGATGTCGATGTTCTGCGACCGCACGAGTTCGAGCTCCGTCTTGTACTTCAGAGAGTTCAGCGCCGCGTTGCGCAACAGCGTGATCAACGGAATGAAGAACTGGGGGCGCACCACATACATTTTCGGGTAGCGGTGCGACACATCAACAATACCGCCGTTGTAGAGTTCGCTCTCCGGTTCGAGCAGTGAGACGAGCACCGCGTATTCGCAGCCCTTCTCCCTCCGGTCCTTGTCGAGCTCTTTCAGGAAGTCTTCGTTCTTGTGTTTCGTGGCCGTGCCATCGGCCTCGTTCTTCATCTCGAACATGATCGACACGATCTCGACCCCCGCAAGGTCCTCGTCGCGGAAGATGAAGTCGCCCTTGCTGCCGCTGCTCGCGTCATTGTCCTTCTCGAAGTAGGCGTTCGGGAACGCGGTGGCGCGAATTTGATTGAACGTGGTCTCGCAGTGCTGCTCAAGACTCTCGCCAATCATCTTCGTCGACAGCCTGGCCTTCATATCGCGCAATCGCTCGATCGCGTCGTCGCGATCTTTCAGCTGCATTTCGTAGCGCTCTTTGAGTGCCTGCTCAGCGAGCTGCTTCTCCAGTTGCGCGCGATCGAGCCCGTTCTTGAGCTCATCTCGTTCCTTCGCCACGGCACCGACTGCCTCCGTGACCTCGATCTGGCGTTCGAGTTTGTCGGACGCAAGCTGCGCACGGAGATCTCGCACTGCGGTTTCCTGCTCCGCGAGCTGCTTCTGCAGATGCGCGGCGATCTTCGCCTCGGCGAGCTCGACCGCGGCTTCCTGCTCTCGCTGCACCTGCGCCACCTGTGCCGCGAGCGCGTCCCGCTCCTTCTCCACGGTGCTCAGTGCTTCTGCCACCGCGAGCTTCTGCGCGGTTTCTCCTGCATCGAGCCGGGCGACAAGCCGCTGTATCTCCGCGTCCTTGGCCGCGGCAGTTTCCTGCAGCGCGCCAGCCGCTGTCGCCTCGGCGAGTTTGAGGGCGTTCTGTTTTTCTTGCTCTGCGAGCTGCAATCGCTCGTGCAGTTGGGCTTCAAACTCGCTATCGCGCACCTGCTTCAGGATGTCCGCGTACCCGGCTTCATCAACGGTGAATGCTTTGCCGCAGTGTGGACACTGGATCTCGTGCATGGTGGCCTCCTTCACCGGTACGTAGGCTGTGACACTGACTAACCCTGGCACAGGCCCCTGACATTCACAGTTCGGCAGGCCGATCCCGCAGGCCGATCCGGCACCTTGATCCAGCTTCCAGCTCCCGCACACCGACCCCCCGGCAACTCTGCAGGGCCGCGCCAGTACACTTCCGCCATGGCAGATCCGTATCTCTTCCGCCCGTTCACGTTGCGAGGTATGGAGGTGCGCAACCGGCTCTGGGTTGCGCCCATGTGCCAGTACTCGGTGACCGAGCTCGATGGGATTCCGCGCGACTGGCACCTCGTGCACGTTGGAGCGCTCGCCCGCGGAGGCGCTGGCCTGGTAACACTTGAAGCGACCGCGGTCACCGCGGAGGGACGAATCTCCCCGCGTGATTTAGGCCTGTGGTCCGACGAGCACACGCCTGCCTTCGCGCGGCTCGCGGAGATCGCGCACGCACACGGAGCACGGATCAGCGTGCAACTCGCTCACGCAGGCCGCAAGGCAAGCACCTACCCCGCACTTCCCGGCTTCCCCGCTGGCACGCAGCCGTCCTCCGAGGGCGGCTGGGAGACTGTTGCCCCCTCGGCAGTTCCGTTCGGAGATTTCACCACACCGCGCGCACTGGAGGTTCCCGAGCTCCACTCCATCACAGCGGCATTCGTCGCAGCGGCCGGACGCGCGGTCGCAGCGGGCTTCGACGCGATCGAGGTGCACGCTGCCCACGGTTACCTCCTCCACGAGTTCCTCTCCCCCCTCTCGAACCTGAGAGACGACGGCTACGGCGGCGACCTCGCGGGACGCGCCAGGCTGCTGCGCGAGACAGTGCGTGCGATCCGCGGAGCGCACCCTGAGCTTCCCGTTGTCGTGCGGCTCTCAGCCACCGAGTGGGTGGATGGTGGCTTTGACCTAGCCGAAAGCGGTGTCGTGGTGGCCTGGCTCGCCGAGGACGGCGCCGATCTCATCGACGTGTCCTCCGCAGCGAACCTGCCGAGCGCCCCGATCCCCGTCGGCCCCTCCTACCAGGTGCCGCTCGCCGCTTCGCTGCGACAGGGCCCGCTGCCCGTCGGCGCGGTCGGACTCATTACTTCCGCCGAGCAGGCCGAGGCGATCCTGAGCACCGGGCAGGCCGATGTCGTCTACCTGGGCCGGCCCCTGCTCGCGAACCCGCACCTGCCGATCTCCTGGGCCCATGAACTGCGGGCGCCCGTGGCCGCAGAGCTCGTGCCCGCGCCGTACCACCGCGCACGGTTCTGACTGCTCGCGGCCCAGGAACGCTCAGGTTTACACTGAGCGAATGACCTCGATCCTGAGCCCAGACGACCTCCTGCGGCTGCGCGTGCACGCGCTCGGCTTAGGTGTGCAGCCAGGAGCGCAGGCA
Source organism: Leucobacter luti (assembly GCF_019464495.1). Taxonomy (NCBI): domain Bacteria; kingdom Bacillati; phylum Actinomycetota; class Actinomycetes; order Micrococcales; family Microbacteriaceae; genus Leucobacter; species Leucobacter luti. Next base: position 3,297,875 of record NZ_CP080492.1, on the reverse strand, counting down.
CGTGGAGTGGGCTCCGGAACCGCGGCGGCGCGCACAACTGAATCGGGACCAGCCAGGATCGCCGAGACAGCCCAGCGCATGCTCGCTGTGCAGGGGCAGGACTGGCGATCAGCGCGCTGGGCGCTGGGAGTGCGCACGCCCGGCACCACCGTCGCTGACGTGCACGCGGCGTTCAGCGAGGCCCGAATCGTGCGTTCGTGGCCCATGCGCGGCACGATCCACGTCGTTGCCGCGGAAGACATTGGCTGGATGCAGACGGCGTTGAACCATCGCGTGCTCGCGGGAGCGCCCAAGCGGCGGGAGACGATCGGGCTCGGTGATGCAACGCTCGACAGGATCGTGGACGTGTCGCTCGCGGCGCTGCGCGGTGGCAACGCGCTCGACCGCGACGGCTTGTCTGCCGTGTGGACGGACGCGGGGATCGAGTGGCAGTCAGGGTGGCGGTACCACGTGATCTGGTGGCTGTGTCAGAACGGTCTCACAACGTTTGGCCCCGTGCATGACTCTGGGGAACCATTGCTCGTGCGAGCAGATGAGTGGATCACCGCCCCACGCACACTGACTGGCGATGACGCGCTCGGAGAACTCGCGTGCCGGTACACGGCGGCTCGCGGTCCGGTCACCGAGAAAGATTTCGCGTGGTGGACCGGACTCACGGTACGTGAAGCGCGTCGCGCCCTGGCACTCACGGCAGAGGCTGGTGGCGTCGTACCGGTGCGCCTCAATGACGCGTCAGGCCCACAGTATTGGGTGACACCGGAGACGCTCGGTACGATCCTGCCCGCCAGCAGGCCAACCCCGCAGCTCTCCGAGTGGCTGCTACTCCCCGCCTTCGACGAGCACCTCCTGGGCTACACCGACCGCGCAGCGCAATTGGATCCCGCGCACTTCGACCGGATCGTCCCCGGCCGCAACGGCATGTTCCTCGCGACCGTGGTATCTGATGGACGGGTGCGTGGCACCTGGCGCCGCGGACAGCGTATCGGGAGCGGCATCGAGCTCACCGCACTGCCTGGCGAGCGCGTCGATCCCAGTGCGCTCATGCCAGAGCTCGCACGCTGGTGCGAATTCCACGGGTTCGCGCCGCTCACATTCGATCTCCAGGAGACTCCGAAACCCCAGATAAGTGGCACGTGAGAGGCTAGAAATATGGAAGTCGCCCTGATCGCAGTCATCGCCGTCGTCGTGCTTGTGGGGGCGTCCATCTTGGGGAGCAAGATCGGCGTCGCGGCACCGCTCGTGCTCGTGGTGGTGGGGATCGGGGTGGGGTACCTTCCGTTCGTGCCGCTCGTCGAGATCGACCCGGAAGTCATCTTGCTCGGCGTGCTGCCTCCGTTGCTCTATGCCGCAGCGGTCAACGTGCCGCTGATCGATTTTCGTCGCAATCTCCGCCCAGTCGTGGGCCTCTCGGTGCTACTGGTCATCAGTACTGCGGTCATCATCGGATTCGTGCTGCACCTCGTCGTGCCAGCGATCCCGTTCCCCGTGGCTATCGCTCTCGGTGCCGTGATCAGCCCCACTGACGCGGTCGCCGCGACCTCGATAGGTAAACGGCTCGGGATGCCGGATCGGGTCGTAGCAATTCTCGAGGGTGAGAGCCTGGTGAATGATGCGACCTCGCTCGTGCTTCTCAAGACCGCCATCGCCGCAGTCTCCGGCACCTTTGTGTTTTGGGACGCTGCCGGGTCGTTTGCATTCTCCGTCACTGCGGCGATCATCGTCGGCGGCCTGATCGGCATGGTCACGGTGTGGATGCGTGCGAAGTTGCGCAATCCCGTCTATGACACGATGATTTCGTTTGCGGTTCCCTTCGTTTCCTTCATCCCCGCCGAGGCGATCGGTGCCTCCGGGGTGCTCGCCGTCGTGGTCACAGGCTTGTACACCGGACATCACGCCTCTCGTCGATTCAGCGCGACCGCCCGAATGAACGAGCGTCTGAACTGGCGCACAGTGCAGTTCGCCATGGAAAACGGAGTGTTCCTCGTGATGGGGCTGCAACTCCACGCACTCGGAGAACACGTCGGCGACAGTGCGCTGCGCCTCGAACACGTCGCGCTGATCTCACTCGTGCTGGTGGCTGTGCTCATCGTGTGCCGCGCGGCGTTCATGGTGCCGCTCATTGCCTCAATGCGTGGCTCACTCGACCGTTACACGCAGCGCAGCAACGGACTTTCACGCATGGCTCGCAGCGCGAAAGCGACGAACAATCCCGCGTCGCCGAGAGTGCAGCGCGTCAAGCTCCTGGCCGAACGCACCCGCGCTGATCTCGAGCACGAGCGCCACCAGCGACTCGGGTGGCGTGATGGCGCCGTCCTCTCCTGGAGCGGAATGCGCGGTGTGGTGACGCTCGCCGCAGCGCAGTCGATCCCGGTGGGGATACCCTACCGTCCGCAAATCATCCTTATCGCGTTCGCGGTGGCTGTCATGACGCTCCTCTTGCACGGCCTCACACTGCCGCTCGTCATTCGAAAGCTCTGGCCCAACGGCTCGGGGGCCGGCGCAAGCGCAACTGAGCTTGCAGCACTCAAAAGCGATCTGATCGAGGCCTCAGACGAGGCAATCGATGACGCACTTGCGAGCGCAGACAGCGAACAGCCCGCCCCGTCCGACGAGATCGTTGCGCGCGCACGGGCGAACGCCCGCAACAGTCTCACCCCCATCATGATGAACCTGGCGGCTACCGGATCGCTCACCGTACCGAGCGAAGAGACACCCGGCCAGGCCCTGGTGCGGCTCAGCAGGGTGGCACTCGACGCGCAGCGCACCGCACTGCTCGATGAACGAGCGATCGGTCGCTACAGCTCACAGGCGCTGCGCGCAGCTGAGATTGCGCTTGACGCCCACGAAACGCGTCTCATCCCGCCTGGCGTGCATGGCTAGCTGGGGCGCCGGCTCAGCAGATTTCGACGCCCGCGGTGGCAAGCTCCCGCAGCGCGGCGGCCGAGCTCTCGGGGGCCACTCCAGCAACAAGATCGGAGAGCAGCCTCACGCGGAGGCCAGCCTGCACTGCGTCGAGCGCTGAGGCGCGCACGCAATAGTCTGTGGCGATCCCGACGACGTCAAGAGCCTCGATCCCGCGCTCCGCAAGCACGGCCGCGAGATCGCGACCGTCGTGAGTGCTGCCGTCAAACGCGGAGTACGCCGGCTCGCCGGTCCCCTTGCGCACGTGCACGTCGATCCGGTCAAGCGGGAGCGCTACGTGATACTCGGCTCCCGAGGTGCCCTGGACACAGTGCGCGGGCCATGTCGTGACGAAGTCGGGCGCTGTGCCTGGAGCGGCGAAGTGGCCGCCGTTGTCCGAGTCGCCTTCGTGCCAATCGCGCGAGGCGGCAACGAGCGCGTAGTCGTGGCTTCCAGCGCTCTGCCGGGACCCGCCAGCCTCGCCGCTCAGCAATTCGGCAATACCAGCGGCGACAGCGTTCCCTCCGGCGACGCCGAGCGCACCGCCCTCGGTGAAGTCGTTCTGCACGTCAACGATGAGCAGCGCTCGAGTCATCACATCTCCCGGTCCGAAGGATCACGGACCCGACCGCGGGCCCACGTGTCATCAGCCTACGCCGAGCGCACCGGATTCTGATGGTGACTAAACACGATGCTCGTCCGCGTCGACGAGACTGCGGGGTGCGCTGAAAGATGCTCCATCACGAAGTCGCGGACGTGGTCTGAGTCACGTGCCGCGAGATGGATGATGAAGTCTTCGACCCCGCCAAGGAAGAACAGCTGCATGACTTCAGGCAGCGCGCGGAGTGAATCGCTCATCTCCGAGATCCGCTGTCTCGCGCCCGATCTCACCGTCACGCTGATGAGCACCTGCAGGCCGAGACCCATCGCGCGGGGATCGACGCTGGCGGTGAACCCGGTGATGATCCGTCTCGTCACCAGGCTGCGCACGCGAGCGATGCAGGTCGATGCCGCCACGCCGACACGCTCAGCGAGCTCGGCATTGGTGATTCGGCCGTTCGACTGCAACTCGTCGACGATCTTGCGGTCCACCTCATCAAGATCCATGTCCGGGCGCAGATTCTTCGATCCATCGGGCATTGGCCACCGCTCTCAATCGCAGGATTCCCACTCGAACAACTAATTCCGAAGAGAATTCACCTTTTCACTACTGATTACGAATATACTGCACAATTAGTTGGTTCCGCCGCATCGTACGACGTATGTTCGTCTCGAAGCTGAGGCAACTTTCTTTCCACACACCCTTTCCGTAGATTTCTTTGGAGCATGTCATGCGCGTCGGTATTCCCACCGAGATCAAGAACAACGAGAACCGCGTCGCCATTACCCAGGCTGGCGTCTTCGAGCTGACCCGCCGCGGGCACGAAGTTTTCGTGCAGGCTGGCGCCGGCCTCGGCTCGGCCATCACCGACGCGGAGTACACCGCAGCCGGTGCCAAGATCGTCGAGAGCGCAGACCAGGTCTGGGCTGACTCCGACATGATCCTCAAGGTCAAGGAGCCGATTGCCTCCGAGTACGCCAAGATGCGCAAGGGGCAGGTGCTCTTCACCTACCTGCACCTCGCAGCAGACCGCACGCTCACCGACGCGGTCCTCGCATCGGGCACCACGGCAATTGCCTACGAGACCGTGCAGCTCGCAAACCGTGGCCTGCCGCTGCTCGCCCCGATGTCCGAGGTCGCTGGCCGACTCTCGGTCCAGGTTGGCGCATACTCACTGATGAAGGCCAACGGCGGACGCGGCGTCCTCCTCGGCGGCGTCACCGCGACCCGTCGCGGCAAGGTCGTCGTCATCGGCGGCGGCGCTGCCGGTGAGCAGGCAGCTCGCATCGCCTTCGGTATGGGCGCAGAAGTCACCGTCATCGACATCGCGATCCCCCGCCTCAAGCAGCTTGAGGATGAGTTCGCTGGTCGCATCCAGACCCGCACTTCGAACGCACACAACATCACCGAGGCACTCAAGGATGCCGATCTCGTCATCGGCTCCGTGCTGATCCCCGGCGAGAAGGCACCCAAGCTCGTCACCGACGAGATGGTCGCGCAGATGAAGCCGGGCTCCGTGCTCGTTGACATCGCAATCGACCAGGGCGGCTGCTTCGAGAACTCGCGCCCGACCACACACGACGACCCCACCTTCGCCGTGCACAACTCGATCTACTACTGCGTGGCGAACATGCCCGGCGCGGTCCCGGAGACCTCCACCGCAGCGCTCACCAACGCCACCCTCCCCTACGTCGTCGCACTCGCCGACAAGGGCTGGGTCAAGGCGCTGAACGCTGACGAGGCGCTCGCAAAGGGCCTCAACGCGCACGACGGCGTGGTCACCTTCAAGGGTGTCGCTGACGCCTTCGACGGCCTGCCGTTCTCCACCGTTGAGGACGTGCTCGCAGCGAACGCGTAAGCACAGGGCGTACTCTGGATCCTATGGATCTGAAGTTCACTTTCGGAGGGGCAGCACCGGATCAGCATGATCACGGCGCTGCCCCTTCGGGCATTTCTCTGCCAATTACCGCCAAGCCTGTCTCGCTCGGCCCCGCAAGTAGCGTGCTCGAGATCTCGGTGCGACGCGCCGAGACTGCGCTGATCGCCGAGGCAATCTCCGGCGACGGCGTCACCTACGCCCGCGCTGAAGTTGCGCTCGCGGCTGGCACCGCTCCCTCCGGGGAACCCACACCCGATACCCTCGCGAAAGCCGTACGCTCGGCCGTGTCGCGCGTGGTCGCTGGACTTGATGGCCCACTGGCAGAGAGCGTCACGGGCCTCGTGCTGGATCTCGGTGCTGACGCCGCCGACGTACTTGCGGCGCTCGGCATGGATCCTGCTGCCCCCACCGTCGACGCAGCTCTGCAGCGCCGTGCGGGTATCGCGATGGGCACCCCGGTCCGAATCGGCGGGTAACGTACGCTGGAGCGGTGTCACTCAGCCTCCGCAAGCTCCTCCAGAACCCGTCGCTCCGCCTCCGCCTCGTGGTGGGAGGCGAGGATGCTGCGTCGATTGAGCAGTCCCTCGACCAAGAGTTTGAGTGGCTGCACGCCACAGACATGATCGACCCGACCCCATTTCTCGGTCCAGCAGAAGTCATCCTCACCCTCGGGTGGCAGTTCCCCGTGGTTCGATCTGCTGACCCTTCGGTGCCCGAGGTGCGATTGTCGCAGGAGCGACTCGAGCGAATGTACCTCGACTACGCGGCGTTGATCGCAGCGCACGGCGTCATCGGTGTCGGCTTCGGGAGCGACGTGCTGCACCAGGGGATCCCACCGCAGCTGGCCATGGCGTGTCGGCAGCATGGACTGATTCTGTTCGATGTCCCATACGAGATCTCGTTCATGGATTTGCTACAGGAGGCGGCGCGCGTACTGCAGCGAGACCAGACTGAACGCTATACGCGCTCACTCCGCGCCCAGAAGGCCATTGCCAACGCGGCGACGCGACGTGACGGATTGAGTGCAACACTGCGTGAGACCGCGCGACAGCTCGGCTGTGGTGTGGCGCTCTACGATCCGCTGGGGCGCCCAGTGACCCTCGTCGAGGCGCCGGATGGCCCGCGCGTCACAGCCGCAGAGCTCTCGCCGATTGTGCAGCGTGCACTCGAAAGCGATCAGCGCTTCCTCTCCACACAGGTCACGCCAGAGGTTGAAGCGGTGCTGCAAATGCTGGGCGAACCCGGCGAGCCCAGCGGCATGCTCGTACTCACCCTCAGCCGCGGCTTCGATGACGTCTCACGCAATGTACTGTCGAGCGTGCTCGCCCTCGTGAGTGTCTCGCTCCAGCAGAACCAGGCACTCGGCGCGCTCCACACCACACTCAGAGAGGCACTGCTGCAGCTCGTGTTGTCGGGCAATGTGGCGGTGACCAGGCACCTCGTGGAGAGTGTGTGGGGGCCGCTCCCTACTCCCCCGCTCGTCACACTGGTGGGGATCCCGCAGCACTTCCAGGCAGAACGCCTCATGCCGGCGCTCGAGTCGCTGCAGGCCACCGCAGAGTTCCCGGTGTTCTTCGCGCAGTATCGCGGAGACGCCGCGCTGCTTGTGCGCGAGCCGGACGCGGAGCTGGTGCTCGCGCAACTCGCCCCCTTCGGCCTGGTCATCGGGCGGTCCCGCGCCGATCGGTGGGAGGGGCTGGAGCTTGCGCTCACTGAGGCAAAGAAGGCTGCCGACTTCGGGCTGCGCCGCGGGACCGGTGCGGACGGCTCGGTGACATCATTCACCGAGCTCTGGCGCGAGGGGATTTCCGATCTGATCGACGCCTCCGATGCCGCGCACATTGCGCGCCGCCTCCTCGGCGCCGTCAACGCGTATGACGCGGAGTCTGATGCGGACCTCCTTCGCACGCTCCGCGTTTGGCTTCGGCACCATGGCCGCCCCTTGCCCACCTCCCGTGAGCTCGATGTGCATCGCCACACCCTGGCGCACCGGCTCGCTCAAATCGCCGATCTCACCGGCTCCGACCTTGACGATTTCGAGGTCCGCGCCGAGCTCGCGATCGCACTGCGCTATCTCCAGGAATAGCAAACCGTCGAGTCAGGCGCGAAATGCTGGCCGGTTTGTCACCGTGATCCCGCAGTGATCCGCGACAAAGTGGTGGCCGCAGCGAGCGATGTGAGCTAAACGTCCAATGCGGCTCGCCCGAGCCCAGTGCGAAGCTGAGGAGGTCCACATCCCACTCGCGTGGCGCAAAGGAGCTCCTGCATGACGACCAAACTCAAACGAAGCCTCGGGTTCGGTGCGGCCTATGCCGCATCGACCGGCCTCGTTGTCTCCGGCACCGCGATGGTGTCGCTCGGCAACGGTTTCGGCACAGGTGGCCTCGCCTTCGCAATTCCCGCTTTCATCGGGCTCATCATCATCACCATGGTCGCCATTTCCTACGGCGAACTCGCCTCGATGCTGCCAGGAGGTGGCATGGTGGGCGAGTACACGCTGCCGGCGCTCGGCCGCCTCATGGCGATCATCGCGGTGCTCGGCGGGTACCTCGTGCTCGTCTCCGCAGACGGCGGCACTCAGCTGCTCGTCGCCGGAGAGTCATTTGAGTCGCTCACTGGCTTCCCCGCCGCCGCGTTCTCCTTCTTGCTGCTCGCGATTCTGCTCACGCTCAACATTTCCGGCGTCGACATCTTTGCGCGCGTTCAGATCCCCGTCGTGTTCGGCATGATGGGAATCCTCGCGGTCATGGGAGTCTCGGGTGTACTCGGTTTCACGGCCAGCACACCCGTCAACAACCCCGTATTGAACACGGACTGGAGCACGCTGGCTTCGATGGGTGCCGTGGCAATCTGGCTGTACATCGGCATGGAGTTTGTGGCTCCGCTCGCAGAAGAAGTTAAAAAGCCGTGGAAGACGATTCCCATGGCCATGATCATTGGTGTCTGCACCATCTTCATTGTCGACGTGCTGTTCGGGTGGGGCGCAACGCGCTATGCCGATCTCGCTGAGATGGCAAGCTCCTCAATCCCGCACGTGGTTGGCGCCACCGCAATCTTCGGGGCCGCTGGCGGGCTGATCATGACGATCGTCACGATCCTTGCCTCGTTCTCGACCGGCAATTCGTATCTGGCCGCGATCCCGCGCATGCTGTACGGCCTCGCCAATGAGGGCCTGCTGCCGAAGTGGCTTGCCCAGGTCAGCCGCCGCACGCGTGTGCCGTGGGCTGGCATGCTCGTGACCGCGGGATGCATGGCATCAGTGCTGCTCTACTCGACGTTCGCGGACGGCGGCATCGATCTGATCCTGAACCTCATTAGTATCGCCTGCACCACCTGGCTGTTGAGCTACATCATTGCCCAGATCGATGTGATCGTGCTGCGCCGCCGATACCCCGCAGCTCGCCGCCCGTTCAAGACGCCGTTCTACCCGGTGCCGCAGGTGCTCGGAATCGCCTCGTGTGTCTACCTGATCGCGTTCATCGTGCCGGATATGGAGCAGCGCCTCGTAGTGTGGGGCAGCGCAGCAGTGATCATCGCCGCGATTGCCCTGTTCGCCGTGATCTGGCTGAAGCGCAATCGCCTGCCGCTCTTCACTCCCACCGATCTCGTGCACACGCAGAGCAACATCATCGTGCGCTCGGAAGGCCTCGGGGATGGCTATGAGGAAATCGTTGACGCGCGGGACGCTTCGGCGGCTGCGAACACGGCAACGTCCGCCGATCCGGCCGATGTCGAGGGAACACGATGACCGGCTTCGGTGCCGCCGTAGCCCCCACCGTGAAGCCGCGCACACCGCGCAAGCACCCCCTCGCGGGCAACGGCCCCATCGTGGACCGAGCACGGCAGGCGCTGCGCTTCACCGCGGAGCAGTTCGGGGAGGTGACGGGAGCCGACCAGACGACCGTGTCAGTGCGCACCGCAGACGGACTCGACCTCGCACTCAGCTACGAACCCGGAAACTATGTCTTCTCGAGGGTGTATGCCCTCACCGTGAGCACGCAGCTTCCCGCATCGACAGCGATCCCCCGCGGAGTGAAGCTGGTGCACCGCGGCCCACAGCGCGGCGGCACCTTTGTGGCGGATCGCGGTTCATTGCCAGACTCACGTGCAGTGGCGCGCCTCAACGCGATCACGGCTGAACATCTCGGCACCATCGACATGGTGCGTGCGAGCATCGCACAGACCGGCCAACGCACGCTCACACTCAGCCCGATGGGTGGAGCATACGTCTGGGTCATGATCCCTCCCGTGTTCAAAGCGACAGCATTCCCGCCTGGCGAGCCGGAGCGGATCCTCGCCCTCATTCGCGCGGTGCGCGAGCTTGATCCGGCACCCTCACCCTCCCCCAGCGCCTGAGCTGGAACGAAAGGAACCTCTCATGTCAACGATCCCCGTGAAGGCAGCCGTCTTCGTCGCCCCCAACGCTCCGCTTGAGATTCGCGAATTGCAGATCTCTGATCAGCCTGGCCCCCATGAGGTCCTGGTCAAAATCGCAGCTTCTGGCGTCTGCCACAGCGATCTGCATGCGCTCGACGGTGACTGGGACACGCCCGCCCCGCTCGTGCTCGGCCACGAAGGTGCCGGCGTGGTGCTCGCCGTCGGCTCAGAAGTGACCGAGCTCTCCGTCGACGACCACGTGATCCTGTCGTGGACACCGTCGTGCCAGAAGTGCGAGTTCTGTGTCTCAGGCACTCCTGTGCTGTGCCAGCTCGCGAACGAGACTGCATACCAGCACGTGTTCTTCGACGGCAAGCCACGCCTGAGCGACGGCGCGGAAGCAGTGAAGAGCTTCCTTGCCGTCGGGTCTTTCGGCGAATACGCAATGGTGCCTGCTTCAGCGGCGATCCGCATCCGCAAAGATGCCCCACTGGCCCAAGCCGCGCTCGTCGGCTGCGCGGTGACCACCGGGATCGGCGCAGTGACAAACACCGCCGGGGTCGAGCCCGGCAGCACCGTGCTCGTCGTGGGCTGCGGTGGCGTCGGTCTGAATGTGGTGCAGGGCGCGCGGCTTGCAGGCGCGAAGCAGATCATTGTCGCGGATGTGAGCGACGAGAAACTTGAGCTGGGTCGCACCTTCGGCGCCACGCACGTGATCAACAGCCGGGAAGTGGACCTGCTCGAGACAGTGCGTGAGCTCACCGGCGGCCGCGGAGTGGACTACGCCTTCGAGGCGATCGGCCTGCCGTTCACCATTGAAGCCTGCTACGAGGCCGTCCGCCGCGGCGGCACGGCGGTCGTTGTCGGCCAGGTCGCCGACGGGGTGAAGATCTCAATCGACCCGTTCGTGATGAGCGACCAGGAAAAGAAGCTAATCGGCTCGAACTACGGGTCAAGCAGGCAGTCGATCGACTTTCCGAAAATCATCGACCTGTACATGGAGGGCCTGGTGGACCTCGATTCGATGGTGACCGACCGCATTACGCTCGACGGCGTCAACGATGCCTTCGCCGAAATGCGCAAGGGCCGCGGCATCCGCTCCGTCATCGAATACTGATTGCACGCACCCGACCGTCTTTCGTGAGCGCCATATGGGCTGTGCTCAGGTGCGGCGAGCTTCAGTGAAGTCTCGAGTGCATCTGAGCGCAGTCTGCGACGGCACAGCTCCGTGCGGCCGTCGCCAGAGCTTTGCTCGGAGTTGGGGGCCGTCGTTGGAGCGGGGGCATAGCCGTGGCCAGGGCCAGGGCCAGACAGCTTAGCCGCGTTGGAAGCGGATGATGCGGTCCAGGGCCTCCGCGACGGCCGCCTCGCCAGCGGCGTACGACAGCCGGACGGCGCGGTGGCCAGCGACAGTGTCGAAGTCGGTGCCCGGCACGACGGCAACGTCGGCCCCCTCTAGCAGTGCGCGTGCGTACGCAGACGAGTCCGCGTAGCGCTCCAGCTGCGGCCCGAGCTCCGAATAGTAGTAGAACGCGCCGTCCGACGGCGCAGCGGTGCCCCACCCGAGCTCAGATTCGGCATCGAGGATGAGTGCGCGCGCGCGAGCAAAGCCGCCGACGATTTCGTCGCGCTCCGCATAGTTCTCCTCGGTGAACGCGCGCATCGCAAGTTCCTGCGCCGGTGCGGGAGGCGACAGCGCAAAGTTCGACGCGAGTGCTTCGACCGGCCCAATCAGAGCCGGCGGCAGAATCGCCCACCCCAGCCTCCACCCCGTCATGCCCCAGTACTTCGAGAACGAGTTGATCACCACGGCTTCCGGATCAAGCTCACGCAGCGTCACACCGCGCGGATCCATTGCTCCCGGTTCCGGGAACGTGATGCCGTGGTAGATCTCATCACTGATGATCCGCACCTTGTTCGCCACACACCACGTGACGAGCGCTGAAATCGACGCTCGGTCGAGCATCGTGCCGGTCGGGTTCGCAGGCGACGCCAGGATGAGTCCGGCGAGCGGGCCGTGCTCGGCGACAGCTGCCGAGAGAAGCTCGGGCGTCGGCTGGTAGCGCGTCTCCGGTCCTGTGGGAATCTCGATGACCTGCACGCCGAGCGCGGTGAGGATGTTGCGGTATGCCGGGTACCCGGGGCTCGCGAGTGCCACGCGAGCACCCGGATCAAAGGCAGCGAGGAACACGAGCTGGAAGGCGCCAGATGAACCGGTCGTCACTGCCACGGATCCCGGGTCGAGCTCAACGTTGTACCAGTTGCGGTAGTGCTGGGCGATCGCCTCCCGCAGCGGAGTCGTGCCGAGTGGGCCGGTGTAGCCGGCTGGTGTGAGCGTGCCGGGTGCGGGGCGGGCGCTCGGCTCTCCCGCGCAGAGCGATACGACATCGTGGCCGTCGGCGCGGCGGCGCGCCACCTCGTCGGTGATCTGCATCACCTCAAAGGCAGGGATCCGCGAGCGCAGTGATGCCGCAAGCGGCGCGATGCTGGGCGCCTCCCCGAGTCTGCGGGAGGGCGGAGTCTTGAAGGGGCCGCCGAGTGTGCTCATGCTTCCACGTTAGCGGGCGAGGGCACCGCAGCGTCGAGATGCCGCAGGAAGATGATCAGCCAGGCGAAAATGATACCGGCCGCGACGAGCTCAAACGCCGCCAAGTTGTAGTACTGGACCGGCCAGAACAGGATGGCGGACACGACAATCCCGATCAGGGTGACGTCTGAGAACAGGAGAAATGCGCGCGTAAATCCGTCGAGCAGCCACCGCAGCCCGATCAGAATCCCTCCGAAGATCACGGCCATGCCGGTCGCGAATGTGTTGTGCACAATCAGATCCACGTTGACCGGCACTACCCCAACGCCTGCAAGGCACACACCGATGCCGACGAAGCCCCATTCCACGAGTGTGACGTTGCGGGTGCGGCTGGCGGGTGCGGCGCTGGCCCACGCATCGAGGGCAGGAGCCATCAGCGAGCCCAGCGATGCGAGGAGGAGGCCGCCGACGATCAGCGTTGAGTTGAAGATGATGCCGCTGACCCCGGAGCCAACTCCGAGCTCGCTGAAGTGCAGTTTCCACCACTCGGCATCACTCGTGGTGAGCATTGCGACCACGACGCCACCCGTCATGAATACGGCGAAAAGCGTCGACAGCCGTGACGTCGTGAGATCGCCGCCGGAGAGCGTCGCAGCGTACGCCGCCGCTGCCCCGAGCAGCACGACGATCATCGTGCTCGTAAATACATCGACCCGGAGACCCGCAAAGCCGCGCACCACGATCGAGATTGTGACGCCGACGAACAGCAGTGCAATGCCTCCGTGCACGAGTGCGATTGCGAGGATATTGATGATCCGCTGCGTTCGCACAGCCGCGCGCGGCCAGCCGGGAATTGCCGGCAGCGGAGAACGGACATGCTCGGCGGCCGCCGCAGCGGCAGCTGCGAGCCCGGCGAGCCCGAGGCCAATACTGCCGGGAGAGACCGCGCCCCAGAGCGGAATGGCCCCGTGAAATACAGTGAGCCCAACCACGGCACCCACGAGCGCCACGATCACGGCAGCTGTCAGGGCGCGTACTTCGCGCCGCGCCTCAGGCGAATCGCGCACGCTCTCCTCGCCCGGATACAGCAGCGTGAAGAACGCGTCGATGGCACGGCGCGTGCGCTCGGATACGTGGCTCATGCGCTCAGTGTACGACCAGACACGGCGGTGAACTCAGGACCTGGCTCGGCCGCGCGCTCAATGAGCCTCAGATACCCGGAGAGCGCCGCCAACCCCTCAGCCGAACTCGGGAGCCCGTCCCCCAGTCGATCCGATGACACGAGATGCGCGGCCCACTGTGCGCGGCTGATGCCGACGTTGAGCCGATTGCGCATCAACAGGAACTCAAGGCCGCGTGGCACATCCTCCGGGCTTGACGCGGCGAGCGTCACAATCGCGATCACGGCCTCCAGCCCCTGGAATCGGTCCACGGTGCCCACCCGCACGCCACTGAGCCCTGCAGCGCTGAGCGCCTCGGAGACGCACTCCACTTGCGCGTTGTAGGGGCGACGACGATGATGTCGGCTGGTGTGAGTGGCCTGGTCCGCGTGGCGGTGCCGCTGCCTCTGTCAACGTCGCTGCCGCTCCCACTGCCCGCAGGTGACTCACGCAGTGTTCCGGCCAGAGCCGCCCGCACCACGGAGATCACCGTTCCTGTTTCCTCCGGCGAGTGGTTCGAGTTCCCGTGGTGCGCCACCGGGTGCCACACCAGGCCGGCTGGACCGCAGCCCAGGGCTTCGCGTTCCCCGGCTGAGGCGTGCGCACTCAGCCGCCCATCGTATGACAGTTCGGAAACCACCTCGGTGAGTTCAGGCCGCATGCGCCTCGTTTCGGCGAGGAAGTAGCCCAGACGGGCGGGGAGCGTGTCCTGGTCGCCAAGAATCCAGGCGAGCGCGGAGGTATCGACCGGCTCGGGATGACTGCCCTGCGACACCTGCGGGAGCTGTTGCGGATCGCCCAACAACAACAGCCGATCCGCCGCCACGGAGGCCGCGATCGTTGGAGCGAGCGAGAACTGCCCGGCTTCGTCGATCACGAGGAGATCGAGCCCGCGCCGCGGGAAGCGATCATCGTTGCTGAAGTCCCACGCGGTGCCGCCCACCACACAGCCGCGGCCAGCATCGCGATGCTCCCGCACGAAGCCGAGCTGTCCGCCGGTACCGAGCACCGTGTAACCGGGGTCTGGTGCGTCAGGGGCAAGTCTGCCGCCCTGGGGCGCCTTCCCCACGAGCCGCGGATCGAGCCCGGCTGCAATCACCCCCCGTCGAGCACGTTCTCGACGACGCGGTGCGACTGCGCGACAACGCCGATCCGCCAGCCGTCGTCTTCAACTAGCTTCCGGATCACGCGCGCAGCAAGGTAGGTTTTGCCTGTGCCAGGCGGGCCCTGCACCGCAAGCGCCGAGCGATCGAGTGCGCGCAGACTCGCAACAACCGCACCAATCGTGCGTGCCTCCGCATCGCCACCGGCCGCAGCGAGCGCAGCGCGTGAGGCAGGATCAACGAGGGGCCCTCCGCCGATGAGTCGAGGCGTATCCCGCCGCAGCAGATCAACGACTGGATCGGTGAGGACCGCTCCCGACGCGAGCGCGTCAGCAACCGTCGCACCCCACTCCTCGATAGCTGAGCGTTGCCGCCCCTCAGGCGGAGGCGGGCCGGGCGCGAGGGCCACCGGCACAGTGGAGTAGGGAGTCGCATCACGCGGGAGCAACTCTTCGACTGTCACGCCCGCATCGTCGCGCGCGATCACACGCACTTTGTGCGCGGTGCGCTGGCCGGGAGCCGTGCGCGGCGCCAAGAACGGCGCCGGAGCGTCGTAGAGCACGTATGCGTCGCCTCCAGCTCGGGCAGAACTCCCGGGAGCGAGCTCGCCACTCAGTCTGAGGTGCCGCCGCTCGACGCGCGCCCGTGGCGGCAGATGCCAGTCTTCGAGCACACGGCTGCGCTCAGCATCAACGATCAAGACGTCGCGGGTGTCGGCCCACTCTTCGATGGGATCAGTGAGCCGCGCGTAGTGAGCCCACCAGAACGATTTACGCTCTCGCGCATGGTAGTCGATGGCGCTTCCTGCGAGAGCTGCAGCGGTGCGATCACGCGTGTCAGTCGCGCTCTCGGCGAGCGCCGCAAGCTGTGCCCCGAGCCGGCTCACCTCAAAGACTTGGTCCGTGTCTGGAGTGAACGGCGGCGCGGGAGAGACCCCGTGCTCGGCCGCAATGCCGAGCAACCAATCACGCAACCGTAGTGTCGAGACGCAGTCATAGCGGTTGTAGTCCGCGATCGCATCTAGCCGACGCTGGCCAGCGAGCTGGAGCTCCGCGCTGGGATCTGCCAGCTGCTCGGTCGCGTCTGCGTACTCCGTGACGGATTGAGCCGCGGTTGTGACGCCATCTTCCGCGCGCAACTCACTGCCCATGTACAGCGGCTCAAGCTTCTTAATGGAATACGAGCGCGATCCCACCAGGAGGGCACGCCGCACGATCGGGTACAGGTCGACGAGCACCTGATCGCGGAGAAGCGCATCGACCGCTGCTTCACCCACACCGTGCCGCGCGGCAATGCTGAGCAGATGCGTACGCTCGTACGCGGCATAGTGGTAGATCTTCATCCCCGGAAACTGCTGACGTCGCTCTGCAACAAACGCGAGGAACTTCATGAGGGCGGCTTTTTCTGCGTCCAGATCGTGTGCCCACAGTGCGGTAAAACGTTCCTCGCGATCCACGAAGCCGAACAGGTAGTCGATCCCCCACCGCGCACTCGTGTCGGCACCAGCTTCGCGGTAGAGCGGATCCCCTTCAAAGTCGAAAAAGAGGTCGCCGGGGTTCGGTTTGGGCAGTGACGCCAACGCTGCGGCGTCAACGACACGCACCGGGGGCGGCGAACCGGCAGACGCCCCGAGCTGAGCGGCAGCCTGAGCCGTGATCCGGGTCAGCACCGCGGTAGTGATGCCAGGCACTTCCCGCGTGCCCGCGACGGCCTCCGGCATCACCTGCGCAATCTCGTCAATCGTGGTGAGGCCCGCGGCCAGCAGCGCGTCGCGCTGCGTTCTGCGCAAGCCCGCGATGAGCAGCGGATCCCTCGTGCGCTCAATCTCTGGGGCACACACCTCGCACCAACCGCACGCTGTGATCTCGCCATTGCCCCACGCCACTGGGGCCGCGGTTTCTCGCCTGCCATCGGCTCCGGTCGCCCCAACTCGCGCACGTAGTATCTGGTGCAGCCTGCGGCGACGCGAACGGAACACCGGAGCGATGTCGGCGATCCGGTGTGTGGAGCGCGCGCCGTCCCCCAAGATCAGCGTGGCCGAATCAGCGACGGGGATCCCCACCCGCTCCAGCTGTTCCGTGTAGGCCGCTAGCTGCATCAGGGCGGTGACACGAGCACGTCGGGCAAGCTTGGTGTCCTCGACCTCGTACTCCCCCACGGCATTGAGTCGCAGGAAATCAGCGAAGCCGACGAAGCCGATCTCGGGCTCGGAAGCCGTGGCTGGCCGCTGCGACGGATCGAAAAATGTTGCCTGAAAGACGACGCCTGCCCTGCCGCGCAGCGCTGTGACTGTCTGTGCCGCAACGGCGGCAAGGTCCGCCTCACCCATCGAAGCGGGGCGCGGAATCTCCACCACGCCACCCGGTTCGCCCGCCGTACCGGGGCCGAGCTCGTCGAGATACGTGGCGAGCGTGCGCTCCTCGTGAGCGTCCCCGAGCCGCGCGGCACGGGCGAGCATCGGATCATCATCGAGCGGCACAGCAAGGTCACGGCCCAGTTTCGCGTCAACGCGGCGGAGGAACGCGAACTCGCACGCGCTCGCGGCGGTGAGGTCGCTGGCGCTCGTGACGATCCGCTGTTCACCGCCCGCTCGGGTCTGAATGAACACGTGCGCTCCTCTCCCGCTGCGACCCGATCGCATCGGTTCTGACGCGACTGGGATGTGTTTCGACGTTAGCGTGAGCCGCTGACATTCAGGGCCTCGCCACGGCATACAGCAAGACCTCGGCCGTGAGGCGCTAGAGTGGAGCACACAGGGCGTGATCCATTCCGCCCAGCGTCGCTGACTTTCAGTCGCCAGCCCTCGAAGGCCGGCCACCAGAACTTTCGCGGCGAACGAATGCGCGGTCCCGCGCACTCGCCGAAACCGCAGCTTCGCACTCACTCTGGCCCAATGCGGCCAAATGCGCGCTGCACATATGCAGAAAGGTCCCCGTGACCGAGACCACCCCCACTTTCCTGTCACTCGGCGTCCCGGCGCCGATCGCCGAGGCGCTCGCGCGCAATGGCAAGACAGAGCCCTTCCCGATCCAGCGCGACACCCTCCCCGACACCCTCGCAGGCCGCGATGTGCTCGGCCGCGGTCGCACCGGCTCAGGCAAGACCATCGCGTTCGGCATCCCCCTCGTGGCACGCCTGGCAACCGACGTTGTTGCGAAGCGCCGGCCGAGCCGGCCCCGCGCGATCGTCCTTGCACCGACCCGCGAGCTCGTGACCCAGATCGCCGAAACGATCAAGATGCTTGCCGATCCCGTCGGCGTGAAGGTCACCACGATCTTCGGCGGTATCCCCCAGCGCCGCCAAGAGCTCGCCCTCGAGGGTGGCATCGATGTCGTCGTCGCAGCTCCCGGCCGTCTCGATGACTTGCTCAAGCAGGGCGTCGTCTCCCTCGACGGCGTTGAGGTCACCGTGCTTGACGAGGCTGACCATATGGCTGACATGGGCTTCCTCCCGGTCGTCACGCGGATCCTGAACAAGACCCCGAAGGTCGGCCAGCGGCTGCTGTTCAGCGCGACCCTCGATAACGGCGTCGACAACATCGTGAAGAAGTACCTCCACGATCCGATCCGCCACTCTGTCGATTCCGCAGAGTCGCCCGTTCCGCAGCTCACACACCACGTGTTCGAAGTCGCTGGCAAGGATCAGAAAGACGCACTCATCGAGGCGCTCGCTTCCGGCACTGGTCGCCGCATCTTCTTTACCCGGATGAAGCACCAGGCCAAGCGCCTGGCGAAGCAGCTGTCTGCGAGCGGGATCCCCGCCGTTGAGTTGCAGGGCAATCTGTCGCAGAACGCACGCGATCGCAACCTCGCCGAGTTCGTCAGCGGCGACGCGAAGGTCCTCGTCGCAACGGACGTCGCAGCACGCGGCGTACACGTTGACGGCGTCGAGCTGGTCGTACACATCGACCCGCCAGTCGAGCACAAGGCATACCTGCACCGTTCCGGCCGTACCGCACGTGCTGGGAACGAGGGCGACGTGGTCACGGTCGTGCTCCCCGAGCAGCGCGGCGAAATGCGCCAGATCATGCGCGCGGCGAAGATCAACGTCACGCCGCGTCAGGTCAACCCGAACGCAGCGACCGTTGATCCTGAGGTGCTCAGCCTGATCGGTGAGGTCGCGCCGCGCGTCGATCCTCGTGAGATCGAGCGCCGCCGCGCGGAAGCGCAGAACGCACAGCAGCGTGCGGCAGGGCACTCCCCCGCTGGCCAGGGCAATTCGACCGGTGCCAACGCGAAGCGCAAGCGCTCACGCGGTGGCCAGGGCCGCGGTGGCCAGGGTCAGAGCGGCCAGAACGGTCAGGGTCAGGGCCGCGGTGGCCAGGGCGGCCAGGGCGGCCAGGGCCGTCCCGCACAGGCAGGCGCAGCCGGTGGCGGACGCGGGCGCGGCGGTCAGAGCCAGGGCGGCCAGGGCCAGCCCCGGCAGCGCTCGCAGGGCGGCGAATCAGGCGGCGGCCAGCGTCGTTCGGGGCGTCGCGCGCAGGGCGGCGGCTCGGTGTACTCAACGAGCTCGTCTGGTTCCTAACCCGCGACCGTGATCCGCAGGGGCCCGTGTGGTCGTCAGCCTGGCTGATGACCACACGGGCCCCTGCGGTCGTGGCGGAGTGCACCGGCCACGATTGAACTATCGCGCCAGCACAAGACCGGCAGAGCTCGCTCGTGAGACACAGATCATCATCACGTTTCCGGCTGCTCGCTCCGCCTCGGTCAGGATCGAGTCATGGTGCTCGATCTCGCCCGCGATCACCCGCGTCTCGCACGTGCCACAGATCCCCATCTCGCAGGAAGACGCGACAGCAACTCCCGCGGCACGGATGGCTTCCAGCACGGACGTTCCAGGGGTGACATCCACGGTGAGACCGCTTTCCGAGAGTTCCACACGGAAACTCTCCGTGCCCTCACGGAGCTGCACTGGGTCGGCAGAGAATCGCTCGAGCCGCAGTTCTGTGTGGCGGCCCTGCGCGCGCATTTCTGAGCCGAGCGCGTCCATCAGGGGGCCCGGCCCGCAGCAATAGACACTCTGTCCAGCTGAGTCGCGCACGATCTGCGACAGGTCCATGTGCCCAGCCGTATCCTGCGGCACATACGTGATCATGCCCCAGCTTGTCGCTGCAAGCGAGTCTAGTTCGGCGCGAAAGGCCAGGTGTGCCTCAGAACGTGCCCCATACACCAGCTTCCACGGTCGCCCTGCTGCGGCGACTTCCCGAATCATCGCGAGGATCGGTGTGATCCCAATACCGCCAGCGACGAACACATAGGCCGGAGCGGGCACGACTGGGAAATCGTTCCGGGGGATCCCCAGGCGAAGCTCCCCTCCCGCCGCCACTGCTCGGTGCATTTCGGCCGATCCGCCGCGGCCTTCACACACCTCGAGCACCGCGATTCGATACACCGATCGGTGCTCAGGATCGCCGCACAGGGAGTACTGCCGGATCTTCCCCGATGGCAGATGGACATCGACGTGCGCCCCGGGAGTCCACTCGGGAAGTTCGCTGCCATCGGCGGCACTGAATTCGAACGATCGGATCCCTGGCGCGATCTCCTGCACCGCAGTCACACGCAGCAACTGGGTCGGAACTGTGAGCGTACTACTCAGCAGTGTCGCGGGCACGGAGCGTCTCCTCGGTTCGTCGGGCGAGGTCGAGGAATGCCCGACGATAGTTCAACGTAAACACGTCTGCGGGGGCGGAGAACTCTTCGATCTCAGCGTCCCACGGCACCTCACGAGGGTGAATGTTCTCCACGATCGGAATATCTTCGAGATACACCATCTCCTCAAGGCGAAGGTTCTCCTCAATCGGGGCTCCCGTGAACTCCGTTGCATTCGCGACGCCCCAGAAGATCTTGACGTGTTCGAAAGAAATCGGGCTGGGGAACCCGGCGACCACTCGGCGCCCGAGTTTCGCATAGTCGTAGGTGATCGATGAGAGTCCTGGGGCGACACAGTGGTACTGCATTTCGCAGTCCCCGTCCCCTGCCCACTCGCCAGTTCCAGCATTGAGCGGGCGGAACATCCAGACGTGGCTCCCCTCGCGGCTGACCTGCAACGGTTCGACCACTTCAGGAGTTGGCCCCATCGACACTTGGTGCACGAACGGAAAGTGGGCGACGTCTCGGAAATTCTCAACGGTGACTGCGACACCTACCGGAGAGTCCAACGGGTCTGCCTGCAACCAGGTGAATTCTTCGCGTTCCCACTCTGGCAGCCGGTACAGGGGCTCGATGGGCTCCTCCAGTGCAGTCCAGATCAGACCGTACCGCTCCTCGACGGGAAACACCTGCAGCTTCGCCTTGGGCGGGATCTTCGACTGATCCTCAATCGAGGGGACGCGTACGCACAATCCATCGCCGCTTGCGTACTGCCAGCCGTGGTACGGGCAGCCGATCGATGCGTCGTGGACTTTGCCGAGAGACAAGTCTGCGCCACGGTGCGGGCAGCGCCGAGAGGCCACGGAGGCCCGCCCCTGTCCATCTCGATAGACCACGAGCTGGCTCCCCAAAAGCGTGGCAGGTTGCGGTGTTCCGCCTGGGGTCAGATCCGCGGATCGTGCGACAGGGAACCAGCTGTGACGCATGGCCTGTTCGATCAGTTCACGATTGCTCTTTTGCGTGGCCGAGGTGGCGGCCTCCGTCGTCGGCACCGACGCAGGAATAGTGAGAGACATGAGGGACCTTTCTGTCCAGAATCGATTGAGAATATGGCGAGTTAGATTCCGACGCGCAGGGCGCCGCCGTTCACCGAAAGCGTTTGACCGGTGAGGAACCCCGCGCCGTCCGACGCGAGAAATGCGACAGTCTCAGCGATCTCCTCAGGCCGACCCAAGCGGCCCAGCGGCACCGACGCCACTTCAACGTCGTAGTATTCGTCAGGAATCATGCGGGTGTGGATCGAACCCGGTGCGACCGCGTTCACGAGGATCCCGTCAGGCAGCAACGCCGCGGCGAGTGCTTTCATCAGGCCGAGCTGGGCCGATTTTGACACCATGTAGCCAAACGAGTGCCCGTCAGGTACCTGGCCCCACGTTGACGAGATGATGATCACGCGGCCGTTCCTGCTCGCGCGAAGCGGGTCAAGGAGTCCGCGAGTGATCGCGTACGGAGCCTTCACGTTGACCGCGTAGTACCGATCGAGGGCATCCGGCGGGGTGTCTTCGAGCGTCTGCCAGTCGTGCATAATTCCGGCGTTGTGCACCAGAATGTCGAGCACGGGAGCGCCACGCCTGCTACCACCCAGCGCATCTTTGAGTGCACCGGCGGCGTCCTCAGCCGTCACATCGAGCACGAGGCCTGACACTTCAGCGCCGTCGACGCTGAGCGCCTGCGCAGTAGCGAGAACTTCTTCGTCGCGATCTGCGATGAGCACACGGGCGCCACGGGCGGCGAGTGCGGCGGCGTGCGCAGCTCCCATGCCCCGCGCGCCTCCTGTGACGATCGCGTTGCGTCCGCTGAGGTCGCTCATCGGGTGTCGTCCAGTCATGGTCTCTCCTTCAACTTCGTTGTTCTCAGGCTCCACCTGGAGGCACTGTGCGCCCGCGGCTAGTGGAGTGGCAGATCTCACCGTACATATGCGCAAAGCACAAATCAAGTGGGAAATTAGCTGCGCATTGCGCAGTTTCAATTCGGTAATAGTTCAGTTTTGCGCATTATTTGGGGATTCTCGATGCGCAGAACAGTCTCGCGAATGTAGGGTTATTGGCATGACTCAGCACTCGATTGACGACCTCGACCGCGCAATCATCCGCGAACTCGAGGCAGACGGGCGTCGCGCACTGCGCGAGGTAGCGCGCACCGTCGGCACTTCGGAGGCGACCGTCCGGGCCCGCGTCAAACGTTTGCGCGAACTGAACCTCCTTCGCATCATTGCCTTCGCAGACCCGCGGGAAATTGGAGGCTTAGATCTTGCGCTTGTTGCCATCAAAGTTGAGCCCGCACGACACGCAGACGTGGTGGCTGCACTCGTCGCCATGGAAGACACCAGCTACGTCTCAACACTCCTCGGTGAGACCGACATCTCCTGCGAGATCCAGTCCCGAGACAATCAACACCTCTGGGAAATCTTGCACCAGCAGATCGCGACGATTGCCGGCGTCGTTTCGCTGACGTCACAACCGATCCTTGCCGTGCACAAACTGGGATACCAGCATCCCGTCACGCCCGCGCCGGGCACAGCTGCAGGCACAGACATCTGATTCGAGCACTGTGGGGCCGCGATCATTCACATGATTGCGGCCCCACGACTCTGCTGTGCCCCGCTACTCAGCGCGCGGAGGCGCCGAGGACACTTCCGACGGGAACAGGCTTCCAACGGCCTCCGGGTCTCGTTCGCCGCGGTCTTCCGCGGTCAAGGGCTCTGGATCACGCCACACAAACTTCTTGCGATCCTGCACCACGCGTCTGATGTAAAACAGGACGAGCGAGAGTGCGAGCACAAAGACCGCAATTATGATCTCCCGCGGCCCTCCGTAGCCGGTGATCTCGCCACTCGCGAGACCGATCACGAAGAGCACGACATCGATCCCCAACAAGACCGAGGCGATGACAACCCAGATCCTCGACAGCTTCACTGGCCGATGCCGTTTGGGGCGATCCTTCCGCAGCAGCAGAAACCCGGAGAGAGCGAGGATGTGACACAGGATGTACCCGGTGATTCCTGCAGTGACAATCGCGAGTGCGCCGCAGACAAAAAAGATGAGAAAGATGTTGAAGATGAGGTCGAGCGTCGAGGCACGAGCCGGCATGCCAAACCGGTTGGTGACACCCAGCTGCTTGATCGTCAACCCGCTGCGGGCGCTCCCCTCAAGTACGCGCCCGGTGTCCGCATACGTCATAAGCATCATCAGCAGGAGCCCAGCGATCAGGCACACAGTCACGATGAGGCTGCCCCCTGGCATGAGCTTGTCGAAGAGACCCAGATAGAACGCCACAGGATCCGCAATGACGTCCTCCCGCTTGGCAAGTCCGCCAACTCCAAGTGGCACCAGGATGAACACAAAAAGCACGAAGATACCCGAGACCCGAAGTGCGCGCCGCGTATCGGAGACAGGTTTCTTGTATTCGGGGGTGAAGGAGGACACTGCTTCCACCCCGAACACCGTCCATGCAAGCACGAACGCCCACGCGATGAATGTCTGCCAACCGGGGAATCCGCTGTCGCCGAGCGCCCACTGCAAGTTGTTGATATCCCACTCCCCGCTGAAGAACGGGGCAAGGGCGAATACGAGTACCGGCACCAGGAGAATGGCGCCAGTGACATACATCACCCACATCGCAAGCCGCAGTCCGACCACATTGAGCGCCCAGCCAACGATCATCACGCCCAAGCCCACGATATGCGGGAACCCGACATCGGCGAGCCCCGTTGAGAAGCTCCAGGTTTGGTCCGGGAACCACTGCGCTTGAGCAAGATAGCCGATCTGCAATCCATATACTCCGAGTGAGCTTGACCAGGCGAACCAGTAGCCGAAGGCAGCGAGCGGGCCGACGATCGTGGAACGCCGACGCCACGCTTCATTCGCGTACGCGGCGATGCCACCGACCATGCGCGGGAACATCGTGGCGACTTCCGAGTAAATGAAGTTTTGCAGGCAGGCAATCGTGGCAACTGTGGCGAGGATCACGAGCGCGGTCCATCCACCAATCGCCCCGATTGCAGCGCCCATCCCGATAAACAGCGCGGCCGGGATGGCAAGACTGATGGTGAAGCCGTCCCACCATCGTAGGTTGGGCTCTCGTTCCTCGCCCGCAATGGGAGGCGCGGCCTCCTGTTCAAGATGTTTGGTCACGTCGTCGTCTCCTCGCAGATCTTTCGGGCCCGCGCCATTCGCAAGCCAGCGCCGCAACACCGAAGAACACATCATCGTGTCCTGAAAGATCGACGGTGCAAAACGCGGAGTCATTCGGTGTGGGCGCGTTGATGATCCAAACACGGTTTGAGCTTGATATCGATCCGCAGAATTGCGTATACGCCGAGATGCATTCGGAGCGCTGGAGCCGTGTTGGCGCGGGCCACACCGCAGAATCGTGCCACCCAAGGGAAAGATACGTCAAACGACGCATGCGGCGCACGCTCCGATATCCAGACACTGGTGGAAAGGCGAGAGCGCCCGGTTTCCACCGCAACGAGCAGGAGCACACGATGACCACGTGGCCCGAGGGGCGCCGTCACGCGGCGACTTTCTCTTTCGATTTTGACGCCGAAGAACTTTGGATCGGCGAGAACCCCGCGAATGCACACGCGCCGGGTGTCCTCTCGCAAGCACGATACGGGCCCGAAGTGGGGATTCCCTTGATCCTGCAGTTGCTGCGCAAGCACAGCGTCACCGCCACGTTCTACGTGCCAGGGAAAGATGCCCTGCGGCATCCCAACGCGGTGCGTGCCATCGTTGCAGACGGGCACGAGGTGGCACACCACGGGCACTCACACACGAATCCGACGCAGCTCACTCACGCAGAGGAACGAGCTGAGCTGCTTGCCGGGCTCGACGCGCTGAGGTCTTTCAACATCGAGGTGTCCGGATACCGTTCACCTTCGTGGGAGTTCACACCATACACGCTCGACCTCCTCTCGGAAGCAGGGCTCAGCTACAGTTCAAACCTGCTCGATCACATCCTCCCGTACCAGCATTCGGCTCACGACCTCATCGAGGTTCCTGTGTCCTGGATCCTCGATGATGCACCTCATTTCTGGTTCGCCAACGACACGTGGGAGAAGACCATTCGCTCACCCCGTGAAGTGCTTGACGTGTGGCTTCCTGAGATTGATGGCATCGCTGCTCTCGGCGGACACGCAATGCTCACGTTCCATCCTTTTCTGGTGGGACGACCATCCCGACTCAAGTTCCTCGACACCGTGCTCGCACACGTCGTGCGCTCAGGAGCGTGGATTGCACCGACCAGGGACGTTGCAGCGCATACTCGGGCACACGGACCGTTCGCACTCGTCACCGAGGGATTCCCCCGGTGAGCCCGGTTGCACCCCCGCCTCGCTACCCGAGGTACCGGGTCAGCGGCGACGCCGCCACGCGTTCGCACCAGTACGGAGCACTCGCTCGCACAGAAATCCAA
This sequence comes from Leucobacter luti, assembly GCF_019464495.1. Lineage (NCBI taxonomy): Bacteria > Bacillati > Actinomycetota > Actinomycetes > Micrococcales > Microbacteriaceae > Leucobacter > Leucobacter luti. The sequence continues at coordinate 3,272,264 of NZ_CP080492.1, read as the reverse complement.
CGCACTCGCGCGGGATATGAACGTGCATTTGCTGCGAAGGGAGTGCGGTGGGAAGACGCCGTCGAGTATGCAATGGGTTTTGTACCTGCGATCGAACAGTACTTCCCAGAACTTCTTACCGAGCTCCGTGGGATCGCTGACGGATCAGGGGTCTCGTTCGCTGACGTTGTCACCATGAATTGCCGGACGGAGGTGCTCTGGCGCGCAGGGGTCACGAGGGCCGCGAACGTCGCGGCGGCGGCTGGGGTATCCCTCGGTCTGCGCGGCGAGTGTAGCGGCTTCGCCCTCGAGCCTGATCGGACCGAGATCGGCCGCGTCCTCGTTGGCCAGAACTGGGATTGGTTGGAGACTCTCGCCGACGGCGTGATCGTCCTCGAAGTCGAGCGGCCGGAGGCGCCCAACTTTGTCACGATCGTGGAGGCCGGTCTCCTCGCAAAGATGACGATGAACCAGGCCGGTATGGCCGTTTCCCTAAACACCATGGTGAGCTCGCTCGACGGCGGGGTGCACGGTGTCCCCTTCCACGTGCTCGTGCGCGCTCTCGCCGATGCGGAAACGGTGTCCGACGTCGTGGACATCGTCGCATCAGTTCCGCGTGCCGCCTCAGGCAACTTCATTGTTGGAGGAGAACAGGGCGCGATCCTCACCGTTGAAACCGCTCCTGGCGATACCCGCACGGTGCGCCCCATTTCCGCGACCCGGGGGGTGGCGCTCCACACGAACCATTTCGTGCATCAACCACTCAGCGGATTCGACCTCGCGGTCGCCCACATGTCAGACAGCTTCGTTCGATACGGCAGACTCGAGCGCCGGATCAGTCATGCAGCGGACCCCCTCACCATCTCCGCCCTCCAGTTGGCGCTTGCCGACCACGCTGATGCCCCGAACGCCGTGTGCTGCCACCCAGATCGGCGCGCAGACCCGGCGGCCCGCTGGGCAACTTTGGCTGCCGTGATCATGGATCCAGCAGCCCGCACCCTTCATTTTGCAGAGGGAACGCCCTGCGCTACGGCATGGTCCGAGCACGATTACTCGGAATTGCTCGGGCGCGCAGCGCAGCGGAGATGACGATGACGTCACCCCCGCTGCTGCCGGTTCGGAGTTCCCGCGAAGAATTACAACCCGGCGATCATCGTCCCGCCGTTCGGTGAGATCACCTGTCCGACGATGAACTTCGCGTCGTCACTCGCGAGGAACGCCACCAGCTTGCTGATTTCCTCTGGCGCGGCCATGTACCCGATCGGAATGGGGTACTCCTGCATCTCCCACTCGGGATCCGGAATCATGCGCGTCGCGATCGACCCAGGCGTAATTGCGTTGACCACAATTCCCTGCGGCGCCAGTTCGAGCGCAAGGTTTCGTGCCATCGCCATGTTGGCGGCCTTTGCTGCGACGTAACCGTAGGAGTGTCCGACTGCGAGCTGCGCCCAAAAGGAGGAGATCACAATGATGCGTGCCGCTGGACTCTGCTGCAGCCACGGCAGTGCAGCGCGAGCGGTGTGCAGTAGCCCATAGGCGTTGATCGCGAGCTGACGCTGGAATTCGGCGTCGTCCGTGTCGGCGATCCCCGTGAAGTCATTGACGATGCCCGCATTGCTGACGAGGATATCGAGCCTCCCCCATTCCGCCCCGGTGCGCGCGACTGCGGCCTCCACGGCGGCCCGGTCAGTAACGTCGACGCCGTATGCCGAGGCATGTCCTCCAGCGTTCCGGATCTCGGCCGCAACACTTTCTGCTTCGGCGAGATCAAGATCCAGCACGGCCACCCGTGCTCCGCGCTGCGCAAGTTCGATGGCGTGTGCGCGGCCCATGCCCCGGCCGGCGCCAGTAATGAGAGCGACTCTTCCGTCGAGTCTGCCCCCGGTTGCTGCAGTGTCGTTCATCGTAGCTTCCCTTCGTGTGGCCAAGTTCAGACAGCGTGGTGGGTGCTGGCTGCCGCGAGCGAATTCCATGTGCGGGGAGCGCGGTGAACGCCGACCCAAATATTGACGTTACGGAGCTTCACCGCCTTCGACTATCGGCACTTTGACGTAACTTCCGCGTACCGTCACGGTGCAGCAACTCCCGGCGTGCACCGCAGGCTAAGGTGAGGTACACATATTCTCTTCCGCACTCTTCGGAACGAGTTTGCACGGGTGGATGTTTGAGCGTGAGAGGTCCGCATGGCAGCTGAACCAGCACGCGCATTTCGCGTACTTCTTCCCGCCGATAGCAGCGTGCCGTTTCGGGACCGTGTCGGCCCACTCCTCGCAGAGGCCATCGCGACCACGGACCTCCTGAACTACGCGCGACGACTGTGGCAGACACCGCACAACCGGATTCGTTTCCTCCTGGAGCTTCCACGTTCACGGCGCTGGCTCGAAGTCGCGATTACGGCAGAGTACGCCGCGGGTACACCGGTGACGCTCATCGAAGGAGAAATCGCGGAACTCCCGCATCGCCTCACGACACGCGAGATTGAAGTGCTGACGCTTGTCGCTGCCGGGCACTCGAATCCGGCAATTGCTGATGCGTTATTCACCAGCCCGCGCACCGTCTCTACTCAGGTCGAGACGGTGCGCGGAAAGCTCGGAGCAATCAGCCGGACTGCTGCAGGGGTACTCGCTGTGCAGCAGGGGTGGCTACGCCTCCCCATGCCAGTCTCCTCGAACTCACTTGGCACGCTCGACATCGCCGGCCTCATGCGCGAAGAAGATCCGCACACAGCGACAGGAACCCCGCAGGGGCGGCCCGCAGCGGCGCCCAAGCGCCCGCATGCGATTCGGCTGGGGCTCGTCCATCCGCAGCATGGTCCCGCGCAAGACGACGGGAATCAGTCCCGTCGCGGGGCGCTTCTCGCAATCAGCGAAGTCAATCGAGACGGTGGGATCCGCGGTCGCCCGCTGGAACCCGTCGTCGTCGATGCAGACATCTATTCGACCGCAGGAATCGACGCAACATTTACGGAATTGCGAGCGCGCGAGGTGCACGCTGCGCTCATGAGCTATGTGTTCGACGAGGCGACGGCCTTTCAGAACGCCGCACGACTCGGGGTTCCGGTGCTCCACACCATGACGTCAAGCCGACATCTTCACGCTGTCCGCTCTGACCCTGAACGGTACCGAGCACTGTTCCAGTGTGTTCCTCCGGAGAGCAACTACGGCCCCGGCCTGCTGCGGTTTCTTGGTGAACTGGAACCGCATGTGCTGGACACACGATCAGGTTCACCGAAGTTGTCGATCCGATTTATCGAAACCACCGCGGACAGCGGCCAGATTGCAGACGACAACACGCTTGATCAGTTGCGCAACCGGGAGTGGACGGTGCAGAGCGTGGATTCGCTCCTCCTCGAAGCTGACATCGTGGAAGACCTCGCCGCCGACATTCTCGTGGACCCGCCCACTGTGCTCGTGGTGTCCGAGTTCCTCCCCTCGGTACTCGCGACGCTGCTCCTGAAGTTGCACGAGGCGAAGTGTCCCTCGGTCATCTATACAATCTACGCACCCTCTGTCCCTGAGTTTGTGACGGAAATGGGAGAGGCGGCTGAGGGCGTCGTATGGGCAACCGTGTCGGGGACGTATAGCGATCCGTTCGGTGCCGAGTTTCGTGCGTCATATCTCGAGGCCTATGGAGATGCGCCGGGGCTCTCGCAGGCCGGGCTCGCCTACGACATGGTGCACATCATTGCCGCAGCGTGGCAGCGTTCGACGGATCCCAGCGACATCGCCGGCACCCTTGATGCACTGCGCAGTACTCGATATCGCGGGGTCAACGGAAGCTACAATTTCGCTTCCGGGCTGCAGTCCACTATCGCATACCCCGAAGAGACGAATGACCCCTCGCTCGGCAATGCGCAACTCATTTTTCAGGTGCAGGACGGGGCCCACCGTTGCCTCGGCCCAGATCCCTACACCGAGACGGAATTTCGTTGGCCGGTGCAGATACAGTCCGCCACACACACTGGCGAGGCCGCCCAGTAGTGGTCGGCCCCGCCAGCGGTGCTGCGCGTCCTGTTAGGCGTCGCGTAGCGCCTGCGCAGTGTGCGGTTCAGTGACATAGATCATGTTGCCGTCTGGGTCGTAGAAGGGCCGGTACCGGTACCACACGCCGGAAGGATGGTGCCATGGGGTGACGTCATCGTGCACCCAGTCAACCTTGCCGTCGAGCGCGGCGATCGCCTCATCGAGGTCCGCCACCTCGAATGCGAACGAATCAAGCCCCACCGGATCTTCGAGGTTCACCGACGACCGGCGGAACACTGATCCGGCTGCGGTCGTGTGGAAGATATACAGCACGACATTGCCAAAGTCGATTCCCGCCCACTGCTCTTCAGGCAGGTCCGACGCCTCATAGGGGAGGAAGAACGGCAGTCCGAGTGTGCCGTGGTAGAAGTCAACAAGTCGCGGCACGTCATTCGTGAGAATGTCCATATTGTCCATGCGCTTGAGCTGCAACGCCATTGTGTATTCCTATCTGCTCGTGAGCTACCGACATCCCGGTCTTCCCGGTGATAGCAACGCTAGCGAGCCGGCGCGCAGCCCTGCATCAGTACTTTGACGTAGCAGTACCGTGCTACACCGCCTCGTCAGCCTCTCGCGTATCCGGATCCCCATCGACTTCCTCAGCCGTCTCCGTGCGGCGGGCAGTGTCCGGTGATTCTTCCTGCCACAGCTCTTCGAGGTCAGCCGACAGTTCGGCGTCCTGGTCTGCAACGTCCGCGGCCGTCGGAGTCGCTTCAGGCTCCTCCGCCGCAGAGCCGGGGGTTTCAGAAATTGCTGGGTTCACGACGTCGCTCATGCTCTCACGCTAGCCCCCGAGCAACGACCACTTCAACCGCTCGTGCAACTGCAGATGGCCAGCACCACGAATTCCGCGGCACAGCGCACTTCTGCCCCGCGATTCCGCGGCAGAACGCTCGCGTGCCGAGCGATTTCGGTCATATACTCGTCTGATGGGCATTTATCGGGAGCTGGGGAAAAACCCTGGTGTATTTCGGGTTTTGGTATCGCAGCTCATGGCCCGATTCCCGTTCGGGATGCTCTCGATTATTCTGCTGCTGCATATCCAGCAGGCCTATGGCGACTACACCTCCGCTGGGCTGGTACTCGCTACCCAGAGCGTGGGTCAGGCGGTCTCTGGGCCGATGAGCAGTCGGCTCATGGGCCGACTCGGCATGCGGCCGGTTCTGGCGGTGACCTCGATCGTCTGTGCAGCGCTGCTCGTCACGATCGCCGTCGTGCACCTCCCGCTCTACATTGTTGCCGGCCTCGCCCTCCTGATCGGCCTCACCACTCCTCCAGTCACGCCAGCCGTGCGCACCCTGTACCCGAAGCTCGTTCCGAGCAAGCAGCTCTCAGCGCTGTTCTCACTTGACGCTGCAGCGCAGGAACTGATCTGGGTGCTTGGCCCTGTGGTCGCGGTCTTTGTGACGACACAGTTCGGCACGACCGTTGGCCTCACCGTCGCCGCGGGGTTCATGCTCCTTGGCGGCGCATGGTTCATCCTGAGCCCCGCGGTCGGGCAGGTGAAGCTGCCCCCGTCACGTCGCGGCTTTGGAGCAGTGCTGCGGCATCCCACAGTCGTCATTTCCACGGTCGTCGGCTTCTTCTTTGTGGCTTCGTTCGCGGCGATTGAGGCGGGGATCGTTGCCGCCTTCGCCGGGAATGCCGGGGGCAACGGCCACGGCAGCATGGAATCCGGGATCGTCCTGGCGCTTTTCGCTGGCGGGTCCCTCGTTGGCGGTCTGCTCATCGGCCACCGCGAAATGCGCCCATCATCACTGCTGATTCGAGTGCTTGTGGTGCTCGCCGGCACCGCGGCCTGTCTCGTGAGCCTGAACATCTGGTGGCTGGGTACCGTGCTCTTCCTCGGTGGCCTCGGCACCGCTCCCGCGTTCGCCGCGGTTTCCAGCATTGTCAGCGCGACCGTGAAGTTTTCCGAAACTGCCGAGGCATTTGGCTGGGTGGGCACTGGCCAGCTCGTTGGAGTCGCCACCGGATCAGCCCTTGCCGGCGTGGCAATCGACATCGCTGGCGCCCATGGCGCAATTGTCGTGTCCACGGCGCTGCTGCTGATCTGCGCTGTGGTCGCAGCAGGAACGATTCGCTGGATCCCTGACCTCCGCGGCCGCTCTATTGAGCCACCGCCCGAGACCGGCACCGTCACGATCCCGCTGAACTGAGCGCTCGGCGGACGCCGAACGACGAACGCCGAGGCATGCCACGGTGCGGAGTCGCTCGGTAACAATCCACTCACCCACAGCCAAGGTGGAGGATCTCCTCGGTGATTCTGCCGCCCTCGCACACTATGGTGTGAGCATGAATCGTCGTCGCACACTCGCCCTCGCCGCCACTGGAGTGCTGTTGCTCGCTCCGCTCTCGGCCTGCGCCGCTCAACAGAGCAGTTCCGGGTCGCTGCCGGAAGCCGGCGGCGTGGTATCCGACGTCCCCGGTGTCACTCCCCTCACCGATCAGGCCGTTGACGGCGCCGCAGAGGCACACACTGGAGCGCCCATCGACCGCTCAATCGTGCGCTCTGGCGAACTCTCCGTCACTGTCGATGACATCGCCGCCGCAAGCGATCGCGTGGCCACCATTGCAATTGATCTCAACGGTTCGGTCGAATCGCAGTTCTCCCAGGAAGCATCGTCACAGAGCCCGGCCAACGCATCTCTGACCGTGCGTGTGCCGTCGGATCAGCTCGAGGAGGCATTCACCCGGTTGAGCGAGGTGGGTGACGTCGTATCGCAGAGCCGTTCCGCCGCCGATGTCACAACGGAGCACGTCGACCTCCAAGCGCGCGTCGCCGCGCTGGAGACCTCAATCACACGACTCCAAACACTCATGGAGAGTGCAACCTCGACGAGCGATCTCCTGGAGGCTGAGTCAGCGCTTTCAGCGCGGCAACAGGAGCTCGATGGCCTGCAAGCGCAGCTCACCGCGCTTGAGGGGCAGGTCGACGAGGCGACGATCTGGGTGTCACTCACCACACCGAGCGTGCTGCCCGGCGGTGGGCCGACGTCGTTCTGGGACGGATTGGTCGCCGGTGTCACCTCCATGGGCGTCGCGCTCTCAGGCGGGATTGTGCTGCTCGGCATTCTGCTCCCGTGGCTGGTATTGGGCGCGCTCATTGCCGCTGCAGTGATCTGGATCGTGCGCAGCACGAAGCGGCGGCGGGTGCGGCGCGCAACTGCTGCGGCGACGGCGTCTGCGTCGGCCGCCGTAGCCGAGGTGCACGGCCCGGATCAAGATCCAGCACAGGGTGCCGCCGAACTCCACTCTCCCGGCCAGGCGGGGCAAGATCTCGATCCGCCCGTGCACAGTCCGGGGCAGTCTGAGCACAGTCCGGCGCTGCCCGCAAAGCCGTCAGACCAGTCCGCACAGGTCTCGGATCAGTCCGGACAGCCGTCAGATCAGTCCGCACAGAATCGAACTCAGCCGGGGTGGCCGAGGGACGCGAATCCTCAGTCTTAAGCCGAGGCAGGGAGCGGGTCGCTCAGACTCGCGATCGGCACCGCGTGATTCAGGATCCGTTCGGCCGCACGGTGCCCGGAGCAAAGCGCAGCCGTGATCGTCGCTGGATCATCCTGCCAGGTCGCCTCGCCGGCGAGGTGCAGCACGTCGCCGATCGGAGTCGCGAGCAGTTCATGGTCTGCGGGCACCGATCCAACGGTCATATACGCGTATGATCCGCGGGACCAGGGATCATCTTGCCAGTGCGTAAGATGTGCGGCGATCGGATCGGGAACCGCATCACCGTAGATCTCACGCAGCGCGGTGAGCACCGAGTCCACCACGCGCGCGTCGTCCCACTCGCGGATCTCCCGCGCGCAGGGGCCTGCAGCGAAGGTCAGCAGGGTGGGTTCACCGTGTAGCGCGGTGAGGTCATACCAGGAGTGCCACCAGGCACCAGCATCGCCCTGCCGGCGAACCGCAGAGACAGCGCCTTCCCAGAACCGTGTGGGAAAGCGCAGAAACACTTTCTCAAAGGCGTTCATCTCGAGCCGCTCGAGGGCCCCGGCCACGGGTTCCGGAAGTGGCGGAGTGATGACAAACTCGCTGGATTTCAAGACGCCGACCGGCACGGTAACCACCGCGCGAGCACCCGCGAAGGTGCGCTGCCCCGCGGTCACTGTGGCTCCACCTGAGCCCCATTCCACCCGCGACACCGGAGTGGCGAGCCGGATATCGAGGCCCGCAGCAAGACCGAACGCGAGTCGGTCGTATCCGTCGGGGAAGACGACCTCTTCCCCATCGGTCTCATCGTCGTCAAGTCCGTGCGCATCAAGCTCTGAGATCCACACCCCGTACTGTTCCTCAGTACGGTGCCGCAAATACTCACGTACTCGATCGGCGCGACCCGCAGCCCAGGCCAGCCTGGTCAGCGTCACCTCGACGGCGTCCTCGTAGGAGGAGTTGGGAGCGATCTGCGCGACGGTCTGGGCCAGGTGGGTGTCGAACTCAGCGATGTCGGCGATGAATGCAGCGGCGGCCTCGTCGCTCAGGCGCTGAGCGTCTGGCCCGTAATACGCGACCGGCCGCCCGCCCGCCTGGAAACTTCCCATCGTGAACTCGACGTCGCGCATGCCGAATGCCTGTGTCACCTGGTGCACTGGGCTGTCGGTGATGCCATGGATCCAGGACGCCCCGAGATCAGTGACCCGCCCCTGCTCCCGCTCGCTGTGGAGCCGGCCGCCAATCCGATCCCGCGCTTCCAACACCACAACACGCTGGCCAGCTGCAGTCAGTGCTCTTGCCGCCGCGAGGCCCGAGACCCCCGCCCCCACGACAATCGTGTCGAACCACTCACGGGAGGCGTCTGCGCTACTCATATCTTCAGGATACGCGGCTCGCTGACCCGTCTGCGTCCGCCGCGCCAGTGCGCTGCTGCCCCGCCTGAGGCGGCGCTGCGAGTTGGTCCAACGCTTCGCGCAGACAGCGCTCGTGCTGCACACGGTCGGGGTGCCTCGTCAGCCATGGCCGTAGCAGTCTGGTGACAAGAGGCATCATTACGCAGGTCATGACCGGCGCTATCACGCTCACCAGGATGAGCGATCGCGCAGGCAATGCGACCGCACCCCACCACGGAAGCGCGGCGATTGCCCACGAGACCAGGATGTTGACCGGCAGCATGCCCGCCCACACTGCACACACCTGCTTCCACCGTGGAGTTGCCGTTCCGCTTCGCATGTTCACAGTTCAGCATCCGAGCGTGACGCCTCCATTTCCAGGGCTGACCCCCGCCGTAACGAGCGAATGACAGTTCGGTTTCCTGCATCTCGTGGCGGGATCCGTGCGCGTCGCCTACTCGTCGGGGACGAGCACTTCGGTATCGCGGTTGAGGCTCTCACCGCGGAAGAACGGTCGCGAATTGGGCCGGAGCCACCACAGCCCCATGAACACAAAGCCGATCAGGATTGCGCCAACGCCGATCACGAATGCTCCTCCGATTCCGAGCAGCACTGTTTCGCCGTAGTCGCGCGCCCACATGTCGATTGCAGACTGCACGAACGCGTAACCGAGCATGAGGCCACCGAGGACCGGGAATATGCCGCGGAACCACAGGTTGCGCGCGCTGTCTCGCAACGTGCCACGGAAGTACCACACGCACGCGAACGAGGTGATTGCATAGTACAGCGCGACCGCGAGACCCATTGATGTGAGCGAATCCGCGAGCATATCTTCGGACAAGAGCGACATGCCTACGTAGTAGACGATTGCTGCGATCCCCATTACGGTCGTGGAAAACCAGGGGGTCTTGAACTTGGGGTGCAGCTCAGCGAACTTCGCTGGAAGCGCGCGATACACGGCCATCGACAGTGTTCCGCGCGCGGTGGGCAGGATCGTCGTCTGCGTTGAGGACGCCGCCGAGAGCAGCACGCCGAGGATCAAGAACCACCCCCACGGCCCGAACAGGGCGCCGCCGAGCACGGTGAAGACGTCGTCGAGGTTCTCCGCGTTCGTGAGCCCGAAGCCGGAGTCGCCAAAGCCTGCGAACATCATCACAGCGACGGAGACGCCGACATACAGCACGATGAGGATGACGATGCTGGAGAGCGCGGCCCGGCCAGGAGTCGTGCGAGGGTTCTTCGTTTCTTCGTTCAGGGCAAGACAGGTGTCCCAGCCCCAGTAGATAAACAGCGCGAGCAGCACCGCCTGCATGAATCCGCCCCATGAGGTGAGCTCGGCCGGATTAAACCAGTTCCAGTCAAAGGCAACAGATCCCGCATGTGCAGCACCATCGGCATTCATCAACGCGAGCACCCCGAACAGGACCATCGCCACGATCTGGATCCCCACGAGGACCATTTGCAGCCGCTCTCCAAGCTGCACGCCGATCGTGCTGATGAACGTCATGATCGCCATGAAGATGACCGAGGTCCCGATGACGATCGCGCGGTTGCTCGCAAACTCCTCATTTCCGAGCAATAGCCAGAAGTACTGGCCGGTGATCTCACCGACGTTCGCGAGCACCATGATCGAGGCCACGGCAACGGCCCAGCCGCCGACCCACCCGGTAATGGGCCCGAACGCCTTGGTGCCCCAGACAAACGTCGTGCCGCAGTCGGGAATCTCGCGGTTGAGCTCCTGATACGCAAACGCTGCGAACACCATTGGGATGCAGGCCACGATAAACACGAGCGGCGCTTGCGCACCGACCGCGAGGATCACGTAGCCGAGCGTCGCGGCGAGTGAGTACAGCGGCGCAGTCGAGGCAAGCCCGATCATTGTGGAGCCAACGACGCCGAGGGCGCCCTCGTTCAGTCCTTTGCCAACGTGAATGTGACCGGTCTCGGTCGCGTTCGGCAGCGTGTGCTTCGTCATGTCGGTACTTCTCTCGATTCCGGCGTCTTCGCCGAGCGCATCATTACGTCTTCAATCGCATGGCTCAATGTCATTGTCATGCACGATGACATTCTGCCTCATTTTCCTCGCAACGCACACTCTTCCCGCGGCGCGCACGCCTGGAATAACTTCACAGACACTCAGGAAATACTCTGCTCAATCTGTCGAAATCAAGGAAATCAACTGATTTCGCAACAAAATGCGCCATACAGGGGCGGAATCAGTGGCATAGATGCCCTGGATCCCAACGAATTCGGTGCGCGCCGAGGTAGTGTCCTGAACCGCGGTGTGGGACACTGGGAGACGTCACTATCCCCGACGAAGTCACTAAGGAGTGAGTCATTTATGGGCACGTTTGCCGTAATTAACCCGGCTACGGGCGAGACCGTCGCCGAGTACCCCGATGCGACCACGGAGGAGATCGAGGCCTCACTGGCCGCGGCCCAGCAGGCATACACGGATTGGGCTCGTACGACCACGGTCGCCGAGCGCGCTGCTCTTGCCCAGCGGGCAGCCGAGCTCTTCGAAGAGCGCAAGGACGAACTCGCCGCAATCATTGTGCGCGAGATGGGCAAGCCCCTCGACCAGTCGATCGGCGAGGTCGAATTCTCCGGCGCCATCACGGCCGCCTTCGCCAAGAACGCTGAGAAGTGGCTGGCCGACGAGGAGCTTGAGGTCGAAGACGGCCTGAAGTCGTTCTTCCGCTTCCAGGGCACGGGCGTCATCCTCGGCATCATGCCGTGGAACTTCCCGTACTACCAGGTCGCACGCTTCGCCGTCCCGAACCTGATCCTCGGCAACACCATCGTGCTGAAGCACGCTGCGCAGTGCCCCGAGTCGGCTCTCGCGCTCGAGCAGCTGTTTCTTGATGCAGGCTTCCCCAAGGGCGCCTACGTCAACGTCTTCGCGACGCACGACCAGATCTCGGACATCATCGCCGACGATCGTGTCCAGGGAGTTTCCCTGACGGGCTCAGAGCGCGCAGGCGCCATCGTCGCTGAGCAGGCCGGCCGCGCACTCAAGAAGTGCGTGCTCGAGCTGGGCGGCTCCGACGTATTCCTGGTGCTCGACACGGACGATCTTGATCACGCCGTTGAGCACGCGGTCGCTGGCCGCATGGACAACACCGGTCAGGCCTGCAACGGCTCCAAGCGTATTGTCGTCATGGACAAGTACTTCGACGAGTTCGCTGAGAAGTTCAAGGCAGCCATCGCGGGCCAGTCATACGAGGGTGGGGACTTCGGTCCGCTCTCCTCCGCAGCGGCCACGAAGACACTCACCGCACAGGTGCAGGATGCCATTTCCCAGGGCGCTGAGGTACTCGTTGGCGACAGCACACCGAAGGGCAATGTCTTCACCCCGACGGTGCTGACCAACATCACCCCGGCAATGGATGTGTACAGCCAGGAGCTCTTCGGCCCGGTTGCGCAGCTCTACAAGGTCTCGAGCGACGAAGAGGCGATCTCCCTCGCCAACTCCTCGCCCTACGGCCTCGGCTCCGTCGTGATCTGCGACGATCTGGACCGCGCTGAGCGCGTCGGCAACCAGCTCGACGTCGGCATGGTCTTCATCGGCGGCGCAGGCCTTGAAGGCGCCGACGTGCCCTTCGGTGGCGTCAAGAAGTCGGGCTACGGTCGTGAGCTCGGCAAGGGCGGCATGCTGGAGTTCGCGAACAAGAAGCTGTTCCGTTTCGCAGCGAAGTAAGCTCTCCGCGCGGTAGTCGCCGCGCACGAACAGTTCGGGCCCGGATCCGCTTGGATTCGGGCCCGAGCTGCGTGTTAGCTCTGCTCCCAGCGGGGCATGTCGCCACCCAGCTCGCGGGCGGGGCGGGGCGGGCGCAGCGCCACACCTTCGACCCCAACGGGCGGCAGCAAGCGCCTCGCCGGCCCCCAACTCGTGTGTTCAACAGCTGGCGCAAGATCACCGTCGTCCTCTGGCCGCAACAGCGTCGACGGGAGCGCGGCCCCGCCAGCTGTCAACAGCCGAGCTGTGCGTGCGAGCGAGAGCGCGGCCCGGCTCCCCTGCCGGAGCGCAGCCTCGTTTCGAGCGCGCGGACAGCAGCGTGCGCCATCAGATAGCCCGTGGCATGATCAAGCGCCTGCACCGGAAGCGGAGTGGGCCGCTCCCGGCCGAGCACGCGCATCCCTGCGTCTGCGATACCGGCACTCATCTGCACGATGCTGTCGAACCCTCTGCGGCCGGCAAGCGGCCCAGTCCAGCCGTAGGCGTCGAGGCAGATCTCAATCAGCCCGGGGCGGATCCCCTCACGGGTTGCACGGTCCAGGCCGAGCCCTGCGAGTGCGCCAGGACGGTACCCGTGTACGAGCACGTCTGCCTCGGCGAGTAACGCACGCAGGCGCTCACGATCGCCGATTTCTCGCAGATCAAGCCGCACAGATCGCTTCCCCAGCATCACCTCGGGCACGATGCCAGGCTCGTCCCACCACGGCGGATCGACGCGGAGCACATCAGCGCCGAGACTGGCGAGAAAGCGCGTCGCGATCGGTCCGGCGAGCACACGGGTGAGATCCAGGACCCGGAGCCCGGCAAGCGGCTGCTCCGGGTTGAGCCGCAGCTCCCCTGCCGCGGTGCCACCCGTATCTTCCCACCTGATGAGCTGCTCAGCTGCAACACTGCGCCCCTGCTCGCTCGCCTCCCACTCCGCCAACGATTGCATCGCGGCGGCACAGCCGCCAGCCTGCACGACAGCGGTCTCCAGCTCTGCAGCACTCCAGCCGAGCACCGCAGCGGCAATTTGCTCTCGCTCCGGAGGCGCTCCGAGCACACTGAGCGCGGCAGCCCGATGATCTGGGGCGTTCGTGTGCAACCGGATCCAGCCGTCGGCTGCCTGGTAGTCCCCCGCTACGGCGTCCCACGGAGGCGGCGGCTGCCAGCCATCTGGCCGCAGCGAGCTGCCACACCACATGGAAGCCAGTCGGCGGTCCACTGTCACCGGGCGGAGCTCTGATCCGGCAGTGGCGAGCAGCTCACTCACCGCCACACCAGCGGCAGCCAACACCGCGGTCACGAGCTCCGTCACCGGGAATACTGCGGGCACACTCCCCGATCCAGCAATTCTGACTTCGGGCACCGGCTCGTCCCCGAGAATCTCCGCCAGCATGTGCGCGATCGTCTCAGAGCTTTGATTCACAGCCACCGTCATGGCCCACCGCCTTCACTGTGTCACTCAGCACGTCTGTCGTGGCTCTCGACTCTACGGGCGATGCGCGATCTGCGAAACTGCAATCTCACAGCGCCGCGGGCGGTGCTGGAATTGGATCCAGCACCGCCCGCGGAATCACGCCTGAGCGCGGCCTTGCGCGCTAGCGTGCGAGAAAGATCGGCTCAAAAAAGCTTGCGAGCGCAGCAGGGTCGCTCAGCGGCAGCACGGCTGCGACGTAGTGGTCTGGACGCACCACGACTACTGCGCCGTCGCGGCTGATCCCGCGCTCCTCAAAAATGTCGGTCTCCGGTTTCGCGGCGTAGATCTTTTCGTAGTCGACCAACTGGAACGGCCCGGTCAGCGGGAGGAACAGCTTCGACACATCCATAATGTCGACGGCATGGTGCTCTTGCTGGAACACAGCCTTGACATCAAAGATCGAGTCGAGGTCGCCGCCCAGCGGCGTGAAGCGCTGGAGCGGAGACTCCGTGTTTGCGAGCAACCACTCGGCCCATTCAGCGAGCTGTGTCCCTGCGGCGTCTGCGAAGGCGTAGATCCGGAAGCGGCCGTCGGCGCGGTGGTGATGACCCAGGTGCACATCGACAGCATCCGCCACACGCGTGGTCTCCACTGACTTGAAGCGCTTCCCCAGTGGGAAGCCCGTGGCGAGCTCCTGGTGCGCCGCATTGCCCGTCAGCATCGACTCGGTGTACTCGGTCATGAAGCCGGCTGGGAACTCCGCCGTGCGCACGTAGAAATCCGCGAGCTCGCCCGGAGAGTCAAACTCTTCCGGCTTCTTCGCCATGAGCGTCGACCACTCGCGATCAAAGTCAATCAGGTTCTTCGCGGTGACGCGGCGCTCATCGGAATACGTCTGCAACAGCGATTCCGGGCTGCGCCCCTCGAGCACGTAGCCAAGCTTCCAGCCGAGGTTCCAGCCGTCTTGCATGGAGACGTTCATGCCCTGGCCCGCTTTGGCGCTGTGCGTGTGGCAGGCGTCGCCCATCAAGAACACCCGAGACTTGCCGTCGGGCGACGTCTCGGCGTCGTCGAAGCGATCGGTAAGCCGGTGCGCCACCTCGTAGACGCTGTGCCAGGCGACATTCCGCACATCAAGCGTGTACGGGTGCATAATCGCGTTCGCCTGCGCGATGACATCTTCGAGCGGCGTATTGCGGACTTTGCCGCGGTCATGCTCGTCGGTCTCACCGAGGTCGACATAGATCCGCGCCAGGTGGTTGCCCTCGCGCGGGATATGCAGGATGCTCCCCGCCTCCGAGTGGATGATGCACTTCTTGCGGATATCCGGAAAATCAGTGACCGACAGCACGTCCATGACCCCCCAGGCGTGCATCGACGTGGATCCGGAGAGGGACCCCCCGATCGAGCGGCGCACCCGGGAGCTCGCACCGTCCGCGCCGATCACATACTTCGCGTGCACCACGACGGTGTCACCCGAGATCGCATCGGCGGCGGTGGCGGCGTTGAGACCGGCTCCGGTCTGCCCGGTGACCTTGCGCAGCGTCACCGCGACGGGGTACTCCCCTTCGCCAACGGCGAGGTCGACGAACTCGTAGCCGTAGTCAATATTGCCGCGTGCGGGTGCGCGCCGTGCGTACTCAGCGAAGTAGTCGATCACGCGCGCCTGGTTCACGATCAGGTGCGGAAACTCGCTGATCCCCTGCGGATCATCCGGGGTGACTCCGCTGCGCACGATGTTCTTCGGGTTCGCGGGATCCGGAGACCAGAAGCTCGTCTCCGTGATCTGGTACGCCTCATCAATGATGGATCGTGCGAAGCCAAATGCCTGAAATGTCTCGACACTGCGCGCCTGAATGCCGTCGGCCTGCCCCAGCACGAGCCTCCCGTCGCGGCGCTCGACGACGCGAGTGACGACGTTCGGGAACTGCGCGAGCTGCGCGGCAGCGACGATGCCCGCCGGGCCCGATCCGACAATCAGCACGTCGATTTCGGCGGGAAGCTCTTCGGGTCGATCCAGTCCAACTCCCGCGGCCGGCTGGACGCGTGGATCGGTGGAAACATATCCGTAGTGGTGGAACTGCACTGTTTCTCCTCACTCTGCCGAGCCCTTTTGCTCAGCCGCGTTCACTATATGAACACGAAGTTTGAATATCGCACATTCAGGATAAACCGCGGCGCGCGTTCGCACAACATCTTCTGCCCCCAGCATCCGCCAGAATGGACACCATGACCCCGACTAGAGAGAGCACCGGCCCAACGGCCGGTTCACAGACGCTGTCGCGCGGGCTCCGCGCGCTCGAAATTCTCGCCGAGGCCGAGACACCCATGACCATCACCGAACTCGCGGACGGGCTCGGCGTGCACCGTTCAAATGCATATCGAATCCTGCGCACTCTGGAGCAGCACCGCTTCGTCGCCCGCGATCCAGCCGGCAGGATACGTCTCGGGCCCAAGCTCACCGTGCTCGCGCGCGGCGTCGCGCCGATCCTGCACACCGCAGCCATGCACCCCGTCTCCGAACTCGCTTATGAGCTCGGCATGACCGCGTTCATCACGGTGCTCGACGCCGATGAAGTAGTGACCCTGGTATCCGTTGAACCCTCAAATGTCTCAGCGACGATCGCGCGCAACCCCGGCGTGCGCCATCCCGTGGATCGCGGCGCACCAGGGCACGCAATCGAGTCGTCACTCACTCCGGCCGAACGAATCGCTGCCTTCGGCGAGGCCACACTCAGCGAGGCCGCACGCACAGCGCAGCGCGACGGCTACGCGGTGAGCCGCAACGAAGTCATCGACGGGGTGACCGCGATCGCGGTGCCGCTCCGCCTCGAAGGCGAACCTCCAGCAGCCGTCGCGGTCGTGCATTTCAACCTGCCCGAGTCCATCGATGCAGTGGTCGCCGCGCTCCAGCAGACCGCCGAACGGATCGCGGAAAACTATCGCTGACCCGGTTCGCCTCCAGGGTGTTGAGTTCCACTAAGATAAAACCGTCCAGCCCGGTTGAGACGTACTCCGACCCGGCCGGCTAAGGCGCGCGAAAAAGGGGCGCTGCTGCTGCGGCATAGTTGCCCAGCGAGACATACACGGTTCCAATCCACTCGTTTTTCCAAAGGATCTGTGATGTCAACTCCCGCTACGCTCACGCGTACGCTTGCCGAAGCCCTCGCCCGCCATGCTGAACGCAGCTTTGGTCTGATGGGCAATGGCAACGCTCACCTCATCGATAATCTCTCCCAGGTCGGAGTCACCTACACTGCTGTCCGGCACGAGGCTGCGACAGTTGCGGCGGCTGACGCGTACTCACGTGTGAGCGGCAAACTCGCAATCGCCACCACCACCTATGGGGCCGGCTTTACGAACATGCTGACCGCGCTCGCCGAGGCCGCGCAGGCGCGCACGCCAATGCTCGTGGTCGTCGGCGATGCGCCGAGCGCCGGCCCACGACCGTGGGACGTCGACCAGGAAATGCTCGCAGCCGCGCTCGGAGTGCGCACCCACATGCTGTCGGTGACGAACATCGAGCGCACTGTCGAACGCGCGGTGTCCTACGCTGAGCGATTCCGCCGCCCCGTCGTGCTCGGGATCCCGTACGACCTCGTGTCCGCCCCGTCCGTCGCTCCTGCAGCACCAGCCCAGGCCTCCACCGGTATTGATCTGAATGATCCCGCCGTGCTGGCCGCGCTGAGCGCGTCCGTTGCAAACACCTCGATCCCTGAGCCAGCACGCCCAGAGACCGACTCCATTGCGGGGATCGCAGCGCACCAAGTGCAGGCCGCGGTGCGAGCACTGCTCGAAGCCGAGCGCCCCCACATCATCGCTGGCCGTGGCGCGCACCTCTCCGGGGCCTCACTCGAGCTCGGTCGCGTGGCCGAGGCGCTCGGCGCGCTGACCTCCACGACGGCACTCGGGCGCGGAATCTTCCCCGCCGAACAGTACGACCTGGGCATCACCGGCGGTTTCGGCCAGATTCCCGCTATGGAAACCATCGCGCAGGCAGATGTCGTGCTCGTCGTTGGTGCAGCCCTGAACCAGTTCACCATGCGATTCGGTGATCTGTTCGGCGCTGGGACCACGGTGATCCGGATCGACACCGAGCAAGTCGCGCCACCGAAATCGAATCTGCCCATCACGCACATCCTGCTCCAAGGGGACGCCCGCGCGACACTGACCGCGATGCTGGGTGCACTCGAAACGGCGATCCCGAGCAGCGCCGGCTGGCGCACACAGGTTGCCGGGCTGGAGCCGGGCGGAGCACTCCGAGTGCGCGCGACAGGCCTTGCGGAGCACCCCGACGGCATCTGCGCCGATGGTCGCCTCGATCCGCGCGCCGTTGCCGTGCGCATCGACGAGCAGCTGCCAGCGAATCGGCACGTGACCACGGACGGCGGTCACTTCATTGGCTGGGCGAACATGTACTGGCCGGTCGCATCGCCTGAGCGCATGATCATGGTCGGCACCGCATACCAGACGATCGGCCTGGGCTTCCCGACCGTTGCGGGAGTTGCAGCAGCAGTGCCCGACACCACCATCGTGCTCAGCACAGGCGATGGCGGTGGACTGATGGCACTCGCCGATCTCGAGACAGCGATCCGCACCTCAGCCAGCACCGTCATCGTCGTGTGGAACGACGGTGCGTACGGCGCAGAAGTGCACCTGTACGGCGTCATGGGACTCGACGAGGGCCCCATGCTGATCCCCGACGTCAACTTCGCGGGGCTCGCCACTGCCCTCGGTGCACAGGGAGTGCTCGTCGAGTCCCTCGCCGATCTCGACGCGCTCGGCGAGTGGACCGCAGCGGGTGCCACGGGCACGATCCTGCTCGATTGCCGCGTTTCCCGCAGCGTCGTCGCCGAGTACCAGCGCGAGATTCAGCGCGTGAACGGCCTCGACGTCCCTGAGGAGTAGCGAACGCGCGCTTCGCTGCGCCACGGGCGCTGCCTGTAGCCCTGTCAGCGGTGGCGCGGCGGCAGCAGTGTCAGCGGTGGCAGCAGCAGCCGCGAGTTGAGTCAACTGCACTACTGCAGTCCACGACGGTCGGGGTACACGGCCGTCGTGGCTGCGTCTGTCGGCTCACGTGTTTGGCGACTCCTGGGTGAGTTGAACCAGCTCGTCGACACATGCACCCAACGAGACGCGCTCCAACTGCGGCTCCCGGCCCAGAACCCCTCCCCCTAACCCTTGGGAATCGTCAAAGATCCTGCTGCCGCAGCTCGGGCGCAGGAGTGGCGAAGACGCAGACGCAGACGCAGACGCAGACGCAGACGCAGACGCAGACGCAGTCGCAGTCGCAGTCGCAGTCGCAGTCGCAGTCGCAATACCTTGCCACGGTGGAGAAGCTCTGGTTCGCTGTCCCGCTGCATCCCCGGTCCCGCCCCCGGAGGGTGCTGCGGTCTCAGGGACGACCCCAGCTGCAGTGCTCTAGGCGCGGAATCCTAGGGGCCGAGTTGCCTCAGAAACCGCGCAATGCCCGGCCCAAGCACGAGGCTCGGACGACCTGGCACTCTCACCCGCTGCGCCCGCAGGTGCCGTGCGAATGAGGCAGCTGTCGAGACTTCTGGGGCGCCCCAGCGCACACCGCGCCACCCTTGGCTGCCCTCGATCCAGTCGTGCCGCCGCTTCTCGGAGTACACCACCTCATCCGCGCTTCTCCCGTTCCGGAGAGCTGGGTCCGTGTATTTGGCTTTCCCGTCGCACTCACCGAACACCCCCAGTTCTCGGAACAGCAGGTCAAGATAGTAGCTCCCGCCGCGCTCGTTCGGCACTGCCACCTGCAGTTCTGATGTGAGCCCGAGTTGCAGCGCGCGCAGGCGGCTGACACTCTCAAGCGGAGAGTCGGATCGCGGATCTGCGAGCACGGCAAGCGCGCGCACGGCGGCCATGCCCCGTCCACGCGGCATCGCGTCCGCACGTGACACCAGCTGCTCCAGCCACGCGTTCCAGGAGGCTCGGTCCACCAGCCGACCGACGCGGACAGTGCCGCGCAAATAGGCGTCGGCGCAGGCAAGTGCCACCGGAAATGGCTCACTCCGCGCGAGATCGAACACCGTGCGCTCTCCCGAGGTCAGCCGCAGCCCCGCGATCTGGGTCGTGTCGGCTGAGGGCAGCGCTGCACGATGCCGGGCTGTCGCGGATGAACCTGCGTTGTACTCCGACGGACCCACGGTGAGGTCGACTGATCGTTCGTCTGCCAGGCTCGCGCGCCCCTGCGGGAGAGCAGCCGTTCGGGTCATCCAACGCGACCATACCGGGAGCCCGTGCAGTGTTGCGGCGCTCCGATGCGAAAGGATCGGCCGTCGCAGCGTGCTCTGCTGCGCGGCGAGAATCGCGAGCAGGTGTTTCTGCTCGCTCCGCCCGCTCTGCCACTGACTCGCCTCGACGTACCACCCTGGTCGGACGCGAACCAGACGCGATGCTGACACGGCAGAGTCAATCTCACGCCGCGTGATGCCGCGCTGTGCCAAGCCGTCAACGTGCAGCAGCAGCTGAGTTGCCCGCCGAACCTCCTGGGGTGTATCCATCGACCTATCGTTGCGGAGCCCGGGCGGGGTTGGCCGACCAACGGGAGAGTTCAGCACAACTTCGCTCTGGCCGACCCCGATAGCGAGCTGTGGAGGAACACCCACTCTGCCGGCCCGCTATGCGACGAGGGAAGGGGGATCTCACGAGGGAAGGGGTGTTTCACCGCAATCTACCCATGCCCTCGTGAACACCCCATTCCCTCGTCGATTCGCAGACGGCTGACTCGCGAGCAGACCCCGCCCTAGGCCCACGCGGGGCGGGGCACGGATGCGATCAGCGCTCGTGTGTACTCGTGCTGCGGGTGGCTCAGCAGTGCCTCGGTCGCACCAGACTCCACGATCTCGCCACGACGCATCACGAGCGTCTCGTCGCACACCCGCCGCACGACCCCGAGGTCGTGGCTGATGAACAAGACGGTGAGCCCCTGCTCCTCGCGCACGCGGGCAAGCAAGTCGAGCACCTGCGCCTGCACTGACACGTCGAGCGCGCTCGTTGCCTCGTCCATCACGAGCAAGTCAGGCTCAATCGCGATCGCACGCGCAATCGCCACGCGCTGCCGCTGCCCACCCGAGAGTGTGCGGGGCAGGGCATCGGCATGCTCCCTACTCAGCCCGACATCGTCAAGCAACGCGAGCGCACGCGAGGTCGCGTCGGGGCCGTTCAGCTTCGTGTGCAGGCGCAGTGCGTCTTCGATGGCCTGGCCAACGGCAATACGCGGATCGAGCGACAGGTACGGATCTTGAAACACCATCTGCGCACTTCTGGCACGAGCAAGCCGCGCGGCCCGCCCTTTCGGCACCGCCGTGCGCAGCGCACCCGCGATGGTGAGCGCGCCAGCGTCCGGCTGCTCGAGGCCGATGATCATCCGTGCCAGCGTCGACTTGCCCGAGCCAGACTCCCCCACCACGCCGAGCGCTCCTCCGCGCGGGATCGCCAGGGACGCGTCCTGCACCGCCTGAACCGCCTCTCGGCCACGCGGGTGATAGGTCTTCGAGAGGCCGGTCACGAGTAGCAAGGGCGCAGCAGAGGCCGGAGGCATCACGGATCGCACAGCTCCCGCAGGATCCGCAGCTTCCCCCGAACTTCTAGCCGCCGTTGGAGCCCCCATCGCAGCATCAGCATCAGCATCAGCATCAGGAAAACCCCCAACCCCAGGGTGGGCACCCCCACTCACAGCGCCATTGGCCGCCACATTCGGCGTCGCGGCAATCAGCCGCTGCGTATATGCATCGCTGGGCGCGGTGAAGATCTGGCGCGCCGTGCCCTGCTCCACCACACGGCCGCCGCTCATCACGGAGACGCGATCGCAGATCGAGGCCGCGAGGTTGAGGTCGTGAGTGATGAACAGCATTCCCATCCCGCGCGCGGCTCGCTGTTCCTGGAGCACTTCGATGATCTCGGCCTGCGTTGTGACGTCGAGCGCAGTGGTCGGCTCGTCGCAGATCAGCAGTGCCGGCGAGCTGGTCAGCGCTCCGGCGATCATGACGCGCTGCAGCATTCCGCCAGAGAACTCATGCGGGTATTGGCCGAAGTGGTCCTCTGGCCGGGGCAGTCGCACGGCGGCAAGCAGTTCGATCGCTTGGTCACGCGCTGCTCCGGCAGAAACCCCCTGGCACAGTCGCAGCGACTCGGTCATGTGATCGCCAATGGTGCGCATCGGATTGATCCCTGCGCGCGGGTCCTGGAAGATCATCGCGGCACTGCTTCGACGCACTTCGAGGAGTTCTCGCCGCGAGGCAGCCAGCACTTCGTGCCCGTCGCATGTCACTGAGCCGCCCATCACGGCGCCGCGGGGCAGTAGACCGAGCACTGAGCGGGCGGTGAGTGACTTGCCTGATCCGGATTCACCCACGAGGCCGACAGTTTCGCCTGGTGCGACGTCGATGGTGATCCCATCGAGCAGGCGCTTGCCACTCGGGAGGTCGAGGGTCAGGTTTGAGATGTTGAGTAGTGTCATGCGGACACACCCCCTCCGATTCGTTCCGAGAGTTCCTCGCCAATGAGGTTCACCGCGACAACGACGATGACGACTGCGATCGCGGGGATCACGGCGGGCAGGAAGTGGCCTCCGGCGATACCGGGCTGCGCCTCGTTGATCATGGCGCCCCAGTCGGCAGCCGGCGCTTGCACCCCGAGGCCGAGGAATGACAGCCCGGCGAGTTCGGCGAGTACGTACCCGAAGTTCAGCGTGGATTGTGCACCGACGATTGGGAACACGTTGGGTAGCACTCGACGCAGCGCGATCCAGGCACCCCCGAACCCCTGGACTCGATACGCGGACACGTATGGCCGATTTCGCTCTGCCGCGATCAGCGAGCGGGTAAGGCGAGCGACGTACGGCGCGTAGGCCAGGCTCATCGCAATCACCGGGGCAACAAGCCCCTTGCCAAAGAGGGCGACCGCCATGATGGCGATCAGCAGGGCGGGAAACGCGAACACCACGTCGAACACTCGTCCGAGCACGGCATCGATCCATCCGCCGCGCCACCCGGCCAGGAGCCCGAGGAGGATTCCAACGATCGTCGAGAACACCACGACGAGGAGTGGTCCGAGCAGTGCGGTTCGCGCGCCCCAGATCATGCGGCTCAGGATGTCGCGGCCGAGCCCGTCAGTTCCGAGCCAGTGCGCGGCACTCGGCCCACCGTTGAAGGTGAGGAAGTCAACGGCGTCCGGATCGTAGGGCGCGACAAACGGGGCGAAAGCTGCCGCGAGCGTCACGACGGCCAGCGCTATCGCGCTCACGAGGAACAGCCAGCTCGAGCGGCGAGCACGCGGGGCACGCATGACGCGCACCGCGGTGGTGGGGTTGGGAATAGTCATCGCGCATCAGCTCCTGCGGCGGCACGTGGATCGATCAGGGGTTCAAGCAGGTCAACGATGGCGTTGATCACGACGAACGCGGCGACCACGAACAGCACGATCATTTGCACAACCGGAAAATCGAGGCGGTCGACAGACTGCACGAGCAGCGATCCGAGCCCGGAGATTCCGAACGCGGACTCCACGATCGTGCTGGCCACAAGCAGCCCGGCAACGAGCAGGCCGCTCACGGTGACGATGGGCCCGACTGCGTTCCGGAAGACATGTCGCCGGATCACGGTGCCGCGTGTGAGCCCTCGACTAGTGGCGACCTCAACGTGTTCGCGCCCGATTTGCTCCACCATTGAGGAGCGAGTCACTTTGCCGATGAGCACGACGAATGCGATTGCGAGCGCCAACGCTGGCAGGAACAGGTGATAGATCGTGTCCCAGAAACCGGTTCCGGATCCGAAGGTCGGGAACCACCCGAGTGTGACAGCGAAGACGGCGATCAGCACGATCGAGCCGACGAAGGACGGGATCGCGCCGAGCACCGTGAGGAAAATCAGCATCGCACGATCTGCGAGTTTGCCTCGGTTGAGCGCCGCGATGACGCCGCCCGAGATCCCCACGATGGCGATCATGAGTGCGGCGAGCACCACGAGTCCGAGGGTGACGGGAAGCCGGTCCCCGATCACTGTGGCGACGTCTTGCCGGTATTGCAGCGATCGACCGAAGTCGCCGCGGAAGATCCCGAACACCCAGTTCACGTACTGCTCCCACGCCGGGAGGTCGAGGCCGAATTGCTCGGTCACCGCTGCGACGGCCTCGGGACTGGGCTTGCGTCCGCGCAGCAGGAAGCTCACGGGATCGCCCGGTACGAGAAAGCGTGAGAAGAACACGAGCAGGGAGGCGAGGAACAGCGTGAGGAGAAGTGCGCCCAGTTTGGCAGCGATGCGCCGCGCATAAGTCATCGTCGGGTCTCCAGTCCGTAGCGCCGAGAGGCGGGGTCGCCGCCTCCCGGCAGAGTGAGTAAGTTACCGGGCACCGAGCGTCGCAGCCCAGGGGTAATACAGGTAGCTGATCGAGGGCGAGAGGCCAGTGACCCTGTCGCCCATGAACATCGCCGTGGGCGTCTCGGCGAGCGGAAGCCACGGCAGCTCACGGTTCGTGATCTGCTGCGCTTGTGCGGCGAGCGCGCTGCGCTTGATCGGGTCCATAGTGGAGACGGCCTCTGTGACGAGTGCGTCGTAGTCGGGGTCTGACCAGTTGCCGTAGTTGCTGAATTCATCGGTGCGGAATACGCCGTACATCTCCATGGGATCCGGGCTTGAGAGGTACCAGATCGTGTAGAACAGGTCGACGCCTTCGCGCGCGCTCGGGTCTGAGAACAGCGCAGTGTATGCGGACGGGGTCACCGTATCGATCGTGACATCGAGGCCGATCGATTTCGCGGCGGCAGCAGTTGCTTGTGAGACGATCGCGAAGTCTTGGCTGATTGGCGCCGTAACGAGCTTCAGTTTCGCCCCGGTAGCTCCCGCCTCCTCGACTAGCTTCTGAGCAGCTGCGACGTCGAAGGGGTACGTTTCGATGTCGGTGAAGGCCGCCTCGGTGGCTGCTGGGTCGGCGTCATTCCACACAGAGCGCGTGGAGTGCACGTCGGTCACCTCGCCGACACCGCTGTTCATGGCCTGCAGGATTCCCTCGCGGTCGATCGCCATGAGGAGCGCTTTTCGCACGCGGACATCGCCGAGCGGCCCCGCAAGGTTTGACACCACGAGGTTGGAGACTGCGGTGTTCATTCCGAACAGCACATCACCCGTGCCCGCTTTCTTGATGCTTTGCGCGGCATCCATGGGGAGCAGCCACGTCCCGTCCACTTCGCCAGATTTCAAGGCGTTCGTGCGCGCTGTGGGATCCGCCATGAACACGAAATCAAATTTCTCGGACTGCGCGGCGAGCTCCGGATCCCAGTAATCGGCAAACCGCGAAAGCTCGATCTTCTCGCCAGACTTCCAGGAGTCGAACTGCATCGGGCCAGTGCAGTTCACGCCACCGGTGGAGTTGCCGTAGTCTGCGCCCAACTTCGCCAGCGTTGCGGCCGACTCGATCACGCCTGCCGCACCACCCATGCCGAGATTGAATTGCGAGTCGGGGATCGTGGTGGTCACGGTCACCTCGCGCTCCCCTGTTTGCTCGATGCTCGCAACGTTCTGGTACACGCTGTACCAGGAGGATCCCACTTCCGGGTCGAGGTGGCGCGACATCGAGGCGACGGCGTCGGCTGCGGTGAGCGCCGTGCCGTCGTGGAATTTCACGCCTTCGCGAATCTGGTACACCCACGTGGTGGGCGTTGGGTTCGCGAACGACTCTGCGAGTGACGGCGTGAGCGAGTAGTCAGGGTTGAGCCGCAGGAGCGACTCGCACACATTCGCGAGCACCTGATTGTCTGCGTAGTCGAAGGCGTATGCGTAGTCGAGTGAGTATGGCTCCGAGTAGCTCGCCCAAGTGATCTGGTCGATGTCACCCGAGGGTGCCGCGGTCTGATCCGTGAGCGTCCAGTCCATCGGCGTGCCGGCAGAGTCACTCCCGCCCTGGGCGGAGCAGCCGGTGAGGGCGACGCCCGCGACAGCGAGCCCCGCAACGATGGCGCTGCCGCGGCGGCGCAGTGGTGAGGATGTGAACATCAGTGTTCTCCCTGGGTGGTAACTCGTGGTGTGCGGAGGTGAGTCAACGCGGAATGCGCAGTGACTCGGAGCGGGCGTATGCGCGGGATCCATCGATCCACGTCTCGCGGACGCGGGCCTGGTGCAGATCCTCCGGGGCGAGCTCGAACGGGTTCGGCTCGATCACCACCAGATTGGCGAGGTAGCCCGCTCTGATGAATCCGGTGTCGTGGTCACGGTGATTCACGTATGCCGTGCCGGAGGTGTAGGCGGTGAGCGCCGTGACGAGGTCGAGACGCTGGTGTTCTCCCGCGAGCGGCGGAGTGCCGTTCCCCGGACCGACGCGGGTCACGCCGATGTGGATCGCAGCAAGCGGATCGGCGGTGGATACGGGCCAGTCACTGCCCGCCGCGAGGCGCGCCCCGTCGCGCTGCAGATCCCCGAATGGGTACTGGCGCTGGACAGCACCTTCCTGCAGGAACGGGATCGTGAGCGTGTCGAGTTGCTCCTCGTGCGTGGCCCACAGCATCTGCAGGTTTGCGACGGCGTCCGCCAGTGCGAAGCGTGGGGTATCGGCTTCGGCCACCACTTGGAGGTGAGCGAGGTGGTGTCGACCATCGCTCGGCCCGTTTGTCGCGCGCGCCTCTGTCACGGCGTCGAGCGCGTCGCGCACCGCACGATCCCCGAGGGCATGGAAGTGGACTTGCATGCCTGCCGCGTCGAGTGTGGTGACGGCCTCGCGCAGCACCGCAGGCTCCACGAACGAGATGCCGTGATTACAGGTGTCGTGCCCCTGAGCGTCGCGGTACGGCGCGATCATGGAGGCGGTGTGATTCTCCGCAACTCCGTCGACCATCATCTTGACAGTGCCGAGTTCGAAGCGATCGGCCGTGCCGCTCGCCAGGCGCGCGTCACGGCGGGCAAGCTTCTCTGGGATCTGTTCGACCCCTCGGTCGCGCTCCCACCACTGCGCGCCAACCACGTGCACGAGGAGTTGGCCTTCGGCGATCGCGCGCTCGTAGGCTTCGATCGTGCCGGTCCCCGGCCCGTCGGCGCCGACCCAGGCGTCCTGCCACCCGGTAATCCCTTGGGCGATCAGGTCCTCTTGTGCGCGGAGCAGCCCGCGGTAAATGAGGTCCGCGGAGTTCTGTGGCTTCACGGCGTCGAAGAGATCACCAGCGCCTTCATGGAACGTGCCTGCCGGGAAGCCGTCTGCCTCGCGCTCGATCCGGCCATCGGCGGGATCGACCGTTTCGGCGCTGAGCCCGGCGGCGCGGATCGCGGCGGTGTTCGCCCACGCACTGTGGTGGTCTCGGCTCATCAGCAGCACTGGCCGATCCGGCACCACCGCATCGATGAGTGCACGCGTTGGCGCACCCCCGGCGAAATGATCCATTGACCACCCGGCGCCGAGGATCCATGGCTCGGCGGGCGCGGCTGCAGCGTAGGCGGCGATTCGACGCACTGCGTCCGCCGCATCGGTGGAGGCAGTGAGATCGCACTGCAACGATTCGACGCCGCCGCTGATCGGGTGGATGTGGGCGTCTTGGAACCCGGGCGAGAGTAGCGCACCAGCCAGATCGATCCGTCGGGTACCCGAGCTTGCCAGCGCTTGCGCTTCGGCTTCGGGCATCACGCCGATGATCCGGTTGCCAGTGACGGCGACCGCATAGCCGTGGAGTGGTTCGCCAGCACCGGCGAAGATCGCGCCCCCGGTGAATAGCACGTCAATGTGCATCTTGCTCCTTGTATTCGACAGTGAATCAGCCAATGGTGAATTGGAATGATCAGGAGCGTATTCGAGCCGAACTCATTTGTCAAAGGCTTTGACAATGCTTTTGTCAATGTGGTCAACTGGGGGTCCACGGCGGTCGATCGGGCTTCACATGCCCTACGCTGGACGCTGGGAGGAACAGCATGACGATGTCGACAGCCACAGACACACCTGGGCGCCGTAGTGGCGCCAGGAAAGTCAGGCTGGACACGGAAATGATTCTCGCCGCCGGCCTCGCGGTGGCCTCAGAAACCCGCTCGAATGAGTTTTCGGCGAAGGCACTGGGCATCCGCCTCGGCGTCGATCCATCCGCCATATATCGTCATTTCCGCAGCAAGAGCCACCTCATGGAGGCGCTGCTTGACGAGCTCCAGCAGCGAGCACTCAGCAAGGTCACCGCGGATCCGGCTGACTGGCGCGATCGGATCATGCAGCTCGCCGTCGGCACCCTCACCGCCTACTGTGAGCACCCGTCGATCGCGGCGGAGGCCATGGTGCTCACCACCCACGGACCTGGCGAACTCGGGGCAATCGAGTTGCTGCTGGATGCACTGGACCGAGCTGGACTTCCCGCAGAGGCGGTCGTGCAGCACTACGGCATCCTGTCGTCCTACATGCTCTCAACAGCGTCGGGAATTGCGCGGGCGCGGATCGAGAGCGGCGAGTTGAATCCCGAGAACATCGATTCGCCCTGGTTCGACGGACCGGTGCTCGCAGACCCGCGCACCCACCCACAGATCGCGCGCTTCACAGCCCAAATCTCGGAGCTTCGGGATCGCGAAACCTACCTCCTCGGAGTCAATACCCTGCTCGATGCCGCCGAGCAGGCAGCCGCGCGCGCAACCGAGCAGGCAGCCGCGCGCACTCGCTGACCTGCCGCCCGTGAGCCCGCTTCTCCACCGGACGCCCACACGGAGGCCTCAGTCACTCCGCCGTGTGCACCGGCCTCGCGTGCTCTGGTGGCGTTCCCACCTCAGCGACCGTGTGGCCGCTGCACGGTCGCGTCGTGACACTCGCACGCTCGATGCGCGAGACACGAAACCAGCGCATCGCATCGCGGAGGCGACACCACCCGATGAGGTACCACCGGCCACCCGTGGAAGCGAACAACACTGGCTCGACGTCGCGAGCGGTGGTCTCTCCACCCTCTGCGGTGTAGCGGATCCGCACCACGCGCTGCTCGGCCATCGCCGACTCCAGCGCCGACCGGATCGCGCGCGATGGCGCGGTCGGCGCGTCGACCCACACTCGGCCAGCCAGCTCGGTGGCCCGGGAGCGGGTAGTGGGGTCAAGCACGTCAAAGATCTTTCGCACTCCCGCGGCGGCGAGGTCTGCGTAGGGAGCATCTGACGCCGCCGAGACGGCAGCCATGAGCGCGACGGCCTGCGCAGGCGACAGACTCACCGGCGGAAGGGACACCCCTGCCGCGAGTCCGTAGCCACCTCCCGGCCCCGTCCGAGACCAGACCGGTGCACCGCTCCGGTCCAGTGCGTCGAGATCTCGCTTGATCGTCCGCACCGAAACTTCGAACTCTCGCGCCAGTCGCGCAGCGGAGACGCCGCGCGCACCACTTCTGCGCAGAGTCTCGGAGAGCGCGTGGAGCCGCTCGGCGCGCTTCATAGTCTCGTCCACTCAAAATTCATGACATAAATAGTGACACACAGTTGTCCGCGGGCCCTGGGAGAGTAGAGCCATGACGACCACCACACACACTCCGATCACCTTGCTCATTGCCGGCCATTGGCTGGGTGCGTGGGCGTGGGACGAGGTCCTCGCACAGCTCCCAGCAGAAGGGGTCGAAGCTACCGCCCTCACGCTGCCCGGTCTCGACGCTGCAGACCCGGATCGCACACTGCGCACCCTCGACGATCAGTCCGCTGCGATCGTCGACACGATCATGCTGCACGGCGGCTCCGCAGATCGGCCGGCAACCATTGTCGCCCACAGCGGAGCCAATGCCCCGGTGTGCCTCGTGCTTGATCGACACCCTGAGCTCATCCACCGGGTGGTCTGGGTTGACTCTGGCCCCGTCACCCCCGGCAGCGTATTCGCACCGGATCTCCCAGCTGAACTCACAGAACTGCCGCTCCCTCCCTTCGACGCGCTCGCGGAGCAGGCGAGCCTCGCCGGGCTCACTGAGCTCGCCCTGGATCGCTTCCGCGCACGGTCGGTTCCTGAGCCGGCCCCCGTGCTGCGCCAGCCGGTCGAGCTCGGAAACCCCGCCAGGCACGACGTGCCGACTACGCTCGTGTGCTGTTCGATTCCCAGCGCCCAGCTCCTGGAACTGGCCCGATCCGGCCACCCCATGTTTGGCGAAGTCACACGGCTGACGCAGCTCGACGTGGTTGATCTCCCCACCGGACACTGGCCAATGTGGAGTCGACCCGCCGATCTCGCCCGCATCATTCACCGAGCAACAGCGTAGGTGCGGCACTGCATGACCTGCCCCTGTAGGCACTCAGCGATCTCCCCAGACTCACGCCCGCGCAGCAACCGCGTCACTCCCGCGTGGCTTCTGCACACGCAACGAGACTCGCCCGCACGAAGAGACTCGCCACTGGGCCGCTGTGCTCCCGAATCAGGGACTACCGTGGCTGCTCAGCCGAGGCAGCGAGCCCGGCGGCCAACCGCACGAAGGCAGCGTAGGCTCGCTCCGCGGATTCCGATCCAGCGGCAACTCGGATCGCCGCCTCACGCAGTGCTCCGACAAGCAGGATCGCTGTCACTTCGGCGTCGATATCAGCTGACACCTCTCCGAGGGACTGAGCATGGGCAAGGTTCTCTTGCAGCATCACGGCGCTGGCACCGGATCCAATCCCCCGTGCTTCACCATCGACGATCAGCGTGGGGCCGGACACATTGAAAAAATGCCCGATTCTGGCATCGGCCGCGAGGTCAAACATTTCTCGCGCATGAGCTGCCAGGCGCGCACGCCACCCCTCCGCCGCCGAGACTGCAGCACGGGTGCGCTCGACGAGCTGCACCCCGAGCCGCGCATAGGCGGCACGCAGCAGTTCGTCGCGGCCGCCGGGAAAGTGCGCGTACACCGTGCCCCGCGAGATTCCTGACTGCGCAGAGACCCGGTCGATCGTCGCAGCGTCAACGCCGCCCTCGGCAATGACCACGAGCACGGCGTCGACCAGTTCCTGGCGCGTACGGAACTGTCGCCGCTCACGCAGGCTCGGTGGAGAGGAGGCCGCTTCCGCTGTCATATCTCACATTCTACGCAGCAGGGTGCACACTTGTGAACTCGGAGTACATTTTCTATACTCAGCGTACAGGAAGTGTCACGCGCTCCAATGGTGGACGGCATGGACACATGAAAGGACCACATGAGCACCGATGATCTCGCTGCCGCGATCGAGCTCGCCCGAGAGGCGCTCCCCCAGTACGGCCTCCCGGCCCAGTCAGAACTCACACTGTTGAAACACCGCGAGAACGTCGTGTTTTCGCTCACAGACGCGAACACAGATTACGTGCTGCGCGTTCACCGACGCGGCTACCACAGCGACGCGGAGCTGGCGTGCGAACTCGAGTTCGTGCGGGCACTCCGCGGAGAGGGGGTCGCGGTCCCCCGCTTCATCCCCACACTTGACGGCCGCGGATTCTGCGTGGTCGGAGCTCACCTTCCGGGAGGAGCCCACCAGGTCGATCTCCAGCACAAGCTCGTCAACAGCGGTGATTTTGGCGATGAGCGCACGGCAGTCGCCGGCACCGCCGATCTCCCGTCAGCTGATTTCGCTCAGCTGGGCACGCTTGCTGCCGAAGTGCACACCGCGAGCGAGCGATCCGGGTACGCACTCGCTGTTCCGCGCGATGACTGGGATCTCGACGGGCTCGTCGGCCCCGCACCCGCCTGGGGCGATCCCCTCCGCCTGGCAGAGTTCAGTGATGCCGCGAAAAAAGACGTGACCGCCGCAATCGCCCAGATCCGAGAGACGCTCACAGCGTACGGTACTCCGGCTCATCGCTTCGGTCCGATCCACGCCGATCTCACACCAGAAAATGTGCTCCGCACTCCAGATGGACTCGTGCTCATCGACTTCGACGATTTCGCAACGGGGTGGCATCTGTTCGACCTCGCCACCGCGATCTTCTTCTTCACACCCCACCCTCGAGCGGCAGAGTACCGCGCAGCGCTATTTACCGGGTATGAGGCAGTCCGCCCGCTCGACGCCGCCGATCACGCCGCCTTCCCGGCGATCCTCCTGGCCCGCGGACTGACCTACCTCGGGTGGGCAGCAGATCGCCGGGGCGAGCCCACGGCAGACTGGCTCGCCGCAACCGTGCTCCCGCACGTCGTGCAGATGGCGCGCGAGCTCATCGCCACCTCGTGATCCGATCCCGCCCGCACGGCACTCACCGCACCTCTCAGCCTCAGGAGCTCCGCATGACCTCGAACGCCGCACTGATCGCACGTCGCAACCGCACGATCGGCCCATACTCGCCACTCTTCTACACCGAGCCGCTGCAGTTTGTCTCCGCCTCCGGCGTGTGGCTCACCGAAGCGTCTGGTTTGCGCTATCTCGATGGCTATAACAATGTGCCACACGTGGGCCACACCAACGAGCGGGTCGTGCGCGCGATGCATGAGCAGGCCGCCACGCTCAACATCCACACGCGCTACCTCAATGAGCGCATCGTGGACTACTCGGAGCAACTGCTCGCGACGTTCGCCCCGAAACTCGACCGAGTGCTCTACGGCAACTCCGGCTCAGAGGCCAACGAACTCGCGATCCGGATCGCGCGACAGCTGACCGGCGCCACAGGGATCATCGTGTCTGACTACAGCTACCACGGCACCACCATCACGCTGGCGCAACTCACCACGGGGTTGAAGACCCGCGAGCCGCTCGGGGCGCACGTGCGAACACTCCGAATCCCGGATCTCGACAGCGATCCGCGCCCCGAGTCCGAGGTGCTCGCCGCCACTCTCGCTGAGTTGGACGCCGCCATCGCTTCGCTGCAGGAAGCGGGCTTCGGGCTCTCTGCAAGCCTCTTCGACCCGCTGTTCTCGACGGAGGGCATGCCCCGCATCCCGTCCGGCCTGGTCGCAGGGATCGTGCAGCGCGTGCGGGCGGCGGGCGGTCTCGTGATCGCTGACGAAGTACAGAGCGGATTCGGCCGCACCGGCAGCCACATGTGGGGCCACGCTGCCACTGGGATGGATCCAGATCTGGTCACCCTCGGGAAACCCATGGGCAACGGTCACCCCATGTCCGCAGTGGTGACCAGCGAGGCCGTGCTCGATGAGTTCGGCTCCCACAACGAGTTCTTCAACACGTTTGCAGCCAACCCGGTGTCTGCGGCGGTCGGCGAGGCCGTGCTCCAGGAAATGGCGGCTGAGCAGCTGCAGGCGCGCGCAGCATCTCTCGGCGCTGCGGCACGGACGCGGTTGGAGGCGTGTGCAGCTCGATACGACTTCGTGCGTGCGGCGAAGGGCACGGGCATGTTCCTCGGCCTTGACTTCGCGGTTGACGGGGCGCCAGCTCCCGAGCTTGCCAAACAGGTCGTTGAAGCGATGAAGGCACGGCACGTGTTGATCTCGCGGATCGGGCGCAATGAGAGCGTCCTGAAGGTACGACCGCCGCTCGCCTTCGGCGCGGCCGAGCTCCCCCTGCTGCTCGATGCCCTCGACGACGCACTCTCGGAAATTTAGGGTGTATCCTCTCGGGAAGAGCGGCGCAGGGGCCCCATGTACTGCCAGCCCCGGCCGCAGGACTCAAGCAGTGAGGTGATGAGGCATGCGAATCGCTGAACCACAGCACCCGTCACGCCAGGGCAACCGCCCCGCGCAGGCCGACGGGCTCGCTGAGTTTCGAAGCCTGGTGAGTTCCTCGTTCGTGCCGCTCAAGATCACGACCGAGCGAGACGAACCATTCGTGGGTCGCACCGCCTCAGCGCACGCAGACGACGTCGTATTCACGGAGGTTGCCGCCCGCCCCCACCTCGTTGAGCGAACTCCAGAGAACATTGCGGACGGCGGCAGCGGATACTACAAGGTGAGCCTATTGCTCGCCGGGTCCAGCATCCTGGTGCAAGACGGGCGCGAGCTCGTGATGCGTGCAGGTGATCTCTCGGTGTACGACACGTCGCGCCCGTATTCGCTGCTCTTCGGCGAGGAATTCCGCAACCTCATCATGATGTTCCCAAAGGATCGGATTGATCTGCCAATCCCCTTCACCGAGCAACTCACCGCCGTCTCGCTCGGAAATGAGAACCGCGGCCTCGCACCGGTCGTCTCCGCGTTCCTGTCACAGTTCCCCGCTCAGCTTGCGCCACTCGATTCGCGGGTGCGTGCCAAGCTCGCGCACACGAGCCTCGACCTCATGGGCACGCTGTTCTCCAGCATCCTCGACGCCGATCCCGCGCAGCGCGATCCACACCAGGTGCTGCTGCAAAAGATCACCGCGTACATCGATCTCCATCTCGCCTCGGCGGAACTCTCACCCGGGTCAATCGCTGCGGCCCACTACATCTCAACGCGGCACTTGCACGCACTGTTCCGCCAGGCGGAGACGACGGTGTCGACGTGGATCCGTGAGCGACGCTTGGAGCGCTGCCGCACGGATTTGCTCGATCCCGTCCTCGCGGACCGCACCGTGTCCGCGATCGCGAGCCGATGGGGTTTCCCTGACGCCGCGCACTTTAGCCGGGTCTTCAAAGCGGCGTATGGGGCCTCGCCGAGCGAACTCCGCCTAGGCTAGCTCCGGTCGCTCCTCAGTTGACGTCTGCGTCACGCGCACGCAGAGTGGTTTCCGCTGCACCCGCGGTCTCGCGCGATCACCGGCGCCGTAATCCGCCGTGCCCGCAACCGTTCCGTGACACTCGTTGTCTTGCAGAGCACGGCCGTTGATTCTGGCGGCAAGCCCTGCGAAAACCCGCTGCGCTCAATCTGTACGCTGCGTACAGTTCTGATCAGGACGGGCACTGACGCCCGCAGATCTCTCAGCTGGAGTCACCCGTCCCTGCCATGCAGCGCGACACACAGGAGTGACACCCATGACGATGCCCAGCCCGGACACCACCGCAGCGGACCCAGCGAAGTGGCGCAGCTACGACGAGTTCGCCGCGGGGATCGACACGTTCCGCCTTCCTGATGTTTCGCTGGCTGGCGTGGAGCTCGCCCTGACACTCGACGACGGAACCGTCATCGCGCTGGCGTTCAGCGAGGAAACCGTGCGGTGGAGCGCCACTGCTGCGGCGAGCGCTCTCGGAAATGCCAGTGATGCCGGAAATGCCGGAGATGCCGGAGAAAGCAGCGCCTCTGACGCGATCTCCACTGACGGAGAGCTTGTTGACCCCTACGACGCGGTGCGGGTCCGCGAGGATGTCGTCTTCGTACACCTGCCACTCGAGTCGCGCGAGCGTGAAGCGCTCTCAATCGTTTACTCGGACACCACTCATCGCGCACTCGTCACTCGGTCCCTGATCGGCCCGGAGGGATCGGGTGCGGAGCCCCGCGTCGGCCAGCGGTTCTGGTCAGCCGTGACCGGCGCCGGATCTCCCACTGGCGAGGTTCCAGCTCCGTCACGCGATCTCATTGGCAAGCGCAATCTGTACCGCTACAGCCCGTTCCATCTCTACGAGCACGTCTACATGTCCAGTGAACGGTACGCCTGGCAGTGCGTGCAGGGGGTGCAGCGGGGGCACGGCGACACGGATCTTTCTACGGTCTGGAAGTTCGCTGATGGGCTCTACTTGTTTTGTTTCCGCGAATTCAGGATCGCCGTGGCCAGCGTTTGGCTCCACGATCTCGGCTACCAGCTGCGCACCACGGGCGCGTTCCTCGGGATTGCCGGCGACGGCGCCGCGGAGCACTCGCGTGCTGGCGGACACATCTACCCCATCGGATCCGTCGAGTACCCGGACGTCCAGCCCGTGTAGCCCGGTGCCGTCGGCACGCTCGCGGCGTGCACATTTCGTTTCATCTCATCCTGCTCTATTTCCCTTTCGAGAGGACCCCTCATGAACATTCGCTTTGCAAGCGCCGCGGCGTTGACCGCCGCGGCGGCACTCGTATTGTCCGGCTGCGCAGGCGGCACCGGTGATGGGGGCGAAGGCGCCCCCATCAAGCTCGGTTCGGTCAACACGATCAGTGGTCCAGCCACGTTCCCCGAAGCCTCGGAGGCCGCAGCCGCGGTGTTCGACAAGGTCAACGCTGATGGCGGCATCAACGGTCACAAGATTGAATACAAGGCCATGGATGACAAGGCCGATCCTGCAACCGCGACGGCCTCGGCGCGCGAGCTCATTGGCAGCGACGAGGTGGTCGGCCTCGTCGGAGGAGCCTCGCTCCTCGACTGCGAGATCAACGCGAAGTACTACGAGCAGGAAAACGTGCGCTCGATCCAGGGCATTGGTGTCGATCCGGGCTGTTTCAGCTCACCGAACATTGCACCGGCCAACATCGGCCCGTTCAACGACACCACACTCACGATGCTCTACGGTTCAGAGGAACTCGGACTCGAGAGCCTCTGCGTGTTCACGAGCGTGATCGGATCGACCGGCCCGGCGTACGCCGCTGCCGTAGACCGCTGGAGCGAAATTACCGGGAAGAAGCCGACGCTCATCGACGACACGGTGCCGTACGGCGGGGCGGACTACACGCCGTACATCGTGAAGGCCAAGGAGGCCGGCTGTGACGCAATCGTCAGCAACGCGGTCGAGCCGGATGCGATCGGCCAGATCAAGGCTGCGAATCAGCAGGGCTGGGACGACGTGTCATTCCTGTTCCTGACCTCGGTCTACAGCGAGAGCTTCGCTGCCGCCGTGGAGAACAGTGGTGCAGGCGTGTACGTGCCCGCCGAGTTCTTCCCGTTCACCGAGGATAACGACATCAACGCGGACTGGAAGGCGCTAATGGAGGAGAACGACATCACGCTCACCTCCTTCAGCCAGGGCGGCTACCTCGCAGCGACGTTCATGGTGGAAGCGCTCAAGAGCATTGAAGGTGACATCACTCGCGACAGTGTGAACCAGGCGCTCTCGGACATGAAGCCGATCGACAACGACATGATCGCGTACTCGTACCAGTTCGACAAGATCGCGGCTCAGGAATTCGAGCCGGGCGGTTGGCCC
The DNA here is from genome assembly GCF_019464495.1 of Leucobacter luti. Lineage (NCBI taxonomy): Bacteria > Bacillati > Actinomycetota > Actinomycetes > Micrococcales > Microbacteriaceae > Leucobacter > Leucobacter luti. The sequence continues at coordinate 3,235,457 of NZ_CP080492.1, read as the reverse complement.
GTCGTGCTGAAATCCGGCACCAAGGCGTGGGAGAAAGCAGCCGACGACTGGCTGACCATCCCAGCGGCGTAAACCACGCGTCGCACCCGCCGCCACCGTGTGTCCCCGGTGGCGGCGGGTGCGACAGTTCCGTCACGTTTGCTTGACCAGAAGGACCCCATGCATACTCAACGCACCTCCCCAGCACACCGGGATACTCACTCGTGAACGGCGGCGCACTCCTGCAGGGCGCGCTCTCCGGACTCGCCGCCGGTGGTGTGTACGCCGTGTTCGCGGTGACCCTCACACTGATGTCGCGGCTTGTACGCGTCGTCAACTTCGCGCAGGCTGCCACCGGCATGTTCGCCGCATTCATCGCTGTCTGGTTTGCGAGCAAGCTCGGCATTCCCGTATGGCTCGCCACGGTCGCCGGTGTGATCGTCGGCGCACTCCTCAGCGCCGTGATCGGCTGGATCGCCGCCACGTGGCTGTCCGAAGCGGATCTATCGAAGCGTTCGGCCATGACCGTCGCCCCGTTCCTGCTCCTCATGTCACTGTCGTACATTCTGTTTGGCAACAAGCCCAAACCGTTCGAACCGATCCTGAACGGACCAGCATTCTCGATCGCCGGCGTCGTGGTGAGTTGGGTGACGGTCGTCACCGTCAGTCTCGCGATCATCGTCGCGGCGGGCGCAGCGCTCCTCCTCCGGAAGACGACCGTCGGCACGAAGCTTCGTGCCCTGTCAGATCGGCCGACGACGGCAGAACTGATCGGAATTGCGTCAAAGCCACTCTCCATCGGCGTGTGGGCGGTGACCGGCGCGATCGGCGCGATCACCGTGCTCATCATCGCGCCGACACAGTCGAATGACGCAGTGAGCCTCTCCATGCTCATCATTCCCGCAGCAGCGGCCGCTCTCCTCGGCGGTTTCAACCGACTCGACCTCGCGGTCGTCGGCGGTCTCCTACTCGGACTCATCAACGGTATCGTCGCGCAGATCAGCGAACTCACGCTGGTGCGCAACTTCATTCCGTTCCTGTTCATCGTTATCCTGCTGCTCTGGTCGCAGCGGAAGGAGGTGTGGGATGCTGCTCGCTAACCGTCGCGTGCGCACACTCGCGCCCATCGCCATCGCCGTGCTCGCCCTCGTACTGGGGTGGGCGCTCAGCGTCGGGCTCTCGGGGTACGTCGTGTACCTCGCCATCAGCATGGTCACTGCCAGTATTGCGGTGCTTGGGCTCGGGGTGGTCACCGGCTCCGCAGGCATCATCGCGCTCTGCCAGCTCACCTTCGGGGCTATCGGCGCGTGGGTCGTCGCCTGGCTCAACGTCCAGGAGGCTCCAGGCGGATTCATCGTGTGGCTGATTGCTGGCGGCCTCGTCGCAGGACTCGCGGGGATTCTGATCGGCTTGCCAGCGCTGCGCTTGCGCGGCGTGAACCTCGCGGTCGTCACCCTCGGCTTTGCTGCGGCATTCGACGTCATGCTTGTGCAGACGCAGTTCCCTGGCCAAACCGACGGCGTCTCAGTGGAGAGGCCGGCGCTCTTCTCAAGCGATCGTGAGTACTTCTTCTTCTGCGCGATCGTGCTCGTCGTCTGCGCGCTTGGGGTATTCCTGCTGCAGCGCAGCCGAATCGGCAGCAGCTGGAAAGCCGTCGCGTTCTCCGAGCGCGGCACGGCGGCTGTGGGCCAGAGCGTCCGCCTCGCGAAGCTCTCCGCATTCGCAGTGAGCGCGGCGCTCGGAGGTGTTTCCGGTGGACTGCTCGCAGGCCAGGTGGGAATCCCCTACGCCTCGAGCTTCACACCGATTCAGTCGCTCGCGCTCTACATCCTCGCGGTGATGAGCGGTGCGTACCTGATCGACATGGCAATCTTCGGCGGCATCCTCTGGGTGCTTGTCCCCGAGCTCCTCAAGCGCTGGGGAGTGCCGCAGGACTGGGGCTTCGTTGTCTTTGGTCTCCTGGGGATCCAGGCGCTCACGAGCGGCTCGAACCTCGGCGAGGCCATACGGGGTGCATTCCGCACCAGAGTGAAGCGACGGCAGGCTGCGATTGTTGCGGCCGCAGCCGCTGCGACCGAGGACGCCACCACGACCGCGCTTGACGCGTTCGCAGTGCCTGAGGCGGCGCTCCCCGTGCCGGCAGATGCTGGACCCGTGCTTGAGGTTCGTGGGCTCGGCGTCGAGTTCGGCGCGCTCAAAGCGCTCAGCGAGGTGTCCCTCGCGGTGCAACCGCGCACGATCATGGGGCTCATCGGCCCGAACGGTGCTGGCAAATCAACGTTTGTCGACGCGGTGAGCGGGTTCCTCCCACAGCACACGGGTACCGTGCTGCTCGACGGCGAGGACATCACCCAGCTGGTCCCCGCCGCACGCGCCAGGCGGGGGCTGCGACGCACGTTCCAGCAGGATCGCGTTCCGCCGCAGCTGACCGTCGAGGCGTATGTGCGCTTCGTTGCGCGGCGCAGGCTCGACCACGATGAGCTCGCGGAGGCGCTCGCGTTCCTCGGCTGCCCCCCTCCGGAGGAACACCTCTCGAACGTAGATGTTGGCACGCGCCGCCTGATTGAAGTGGCTGCTGCCGTGCTCTCAGGACCGAAGGTGCTCATCCTGGATGAGCCCGCGGCCGGGCTCTCACACGAGGAGCACCTGCAGTTCGGGCAGCGCCTCACGCGGATCCCATCGCGCTTCGACACGGCGATCGTGATCATTGAGCACGACCTAGATCTGGTGCGCACCGTGTGCACTGAGATCACCGTGCTCGACTTTGGCCGCGTGCTCGCACAGGGGCAGCAGCGGGAAGTGCTCGAAAACCCCGCCGTCATCGCGGCGTACATGGGAGATGCGGAGTTGGGATCATGAGCGAATTGCAGCTCGCGGGAGTCACCGTCAGTCGCGGCGCTGGGCCGGTCATTTCCGATGTGAGCCTCACCATCCGAGCGGGTCAGATCCTCGCGCTCGTCGGTCCGAACGGGGCAGGCAAGACGAGCCTCCTCGAGTCTGTCTCCGGCGTGATCACGCATTCTGCCGGGGAGATCACCGTCGATACCGAGTCGATCGGCAAGCGCACTCGCGTGCAGCGGTCGCGGCTCGGCATTTCCCACATCGAGCAGGGGCGCGCGATCTTCCCGTCGCTCACTGTGCGAGAGAACATCATGCTGACTGCAAAGTCCGAGGGAACGATGCGTGAAGTCCTTGCGTCATTCCCCGAGCTCGAAAAACGAATCGACGCACAGGCGGTGTTGCTCTCCGGCGGTGAGCAGCAGATGGTGGTACTCGCGCGAGCGTTCGCTTCGAAGCCGCGGTTCCTGCTCATCGATGAGATGTCGCTCGGACTCGCGCCCGTGGTATTCATGCGTCTGTTGCCCATCATCCAGGGCATCGCAGCGTCAGGGGTCGGAGTGCTGCTCGTGGAGCAGTTCACCAACCTCGCGCTCGGTATCGCTGACGAGGCGATGGTGGTCGCGAGCGGCCGCGTCAGCCACAGTCAGGGCCCTGCCGCGGCGCTCGCAGAGGATCCGGAACTGCTGCGCACCGCCTATCTCGGGAGCTAGCCCCGGGAGCAACTCGAGTTCGCGAAGGAAATCCGAGTTCGTGCAGGAAGGAATCCTTGATTTCTTCCTGCACGAACTCGGATTTCCTGTTTGAGCGCGACGGCCCGGCGCGGCGGAGGCACGGCGGAGGCCCCGCGCGGCAGGAGCCCCGACTCAGGGCACCGTCGAGAACTCCATGCGCACTACATGCCTGCGTGCTCGAACGCGAGCGTGGGCAGATCCACAATGTGTGCCCCGCCGTCGGCCACGAGCACGGCGCCCGTCATGTACGACGACTCACTCGATCCGAGGAACCGCACGATCGACGCGATCTCTGACGGCTCGGCAGCCCGACCGAGCGGCACATCACGCGTCACGGCGGCGTAGCCTGCGTCCCGATCCACAATGTGTGGCGCGTGCTCAGCAAACTCGTCCATCTCCTGATCCGCCATCGGGGTGCGCACCCACCCGGGACACACTGCATTCACCCGCACACCACGGCGACTGTAATCGCGCGCGAGGCTGCGAGTCAGCCCGATCAGCGCGTGCTTCCCAACGGTGTAGCCCGCGACCGACGGGCCAGCAAACAGCCCTGCGAGCGAGGACACCACGACGATCTGGCTCCCGCCGTCAGCTGCGGCCCCGGTCAGCAGGGCCGGCAGAGCTTCGCGCGCCAGAACAAAAGCTGTCGAGAGGTTCGCGGTGATCGCCGCGGTCCAGTCAGCATCGCTTGTTTCCCCGACCGCTGCGAAGCCGTGACCGCCGGCGTTGAGCACAAGCACATCGATCCGGCCGAACTTCGCCACGATCTCGGCAACGGCCGCGGCAGCAGATGCACCGTCAGCCGCGTCGGCGACCACAGCGGTGGCACCCGTGCGCGCAGCTACTTCCGCGAGCGGCTCGGCACGTCGCCCCACCACGACCACGGTATTGCCCTCTGCCGCATACCGCTCGGCGATCGCGGCACCGATCCCGGTGCCACCTCCGGTAATGACGACGACTCGCCCCTGAACTGCGCTGTCCTGAGTATTCATGCTGTGGTGTCCCTTCGCAAACAACGAATGCCCGCACGCCATCGCCTCGGGTTCTGGCCCATCTTGCCCGGAAATCTGAGGCGATGAGAGGATCCCTCCCCCACAGTCAATATCGCAGCACGCATGGTCAACGAGCGTCGACACTCGCTTGGGATACTGAGTGTGGCGTGCTCCGGATCAGGATTCCGCGGCACCCCCAATAGTTGAACGGAGTCACCGATGACCCATCCCGCACCCGATCTCATCCTCACTGGCGGCCAGATCTACACCGTCGATCCGGATCAGCCCCACGCTGAGGCATTTGCCGTTGCAGGCGGCCGAATCGTCGCGATCGGCTCGGCAGCAGAGGTTGCCGCACTCGCCTCACCGGCCACGGAGATCCGCGAACTCGACGGCGCATTCGTGATGCCCGGCCTCGTCGACGTACACAACCACCATGCGGTCGCCGGACAAGAGGAACTGTTCGAGCTGCGCGTGCCGCTCGGCGCACACCTCGAGGGCATTGTCTCTGCGGTGCGCGCGCACGCCGCCGCGCTCCCCGACGATGCATGGATCGTTGGCGGACCGTGGGCCAGCGACCGGCTCGGCGAGATCAACACGGCAGCCGCGCTCGCACAGCTTGATGAGGCGGCAGGCGGTCGTCCAGTGATGCTCTCAGATGATTCACACCACAACCGCTGGGTGAACACTCGCGCCATGGAGATCGCGGGGGTGACCCCTGGACAGGATGGAGTGGTGCTCGACGCTGAGGGCCGCGCCACCGGTGTGCTGCTCGAGGCAGCCGGGATCCCCGTGGCGCAGGCGCAGCGCGAAGTTGGTGGCCTCAGCCCGGAACAGGATCGCGCGGCATCGAGGCACGGGGTGTCAATTCTGAGCTCCTTCGGCGTCACCGCGTTCCAGGATGCCGGGGTTTCGACACCGACGCTGGAAGCACTGCGCGCGCTCGACAGCGCTGGCGAACTCGACGCCTGGGTCGTGACATCGATGCTGGTCAACGATGAAATCTTCGGGAACACCGTGATCGGCAACGACCTGGTGTTTGACGGCGAACGCTTCCGCACGGAGCACCACCGTCCCGACTTCGTGAAGATCTTCCTGGACGGGGTGCCGCCGACCCGCACCGGCGCATTCATTGAACCCTACTTGCCCGATGACGTGCACGGCGATCACTTCCACGGCAGCACATTGCTCGATCCGGCTGAGCTCACCGACTGGCTGCGTCGCGTCGCTGACAAGGGGCTCTCGGCCAAGATTCACTGCACCGGTGACGCCTCGGTGCACGCCGTGCTGAACGCCGTGGAGACGATCCGTAGTGAGGGCTATACAGACACTCGGTACCAGGTTGCCCATGGCCAGTTCGTGCACCCCGACGACGTGCCGCGCTTCGGTGCGCTGGGCGTGGCCGCAGACATCTCACCGTTTATCTGGGTGCCAGGCCCGATCGTCGAGGCCATCCGCGAAGTACTTCCGCGCGAGCGAGCCGATCAGATGCAACCCAACCGCTCGCTCCTCGACGCGGGCGCGGTGGTTGCTGGCGGATCCGACTGGCCCGTGTCGCCATCACCGAATGCGTGGGAAGGCATCCACGGGCTCGTCACTCGCGCAGATCCAAGCGGAAGCTACCCGGGAACGCTGTGGCCAGAGCAGGCGATCTCGCTCGCAGAAGCAATCGCGGCGTTCACGATCGGAGGCGCCGAAGCAATGGGACTCGCTGCCGAGACAGGATCGCTCACCGTCGGAAAATCGGCTGACTTTGTGCTTCTCAGCCGGGATCCGTTCGCATATCCGGAGACCGAGCTCGTCGAGACCACCGTCACTGAGACCTGGTTTGCTGGCCGCCGCGTCTATACGGCAGAGACGGAGTAGCCGGCATGCACACTCTTCTGGTCCTGTATCCAGAGCCGACGGACCGTGCAGCATTTGCCGCGTACTACGAACAGACCCACCTGCCCCTGTGCGCGAAGCTGCCGGGTGTGCAGGAGATGAGCTACGCCCTGGGGATCGCAGAGCCAGGCGCAGGCCCCTACTACGGCTGCTTTCGAGCGACGTTCGCAAACGCGGCCGCGCTAGACGCAGCGATGTCGTCACCGGAGGGACGGGCCGTCGAGTCCGATGTTCCGAACTACGCCACCGGCGGAGCCACAGTGCTGAGCTTCCCGACCACCGAGCTATCACTGGGGTAACACGGTCGCGCACCACCTGGATGCTCCGCGCAGCTCAGCGTTCAGCGGCGCATCCGCTTGAGCTCGCCGCGTCCCCGTGGCGCGTGGCCGCAACCACAGCGATCGCTGTCGACTGAGTCGTGGCGCTCGGCTCTCGCTGAGTGAGGATCACCGGGTCGCCAGAGGCTTCCGCTCGAACCGCAGACTCTTCCAGCGGACCGGCACCGCTCAGTCCGCGAGAGCAGCGACCGTCTCCGTGATCTCACGCAGCACGACAGGATCGTGTGGTGATCGCGCTCCGGGCACGTACCGCACTCGCTCAATCGTTCCGCCCGTGAAACGATACGAACGGTGCTGTGCATGGAGGTCCCAGTCCACGGGCCCGCCGTAGTCGTACCCCACACTGATCCCGGTAAAGGGAGCCATTCCCAGGAGCATCGGCACCTCGGGGAGCTCCGCGAGCACGGCGTCTCCCGAGGAGAGCACGACTCGCCACCGCATCCCGTCGATTTCAGTGAAACGCAATTCACACTGATGATGTCCGTGCGTGAGCGCGATGCCGCGTACACGATGCATGTCTCCGTACGCGTTGTAAGAGAGCAGCGGCGCTCCAGCATCAATCGCGAGCAGGTATCCGCCGCCCTGGTCCCCGTGGGCAACAACGACTCCGGCGGTTGTCTGAGTCAGGACCACATCGATCTCGATAGAGAATGAGCGCAATACCGTGAGCTGCGCGGCTCGAAACCGCTCGAGCGGAGGGCGAAATGGTGGCAGTGTCACGGGGGCACCAAGTACCCGCTCGGATTCTGGGCGCGTCTTGTGCAGCGTGCCATCGTCGTCAATCGGGAACACGGTGTTGAGCCAGGCCTCGGCCACCCAGCGTCCAGCGAGTCGGGCCACCAGCTCCGGGTTCGCTGCGGCCAGGTCCTGAGTTTCCGTTGGATCATTGGTGAGGTCGTACAGTTCCCAGTTGCCACCGGCTGCCCCGGTGGCCGGTGTCGGCGGAACTGGCGAGAGCGCCTTCCATCCTCTGTCGAGCATGGATCGCCGACCCATACACTCGAAGTGCTGCGCTGCGCGGCCTGGCGCGTGCCGGTCGCGCAGCAGCGCGCCAACGCTTCGCCCATCCACTTCCTGAGCAGCCCGCCCGGCGCGCTCGGCAAGCGGGCTTACTCCCGCAAGGTCAAGCAGGGTCGGCGCGAGATCGGAGACATACACGAACTGGTCTCGCAGACCCGGCACGCCCCCCGGAGCCGCTGGCCACGACACTATCAAGGGCGCGTGGACTCCACCCTCGTAGGTGGTGGATTTGAAGGAGCGGAACGGAGTATTCGAGACACGTGCCCAGCCCGTCGGGTACTGGCTGAACAACCGCGGGCCCCCTATCTCCGCCGGATCGCGCGGCACGTCGCGCACCCAATCGTCTGGGAGCGCTGCCGAGATGCCGAATTGTGCGAAGTAGCTTCTCGTGCCATTCTGCCCACCCTCAGCTGAGCCACCATTGTCGCTCGCGAGCACGATGATCGTGTTGTCAAGCTCTCCGAGCTGATCGAGCCGCGCCACGAGCCGGCCGACGCTCTCGTCAATTTCAGTAACGGCGGCCGCGTAGACCTCCATGTGGTTGGCGAACAGTGCCCGCTCTGCCGCGCTGAGCGTGTCCCAAGCTGGAATCAGGTTCCCATCAGAGATCGAATCGTCAGGCAATCGAGCATGCTCCGGCACGATGCCCAGTTCGCGCTGCCGAGCGAACCTCGCCTCGCGCAGCGCATTCCACCCGGCCTCGTATCGTCCACGGTGCGTGGCGATATCGGCAGGCTTTGCCTGAATCGGGCCGTGCACAGAAGTGTGGGCGTAGTAGAGAAAGAACGGCGTATCGGTGTCATTTACCCGCAACTCGTCAATCATCATGAGCGCTTCTTCCGTGAGCTCATCAGTCAGAAAGTAGCCGTTTGGAAATTCAGGGATGTGGACCACCGAGTTATCCCGCACCAGCCGGTGCGGGTGGTGCAGCGAGGTGAAGCCATCCATGCTCCCGAAGTAGTGGTCGAAGCCACGCTGGAGCGGCCAGGACGAGCGATCCGCCGCGTCGTGCAGTCGTGATTCGACCGTGAGATGCCACTTCCCCACCATGAACGTGGCATAGCCGCCCGCTCGCAGTGACTCTGCCAGCGTCGGTGCATCCTCAGGGAGTTCACACGCGAACCCCGGGTAGCCAGGGTCAGTGTGCGCCACGAAGCCAAATCCTGCGCGGTGCGGGTTGAGCCCCGTCATGAGTGCGGCGCGCGCGGGCGAGCACATCGGTGCCGTGCGATAGTTCGTGAACACCCAGCCGCCACCTGCAAGGTCGTCGATGTGGGGCGTGGGTATCTCACTCCCAAACGGGCCGAGATCGCTGAATCCCAGGTCGTCAACGAGCATCACAATGACATTCGGGGCGCCCGCACGGGCCCGCGTCTGCGATCGCCACGCTGGCGTCGACGTCGAGGCGAACTCGGTGGGTATCCCGGCGAAGCGTTCATATCCGCGGCGCGGCAGTTCGGCCATGCTAGCCAGCCTTCCGGATCAATTCGAAAATGGTGGTGCGCAGTTCGGCAAACTCTGGTCGCGCCCTCGTCGTGAGTTGGTCGCGGGCGCCGCCAAAATTCACGTCGATGATCTCAGTCACGCGCGCAGGACGCTCCCCCAGCACCACGACTCGATCAGAGAGATACACGGCCTCGTCGATATCGTGTGTGACAATCACGATCGTCATCCCGAACTGCGCGCGCACTCGCAGGCACAGGTCTTCGAGCTCGAATCTGGTCTGCGCATCGACCGAGGCGAACGGCTCATCCATCACGAGCACCTCGGGACGGTAGGCAATCGCGCGCGCGATCGCAACGCGTTGTTGCATGCCGCCGGAGAGCTGCCACGGATATTTCGTCTCTGCCCCGATCAGGCCCACGGCGACGAGCGCGGACGATATGCGCTCTTCCCGTTCTGCGGCAGGGAGATGGAGGTGTTTGAGCGGCAATCGTACGTTTTTTTCGACGGTGAGCCATGGCATCAGGGAGCGCGTGTATTCCTGAAACACGAGTGCCATCTCTTCCGGTGGCCCGTCAATCGCCTTCCCATCGATACTGGCGATTCCGGAGGTCGTGCTTTGTAAACCGGTGAGACATTTCAGCAGTGTCGTCTTGCCTATCCCGGATGGACCAACGATGCAGACAATCTCGCCAGCGGCGACGTCAAAGGTGAGATCAGCGATTACCGGCACAGCGCCACGCTTGGTGTTGTAGGTTTTCGCGAGGCCCGCGACGCGGAGTCGCGGTGCAGTTTCGTGATCAATCATGAGCGTTTCTCCTGTTGTTGTGAAGCGATGTACCAGCGCAGCACCCGGCGCCGGAACAGCACGAACATCGCGGTAGCGGCGTATCCGAGCACCCCGAGGGTCAGGATTCCCGCCCACATATCCGCAATGGCAAAGGACTGCTGCGCCAGCAGTGTTGCCGCGCCGAGGCCCGTCGAGGATCCGAGCATCTCGCTCGCGATCATCACCACGAAAGCGGTCATCAGGCTGACCTGCATGCCTGAAAGGATCCGAGGACTCGCCGCAGGGAGAGTCACCGAGAACAGACGATCGATTGGACCGAATCGGTAGACCCTGCTGACCATTTCGAGCGTCGGTTCCGCCCCTTTGATGCCGTCTATTGTGGATATCAGCACCGGAAACAGCGCAGCGAGTGTGATCGACAGGATTCTTGTCTCGTTTCCGAATCCGATCAGCGACACGAAAATCGGCACGAGTGCAACCGGAGGAATCGCTCGAAAGAAGTGCAGGGTGGGCCCGACGAACCACGCGAGTGGTTGGATCAATCCGAGGGCCGCCCCCAGGAGCACTCCGAGCACGCTCGCCAACGCGAACGACAGCGCGAGATTGCCGAGTGAGGATGTGACGTCAGTCCAGAACGCGGGCACTTGAGCAAGCTCAATCAGCCTGGTGAGGATCGTCTGCAACGGCGGGAAGAAGGTGTTCGTGGAATTCGCAGAGGTGACCCACCACACCACCAGGAGGAGAATCGGCACGAGAACCTCGGCTGCGATCAGGGTCGATCCAGGCACGCCACTGCGTCGCTGCCGTCGAGCGACGGAGGTCCGAGTGGGAATGGTCGAGGTGAGCGTCATTACACTGCCTCCGTACGGTACTGCGGATGCCAGTGCAGGAGGCGGCGCTCGCCCCACTGGCTCACGCCCTGGACTGCGAGTCCCAGGAGGCCGAGAAGCAGGACGTAGGCGAAGAGCTCATTCTGATTGCCCGAAATCTGCGCGAGCAGCAGACTCTGGCCGAGCCCAGGGCCTCCCCCGAGCAGGCCTGCCACAACGGCAACGATGAGCGCGGTGGGAGCGGCGACGCGGATCGCTGTCCCGATGTACGGCAGTGCGCTCGGGAGAACGATTCTGCCGAGGATCTCACAGCGGTTCATGCTGTACGAGCGACCCGTGTCGCGCGTCACCGGATCTGTATCGAACACCCCAGCTGATGTCTGCACCGCGATCGCAACGAAGCAGCCGAAGAAGACGAGGAAGACCCCCATTCCGGCCGTCGGACCGAGGACGAGCGCCACGATCGGGAGGATCACGATGGGCGGGATGGGCTTCAAGAACTCAAGCGGCACCCGAGTCGCGTGCAGCGCGAGCGGCGAGACCCCGATGCCAACACCGAGCAGAATGCCGGCAACGGCGGCGAGGAGGAGTCCGAGGAGCGCCATATAGAGGGTGTCCCCGGTTGCACGCCACATCTCCGGCTCAGAGCCAAGTCTGAACAGGGCACTGATCGACTCGATTGCGGTGGGAAGTGGTGACGCAGTGAGCGGGCCAACGGCAGCCCACTGCCAGAGGCCGAGGGCAGTGACTGCACCCAGCGAGCCGACGCCGATAGGCACAAGTGTGGTCCGAGACATCGGGATTACTCGCCCAAAATTACGCCGTCGAGGTCTACCGGCGTTTTCAGGAAGCCGAGCTCAACCATCTGAGTATTCGGGCGCCCCAGGTCCTCCGGCAGCACCTCTATGGGCCACACCGGGCGCTTCACTTCATCGATGGTGAGAGTCGACTTGGTGTAGTCCAAGCCCGCTTGGATCGCCTCATCCTCGTGCGCAGTCGCGTACTCGTTCGACTTCACGATGGCCCGCTGGAAGCCTGCGATCGCTTCGGGCTTTGCCGTGATCGTGGCCGTCCCTGCAGTCCAGAGCCCAGTCGCCCCGCTCTCGAAGAAGCCGATTGACGGTGCCGACAGCTGGGTAGCACCGATGTCAACCGCTTCCGCAGTAAAGGGACTCACGAGCCCCGCGGCGTCGACGGTGCCGTTCTTCAGCGCTGCAACGGCCGAAGTAAAGTCAAGCACCACCCAGTTCACCCCGGTTGCCGGATCGACTCCGGCTTTCTCGAGCTCACCGGCGATCACGACTTCGAGCTGCGCTTTCCGCGCGGGGATCGCGATGGTCTTTCCTGCGAGGTCGGCGACCTTTGTGACTCCGCTCCCAGCACTCGCAAAGAGACCAGTGTCGTCGAAGCTGGCAGGATCGCTGATTTCGGTCCCCGCGGGTGGGAACCCATCTGCCGCACCGATGACCTGGATCGGGACGCGCTGACTGAGCGCGTTGAGCAGCGGAATACTTGGCGAGTACGCGATGTCAACCTGCCCGCCCTGCACAGCAGCCAAGCCTGCAGGCGGATTCGCAACGATCGATGTGCTGATCTCAAGCCCCTCTTCCTCGAAGAAGCCCTGCTCGATCCCGGTGAGCAAGCTGCCGTCGGAGGTCAGGCCGATGGTGGCGACGTTGAGTGTGGTCAGCTCCCCCGTGGACGAGGGGCCCTGGTCAGGGCTGTCCGCGCTCGGTGCGGCAGAGCAGGCGGAGAGAGCGAGTGCGACCACCGGCATCACGGCCAATACGGCCAGTGTGCGACGGGCTTTCAACATGAACGACTCCTTCGTCGAGAGCGGCCACTATGGCCAGAAAGTAATCTTTAATCGCCGTTTGGTGATTAAAGATTACCTGGAGCGCTTCAGCTTTCGGTAACGGCGAGATAACGATTAATCACCGCTTGGTGACGAATAGAATGAGGTTCGCGACCACAGCCGCTCAGACCCCTAGGATCAAAGCCGTGGAAAGGAATGCAGATGCCTAAGATCGTGGATCACGACGAACGCCGCGCACACATTGTCGAAGCGGTCACCCAGATCATCATCCGCGATGGCTTCGACCGCGTGACGATGCGTGAAATCGCCGCGGAGGCCGGATATGCGCACGGTGCGATTGCACGCTATTTCCCGGACAAACAGGCGCTACTGACCGCAGCATTCCTCCAAGTCTTCAACAGCTCCCACGATCGCACGCTGCAGGAAATCGAAGGAGTGCGCGGCCTCGATGCACTGCGCCGCATGTCTCGCGTACTCCTGCCCTACAGCGATGTGGGCATCAACAAATCGCGCATCGTGCTCTCGTTTTGGGATCGCGCAGCTCAGGATCAGGGCCTCTGGGAAATCCACCACGAGAACATCATGCGTCGCCGGCAGTTCATCCGCCGGTTCCTTACTGAGGCGATGGAAGACGGTGAGCTCGCCGCCCACGTCAACATTGAAGTTGCTGTCGAGGAGGTCTCGGCTCGAAACGCTGGATGGCAAATGCTCGCAGTGCTGGTGCCAGAGGCAGCAACGAACGCAAAGCTCGACGCGAGTCTCGACGCGCTCATCCGGAGCTTTCGAGCCCCGATTCCGGAGTCACTGTGAGTCAGGATCGGCACGCACTCAACGCCGAAACTTCTCCGTGCTGCGCTCCAGCACGCACGGTGGCTCCGGGAGACGCCAACGAACCAACTCGACTCGAGCTGCACCGGGCGGGAACCTCAGCTGTGAGCGGGGCGACTCAGCACGCATTCACGACCACCGCACTCGGTCGCCACACGATGGAACAGTGCGCGATTCCCGCCGGGAGCTTCACGATGGGAGACGCGACGGGCGACGGGCTTGCAGCCGACGGTGAACTGCCAGTACACGAAGTGTCGCTCGACGCCTTCACCATCGACGCGACCCCTGTAACGGTGGCGCAGTTCGAGCGCTTCGTCACGGCAACAGGATTTGTGACCGATGCGGAGCGACTCGGAGTATCCGCAGTTTTCCACTTACTCGTCGACGCACCAACCGCGGACGTCACCGGGCCGATCCAGGGCACGCCATGGTGGATCGGCGTCCGGAGGGCCAGCTGGCGCGCGCCAGGTGGCATGGGACGGGGCACCGCGTCCGCCGGGAACGGCGATCACCCTGTGGTTCATGTCAGCTGGGACGACGCACAGGCCTACTGCGAATGGGCAGGCAGACGGCTGCCCACAGAGGCCGAGTGGGAGCGAGCTTCCCGTGGCGGGATCTCCGAGGCATGCTACCCGTGGGGCAACGAGCCGATCGATGGCAGCGATGGCGTGTGGCGCGCCAACGTGTGGCAAGGCAGCTTTCCAGCTCACAACACCGCGGGCGACGGGTGGCTCGGCACTGCGCCCGTGCGCAGCTACGCGCCAAATGGTTTCGGTCTCTGGCAGACTGTCGGCAACGTCTGGGAATGGTGCGCGGACGGATATGACGCCTGCGCCTACGAACAGCACGCGGCGCACAACCCCCGAGGCCCCGCGCTCACGCACGAGCGGGTACTCCGTGGCGGCAGCTATCTGTGCCATCCGTCGTACTGCAATCGATATCGCAATTCCGCCCGCTCCCGGAATTCCCGTGACTCGACGATGGGCAACGCTGGGTTCCGCACCGTGGCGCAACACGGGGACCAGAGCTTGAGCTCGCCGCACCTCACCGAATAGATTGTTCCCCTGCCGCTACACGCGCGAGCACAAGGGGGAACGACATGGCCGAGCACGACGCACCGTCCGGATGGCACCGATTCTGGAACCGCGGCGGGTGGTGGCGCGCACTCGCGCTCGTGGTGGGCTACTACGTGCTATACCAAGCGGGTGGACTGCTCGTCGGCCCCATCGTGCCAGGGATTACTGACCCGGCACTGAAAGTGCTTGTCGTGACAGGGCTGCCGATCCTGATCGGCTGCGCGCTGCTCATCGCCTTCGCCCTATCACTGGGCTGGTTGCGCGAACTCTTCGCTCGGCAGCCCATTCACGGCTCATGGTGGATGTGGGTCGCCGTCGCCGTGGTCGTCGTATTCAACGTGCTCCGCTTCGCCACCATTGATTACCACACGGCCGGCTCCAGCATGGTCCTCGCTTGGCTCGCGACCGGCCTGCTTATCGGCTTCGCAGAGGAGGTCCTCACGCGCGGCTTCGTTGTGAACCTCATGCGCAGGGCCGGCTACCGCGAGATCTCCGTGGCGCTCGTCTCAGCAGCACTGTTCGCCGTGATGCACGCGGGCAACGTGCTCGACGGGCAGGGCATCAATACCACGCTGTTCCAGGTGGGGTACACCTTCGCCTTCGGGCTCTGCATGTACCTGGCACTCCGCGTAACCGGCAACCTGATCTGGCCGATCCTGCTGCACGCAACCACCGATCCGTCGATCTTCCTGCAGAGCGAGTACCCGGCAGCCGGTTCTCTCTCGGAGATCGCAGCGCTCGGCAACATTGTGGTCATCGCCGCGGGCCTCATCCTGCTGATTTTCATCCGCGGTCGCGTCGACTCGGCCGTTGACTTCACCGGCCGAGTCGACGCGCGAGCTTAGCGCTCCCCCGCAAGCACGAATCGTGCGCCGAGCTCGCCGATGAGCACGGAGGGCGCGTTCGTGTTTCCAGTGGTCACACGCGGCATGATCGAGGCATCGATCACCCGCAAGCCGTCAACGCCGTGAACTGCGAGCCGCGGTGAGACCACCGCGAGCTCATCCACCCCCATCTTGCAGGTACCAACCTGGTGGTGGTAGGTCGCGACCGTGGATCGGACATAGTCGACCGGATCGTCGCCGTCGCCCACTTCTGGGCCGGGGTACACCTCAGTCGCACCCCAGCCGCCGTCAGCCGGGCTCGCAGCGAGCGCGGCCTGCCGCCCAATGCTGCGGCACTGCCGCACCGAAGCCACAAGTGACGCGACATCGTCATCGTGCCCGAGCGCGTCAAGATCGATCTGGATCGGATCGTCGACCCCCGGGCCCGATAGCGTGATCTCGCCGCGCGCCCGTGGCGTTACGAGGCCTGCGAGGAACGAGAAGCCATCGTCGCCGCGCGGCTCAAGCGTGTCCCCATACATCGGCACCGAGAAGTTGATGGGCTGCGTATCCGGGCGGTCCAGCTCAGGGCGACTCTTCCAGAACAGGTGTGTCTGCGTCACCGAAACACCGGACTGTGGCGGACCGACCGGCTTCTCTGTCGCAAAGATCACCGGGGCGAGCAGGTGGTCGTGGAGGTTCTTCCCGACGCCGGGGAGATGAACCCGAGATTCGATCCCCACCGCCCGCAGCTCTTCGGCCGGTCCGATCCCGGAGCGCAGCAGCACCCTCGGTGAGTCGATCGCCCCTGCGGCGAGCACTATCTCGTCGGCGAACAGCTCGCGGGTCGCACCGTCCTGCGTGACTCGCACGCCGATCACGCGGGGCGTGCCAGCTGCGGCACCGGTGTCAGACGCGGCACCATCGGCACCGCCTGCATCAGCGGGATCACCGGCACTGTCTGCATCAGCGAGATCACCGGGATCCGCATTCGCGAAGATCAGCTCCTCCACCCGGCAGCCGGTCTCGACGGTGACCCGATCCCGTACCGGTTTGAGATACGCGCGGTAGGTGCTCAGCCGCTCCCCATCACGCACTGTAATCTGCTGCTGCGAGATCCCGTCGAGCACCTCGCCGTTGTAATCGGCGTTGTGCTCGAGCCCCTCCTGCACGCCGGCGTCAAGAATCGACTGCTGGATCGGCGAAAGCGCATAGTCGTCGCTGACATCGAGCAGTCCGTCGCCGCCGCGCAGCGCAGAAGCGCCTCCGGAGTAGCGCTCCAATTCGCGGTATACGGGGAGCACGTCCTCCCAGGCCCAGCCATCGTTACCCAGGCTGGCCCAATGGTCGAAGTCTTTCGGGGAGCAACGCACCCAGATCATCGCGTTCAGCGCGTGCGATCCGCCGAGCACTTTGCCCCGCGGCAGGTGCAAACGGCGGCCAGCGGCTCCCGGCTGCGGCGTGGTGAAGTAGTCCCAGTCATCTGCGCTGTGCCACAGCTCGCCCATACGGCTGAGGTCATGGATCGCGGGGTTCGTGTCTTCACCACCCGCTTCGAGGATGGTGACCGTCACGCCCGCGTCTGCGAGGCGGCGTGCTACGACTGATCCCGCGGATCCTGCCCCGATCACAATCACGCTCTCGGGTCGCGGCTGAGTGCTCGACTGATCCGACATTGGACTCCTCTCCGACGCGGCGCCGTCGCACGCGTTTCCACTCTGAGGTTGCCATGTCGCCCCGCGCCTGGCCACCGCTCGCAAGAGTTCTGCTCGGAGAGTCAAATGCACTGCGGCGGCGGTCAAGGGCGCGCTTCACACGCACCATTGGACCGGGCCAGAGTTTTTCGTCTACAATGGAGGATAATAGATTTCCGGCCCCAAGGACGTGCGATGCCCAAAGTCATAGATCATGATCAGCGACGCAAAGAAGTCGTCGATGTCACCTGGCAGCTGATCGTTGAGGGAGGCATCGAGGCCGCAACGATGCGCGAAATCGCTGCTCGCGCTGGCTTCGCCAACGGCGCGCTCAAGCACTACTTCTCCGGCAAGGACCAGATCATCAAGGGTGCGTACGAGCGCTCACTCAACAGCCTGGGCGAGCGCCTGGCCAACCACACCGCTGGCAAGCGTGGGATCGAAGCGCTGGAAATGTTCATGCGCTTCACCCTGCCGATCGAGCAGGAAGACGCTACTGCGGCGCGCGTGCTGCTTTCGTTCTGGGAGCGTTGCGCGTTCAGCACAGAGCTCCACGGCGGCTACGACGAGCACCTCGACACTTGGAAGGCCGGCTACCGGCAGTATCTCGCAGAGGGCAGGGCCGACGGCGATATCCTCACGAGTACCCCTGACGACCAGCTCGTCGACGAGATCATCATGCTCAATATCGGCGCAACTGTGGTGCGAGTAGTAAGCCCCGATCACTTGAACGCCGATGTGCTCGATGCGCAGGTCACCGACTTTATCGCCCGACTGCGCAGCGCACACTAACTTCCACTGCCCACACGGCGCCCCACCGCCCACCCAACACACCACTGTCGGATCACACGGATCATCTGGAGTGCTCTGCGCGTTAGCGTCGGCCCGGAGCTCTAAACGCGAGGATCCGCGCCGGGGTGTGGATCATGATCTGATCCAGCTCCGCTGCGCTGACTCCAAACTCAGCGAGCGTCGGCAGGAAGTGATCGACAATATAGCCGTAGCCGTGCCCGCCCCAGCGCCGCAGCTGCACACGCTGGCACACATCTCCCCCGAGGACGAGCTGCTCACCCCAGCCGTCCGCAACCAGCTCAGCGAAACCACGCGCCACCTCGCGGTCGGTGAACGGGAACAGTGTGCCCCACGGGCTTCCGGTTGTGCCTAAGAAATCGGCTTCAACAGAGACCCCGCGCGCCAGCAACCGCCTGGCCAATGACATATCATCCGCGATCGTGCCAGCATGACCGAACACCACACCTGCAGGATCAGCCCCCTCTGCTTCGAGCGCATCGAGCACGCGCAGCTTCTCCTCCCCGAAGCCGCCCATGTGCAGCGTGATCGGAGCTCCGGTGAGCGCCGCAGCACGTCCGGCGGCACGCACACTGCGCATCTCCTCCGGGTGGACCGGATCCCCCTCAGCCCCAACCTCTCCGATAATTCCGGCCCGAATCCCGGTGCCGTCGACCCCCACAACAAGATCGGTGACGATCTGTGCGGTGAGTTCTTCGATCGAGCGCTCAGCGAAACCCAGCGGGTGCAGGTCTTTCTGGTACCACCCACTCCCCATCACGATGCGCAGCCCGGAAGCACGACTGAGTCTCGCGAGCGCGGCGGCGTCGCGCCCCACGCCGCTCGGCGTGACTTCGACGATCGTGCCGCCGCCCTGCCGCACAAAGTCCCCCACCTCGTCCAGCAGCACGGCCTCGTCACCAAGAATGTCGTTCTCCGCGCTGGGCCTCCCCGCCGCACTGCCGCGAGCGTTGTGAGGCTGAGCGGTTCCTGCGCAGGAGGGTCCCACTCGCCCCGGCGCGGGTTCGGTGAGTGGGCCGGCCTGCGAATGTCGAGGAACACGTGCTCGTGCATGAGAGTCGTGCCGAGATCTTCAGGCCGCACCGTGCCACAGACCGTCTGCACGGCGCCGGTGCGATCCGGAATATCGATCTCATCGAGCGGGATCGCCACCGCACGCCCGCCCTGCTCCACACGCTCATCCCGTACCGTCATACTGCCTTCCCTTCACTGCGCTGCAGAAAGCGCAGCGCCGTCTCCCCACCGATTGCGGCGCGCAGCGCGGCGTCGGCGCCGAGCATGCCAAGGTACGGCAGGAACTGCTGAGTGATGAACTCGAGTCCATTACCCCCAAAGGCAGTGAGCTGGTGTTTTGCGCGGATGCCGCAGCTGAGCGTGACATGCTCGCCGAGGCCACGCGCAGCACAGCGGAGGATCGCGACGGCAATATCGTGGTCGGAGACCACCGTGCGCACCGTCGGTATCCGGCCGAGCTCGTCAAAGCAGAGCGTGATCCCCGAGCTCTGTGCCAGGGCGATCAGCCCCTCAAGTCGATCCGGATCCACGCCTGCGCCGTCTCCCGTGCCGAAGCCCGCGTTGGGTGCCCCCTCGCGGCGCCTGCCGATGAGTCGCTGGGCCCCCGTCAGCGTGATGCGTTTTCCGGGAAGGCCCTCGGCCTCCAATCGCGCCACGGCTGCTGCGGCCTCCGCGAGCTCCGCTCCAGGCGAGAGCATGAGGCCCTCGCCTGCGAGTCTTGCCGCCCGGGCTGCGGCCCTGAAGTCGGCTGGGGTGGCACTTACTCGGATCGCAGTCCGGCGCACAATCGCGACGCCGGAGGCAGCGCTCAGGCGCCGCAGTGCTGCAGAGGTGCGAGTGGGATCTTGCGCCTCCACGGTCGCGGCATCGAGCACCACGACCACCGGTTGCGCGCGCTGCGCGGCACTCTCAGCGTGCGGACCAGATTCAGATGACGCGTGCACCGCGGCGGCGTAGACCCCCAAGGCGTGAGCAGCGTCCGCCTCGGCGAGCGTGCGATCATCACGGTTGGGCGCTCCGAGCAGGAGACGGCCCAGGTTGCCAATCGCGACCGGCTCGCGCGCGAACGCGACCTCGCTCGCTGGCCGCCCAGTGTTCCCGGCGAGCGGAGGTGCCGCCTGCAGCAGCACCTCCGCCGCAAGTACCGGCCCCGCCGCGGTGACTGGGAGGGGTCCGGTCACCGTCTCGATCACCGACGCGCGCTCACTCACTCGCTCCACCCCTCCTCGACCGCTCGACTCGCGTGTCGCAGTTACACTGCGGTGGCAACGAGCACACGCGGGCTGCCGGGCAGCTCGACGAGGCGATCAACCGCCCAGCCAGTCTCCGCAAGCCAGCCCTCGACCTCTTCAATCGGGTACACCACAGTGCCGTCGATATTGAAGTATTCACCGGCGTGCAGCGCGTCAATTGCGCGCTGCGTGCCGTCCTGATCGAGGAAGAAATCAAGCAGCATCAGGGTGGCGCCGGGAGCAGCGGCTCCCCGCGAGGCGGAAAGAATGGCGCGATTCTGCTCCGCATCGAAGCGGTGCAGCACGTGAGTCAGCAAGACAAGGTCGTGCTCCCCGCCCGGCGCGGTGGATTCAGTGTCTCCCTCTTCGACGCTCACGCGGTCCGCGAGCCCGGCGGCCGAGGCTGCCTCCGCGATCGAGTCTGCGAAGCCTGGCGCGTAGACGAAGCGCGTGGTGAGCTCGTCATTCTGCTGCATCGCAGCGAGCGAGAAGCCAGCGGCAAGACCCCCGAAATCGAGGGCGTTGCGGAATCCTGAGAAGTCGAATGCGGCCCCGAACTGCTCTGCGTGCAGTGCATTGTAGGTCATGACACCGGCCATGAAATCCGCCCAGCCGGCCTCGTCGAGTTCGAGTGTGCCGGCCGCGTCGGAGTCGACGGTGTGGTCGTAGCCGAGCCACTGGCGGTAGCTAATATCGCCGAGGAAGGAAAGGAACGGGGTCAGGTCGATGTCGCCGGTGCCGGCGAGGTACTTCGCGGAGTCCGCGGCGAGCGAGTAGCGGCCTGCTTCGCGCTCCAGCAAGCCAAGCGCGTTCATTGCGTCGGCAAGGGTGCGCACCTGGCGCTCTGCGTGTGCGGTCTTGGCCGCGAGCTCGGCGGCCGTCTGCGGTCCGCCCGCAAGCGCGGCGAACAGGCCGATCCGGCTTGCTGCTGCGAGCTGCTTGGCCCCCATGAATCCGATAGCGATATCGACGATGCGGTCGGGAGTTGCGGTCATGAACTGATCCTTTGCGTGTGGGCCGTCCGCGAGGCTCGGGACGGCGGTGTCCGGGTGTGGCCTGTCGAAACTCTACAGACGTAGACAAATAATGTCCAGCCGTGCCACGCTTATTTTCTACTAGCATAGAAAATAAATTCGGGATCGATCCAGCCCCGAGAACACACCATTTCACTGCCGAAAGGTCCTCCTCATGCCACTCGCCACACACCACTTCCCCACCGACACGACAGCTCCTCCGGTCATCCTCCTGCACGGCTTCGCCTCCTCCGCGGCGGAAGACTTCATCGCCACCGGCTGGATCGAATCACTGCACCGGGCCGGGCGCGAAGTCATCGCACTCGATCTGCCGGGCCACGGCGAGAGCCCGGCACTCACCAGCGCAGCCGAGGCCACCACGAGCGCGGTGCTCGATGCAATTGCGTCTGCGATTGACACCATCACCCCCGCGGGACCCATCGACGTCGTGGGATACTCGCTCGGCGCCAGACTGGCATGGGACCTCCCGCGGCACAGCGACCGCGTGCATCGACTCGTACTGGGCGGTGCGAGCCCGTTCGAGCCGTTTGCCGCCGTAGATGCCACCGAGCTCGCCGAGGCACTGCGCGGCGGCACCCCCGCACACCCGCTCGCCGGCATGATGGCAGGCATGATCTCCGCACCAGGCAGGGACACCGCGTCGCTCGCGCGACTGATCCCCGGCCTCGCATCCGAGCCGTTTGCGCCAGAGCAACAGGCACCTCGTGTGCCGACACTGCTCGTTGCCGGCAGCTCAGACCCAATGACGCAGGGCATCGAGGCGCTGCTCGCCGCGCTCCCGCACGGCTCACTGACCCACGTGCCAGGAGATCACCGCGGCGCCCTTGACAGCGCCGAATTCCGATCCTGCGCAATCGACTATCTCGCCGCGTAGCGCACAGCCGCCGAGTTCACGCAGGAAATCCGAGCTCGTGCAGGATGGAATCGTGGATTTCATCCTGCACGAGCTCGGATTTCCTGCGTGAGCCCAAGCGCACGCCGGAGCGCGCACCCGAGCGAGCGCCTACTCCGGAGCCCACACTCCGTCGGCCCGCACTTCGCGGTCCAGCCAGAGCCCGGCGGTCGCCGTGCGGATCGCGTCGGCGCCGATTCGCTCCAGGAGTGCAATCGCCCCGAGATTATCTTCGAGTTGAGTGACGCTCGAGGCCCCGAAGAGGACGTTTGCGGTTGCCGGGTGTGCGAGACAGAACGCGATCCCGAGCTGAGCGGGGGTCGCCCCGAATTCCTCGGCAATGCGCAGCACCTCCGGATACGCCGCGACGATCCGCTCGCGAATCCCCCCGACATCCGCGCCGATCTTGCGCTGGGGGGCGAGCTTGCCCACAAGAATCCCGCCCTCGAATGCGTCCGATGCCTGGAGTGCGAGCGTGCCATCGGCGAACCACTTGCCGTAGAACTCCCCCTCGGCCATACTTCGCCGCACGAGGCCGTACTTGAGCTGCGCAAAGCTGGGCGGAGTGAGCCCCTCCTCCGCAGCAGTGTCGAGGGCGAGCCGCAGCGCAGCGGCTGGCCAGTTATTGACCCCCCAGCTTGCGAAACTGCCGCGAGTGATTTCGGCTTGCACATCTCGCACGACCTGCGCGATATCCACTTCTCCCATGAAATCCCCGACCACAACGGTCTCGAAGGACTCTGGACCGCCGCGGCCAGCTCCAATGCGGTCGAGCGAGACGCGCATCTGATCCGCGAAGCCTGTCGCCGGGTACTCCCACAACCAGAGCTTGCCGCAGAGTTGATAGTCGCTGCGCGCAAGCCCCAGCTCTCGGAGCGTCTCCCCGAACAGCAGATCTGTGCGCGAGGCCTCCGCGTGCGGCCCCATGTTGTAGTAGGCCACGTCGAAGAATGCAGATCCAGTCTCGACCGCCCGCTCCATGAGCGCGCGCCGATCGCGCGCCTCCATCCGGTCCCAGATGTTCCAGGACCCGAGCGCGAACACCGGCACTTCGGGACCGCCCGGACCGAGTTGTCGCTGGGGGATGTGGCCGGTGAACGTCATGTCTGCCTCCTTGCAGGCGCCGCACGCATTGCGCCGCGACACACGCGTGCTCGTTTATTTTCTACAATCGTATAATATACGAAGAGTTCACTCCAGTGTCGGCGCCTCGCGTCGACTTCACCCTCGACAAAGGAGTCACCGTGACCACTCCACGCACCGTACTGATCACCGGCGGGGCCGGCGGTATCGGCCAGGGCATCGCCCGCGAATTCATCGCCGCTGGCGAGCACGTTATTCTCGCGGATCGTGACGCAACCGCAGTCAACGCCGCTGCCACCGCCCTCGGCGCAGAGGCACGAGCGCTCGACATCACCGACCCGGCGGCCGTGGCCGCGGCGTTCGACCACTTCTCGGGAGCCGGTGGCGTCGATGTGCTCGTCAACAACGCCGGGATCCTCTCCGTACACGGCGCAGTGACTGAACTCGACCCCGCCGACTACCGGTCAATCCTCGAGGTCAACGTGCTCGGCACCTTCGTGATGATTCAGGCGTTTGCGCGGCACCGAATCGCGGCAGGCGGCGGCGGCGCGATCGTCAATATTTCATCAATCGGGGGGCGCCAGCCGACGCCCGGCATGGGCGCATACGAGTCCAGCAAAGCCGCGGTTGACTCAGTGACCCGCTGGGCAGCGATCGAGCTCGCACCGCACGGAATCCGCGTGAACGCCGTCGCGCCAGGGCCGGTGCTCACCCCAATGCTTGAGCAGGGCATGCCAGAGGGTTCCCCCGCGCGCGCAGCGTGGGCAAGCCGGATCCCACTCGGCAGCCTCGCACGGGTCGATGACATCGCCCCCGCGGTCGCCTATCTCGCGGGTGCGGGAGCCGCACACATCACGGGCGTGAGCCTCCCCGTCGACGGAGGCCAGCTTCTCACGTAGCCCGCCGCCAATCCCCGCAGTGGGCCGGCGCCGCGCGCTGGCCCACTGCACTCACCCTCACGAGCACGTGCTAGCGCTCGAACACCACGTGTCCGTCGAGCACGGTCAGGTCGACAGCAACATCAGGTAGGCCAGCAGCACCGACCTCAAAGGGGTCTCGCGCAAGTACGACGAGATCGGCCACCTTCCCAGCAGTGACGGTCCCCTTCCAGTCGGCCGCCCGATCCTGGGCAGCCGGAAGTGAGGTGTACGCTCGGAGCAACTGCTCGAGCCTGGCGCGCATGTCTTCGGGAGCAACTGAACCACCTGTCGCCACGATTCTCGCCTCAGCAGCTGCGATCCCGCGCCGCCAGTCGAAGTCGAGCACCGGCGCATCCGACGACAGCACGAGCACTCCGGCGGCGAGCGCAGCGCCGAGTGGCCACGCGCTGGTCGCCACCTCCGGCCCGAGCATGCCGGTGAGCCACTCGCCAGCGTACGCCGCAATGCCGGACTGTGTATTCAGCCAGATCCCCATCTCGGCCATGCGCGCTACCTGGGCGGGCGTTGCCAGGTCACCGTGAATAATGACGTGCCCCAGCTCGCGAACGCTGGGGGCGCCAGGCAGTGCAGCGGCGGCGGCAAATGCCTCGAGGGCGAGTTCGACCGTTCGATCTCCGGTCGCGTGAATTCCCACTTGCAGCCCCGCGAGGTGCGCGGCGCGGAGCATCTGTGCGAGGCCCTCGGCTTTCTCCGCAATGGTTGCCCCTTCAACGAGCAGGTCTCCGTGTGTGCCGTCGTCGTAGCTGTGATCGGTCCACGCCTGCCGCGAGAGCGGAATCAGGTCCCCAAATATCTTGACTCCGGGGATCGCGAGCCACGCGGGATCGCTTTCACCGGCGAGAGCGGCATGGTTCTGGATCCCGGCGACCACCGTTGCGACGTCGCTCGGCCCATCGAGGATGCCGTGGAGTGCGAGCACGGTGATCCGCTGCGACAACTCGCCCGCGGCAGCGAGCTCGCGATAGATCTCGATCACTTCGCTGTGGAAACTGCCGGTCTCACCGCTGTCCTCGCCCGGCCCGAGGCCGGGCTCGGTGTAACTTGTGATTCCGAGTTCAGTCAGGAGCTTCCCTGCGCGCTGGATCGCGGCGCGGCGCTCGGCCGTGCTCGACACGAGCGTGCCACTGACTTGTGCGGCAGCCTCGGGATCTGCCGCCCCGAAGAAGGTGTGCGGCCACCGCGCGCCGAGCCAGGACCCGTGCAGATGCGAGTCGTTGATGCCGGGGAGCACTGCTCGCCCCGAAAGCTCGATCACCCGCGTGGTCGGCCCGCACCACAGTTCCAGCTCGGCGCTGTCGCCGACTGCGACAATACGACCGGCGGTGATCGCGACACCCTCGGCCCGACGTGCATCGTCATCCATTGTCAGCACGGTACCTCCGCGCAGGATGAGATCGGCATGGCCGCGCGCCTCGTGCACCTTAGGATCCGTCATCTTCCCCTCCGTTGGGACCTCTGACCGGCGGCTCCCGGACTGGAGCTTCACGCTTATGGTCAACGTATGTAGAATAAAACTACACGATCGGCGCCCCGGGCAACGAGGCCGCGCCGATTCCCCTCGGAACGGAGTACTCAATGACGATTCCCACTTCAACTCTCGCGGCCGTGCTGACCGAACACGGCGCAGCGCTCGAACTTCAAGAACTGCCACTCCCTGAGCAGATTGAGCCGGGTGCCGCGCTCGTACAGATCACGTGCACGACCCTCTGCGGCACCGACATCGAGATCTGGGCGGGCAAAATGACGTTCCCCGGAATGCTCCCCATGGTGCTCGGCCACGAAATGGTCGGTGAAGTCGTCGCCCTGGGCGATGGTGCGGTCGACGCGCTCGGCTCCCCACTCAATATCGGCGACCGGATCGGCTGGTCTGAGTCCGTCTGCGGAAAGTGCTTCGGCTGCACCGTGCTGCGCCAGCCCGTCGCCTGCGCGCAGCGCGGCTACGGCTTCCTGCAGCGCTCCGATGTCGCCCCGTTCGCAACAGCCGGGCTCTCCGAGTACGCCTATGTCACGCCCGGCGCGCAAAAGCTGCGCCTACCGGACGAGGTCACAGACACGTGGGCGTCAGCAGCAGGCTGCGCGGCAAAAACCGTCCTACGCGCATTCGACCGCGCTGGCGGCGTACGGCCTGGATCCCGAGTCGTGATTCAGGGATCGGGCGCGCTGGGGCTCTTTGCTACTGCAGTTGCGAGTATCTCTGGTGCCGGCACTGTCATCACCGCTGGCGCGCCTGCAGTCCGGCTGGATCTCGCGCGGCGCTTCGGCGCGACGCACACCGTCGACATCACCGAAGGATCAGAGGCCACCATCGCCAGCGTTCTGGAACTCACTGACGGCCACGGCGCGGATCTCGTGCTCGACGTCGCTGGCACCCCAAGCATCGGACCCGAGGCAGTCGCGATGGCTGCGCAACGCGGCACAATCGCCATCGTTGGCTCGACCGGACCGGCCGGCGATCCGTTCCCGCTCTCAGCGATCATGGGCAAAGAGCTCACCGTTGTCGGATCACTCAATGGCGATGTCTCCGACTACTACCGCTCCATCGAGTTCTTCCGCACCTTCGCGGAGCGATTCCCGTGGGACGAGTTGTTCTCGGCCCCCTGCGGTCTGGACGACGCCTCGGACCGGATCATGAACATGCACGAGCTCAACGAGGTCAAAGCCGTGATCGATCCGCGCCTCACCCGGCGCTAATCCGGCAGCGGCCGCGCTCGCTCTCACCACCAGTTGTCCCGTGTTACCCCGAAAGGACACCCTATGACGCACCCACCAGTCCCCCGCCGCCGCATCGGCACCAGTGAGTTGGAGACTTCCGTCTTCGCGCTCGGGTCCTGGCACATCTACGACCGCATGCACTTCGAAGACGCCGTGCAGCTCGTGCGCACCGCGATCGATCGCGGCATCACCCTGTTCGACGTTGGCGTCTATGCGATGCCAGGCTCGCCGCCCGCCTTCACTGACGTCCTGTTCTCCGCCATCGTCCGGGCCGCTGGCGTTGCACGCGATGAGTATCTCCTCTCCGAGAAACTCTGGCTCGAGGGCTGGGATGAGCACACCGGGTTCCGCTCCCAGCTCAACGGCGCACTGTTCCGCGTCGGCGCCGAACACGCCGACCTCGTGGTGCTCGGAGACTTGCGCCGCGACGATGTCGCGCTCCGGGACATCGTGCTCAATCTCGCCGAGCTCAGCGCTGACGGCCTGATCCGAGCCTGGGGAGTCAACAACTGGTCGGCGTCGAGCGTGCAGGAGTTGCTCGATATCGCCGCGTCAGAGGGAGTCCCCGGGCCCGAGATCGCACAGCTCAAGTACAGCGTGTCGCGGCGCTCGATCCCCGACGGGCTCCCGTTCGCGAGGCTCTGGGAGCGCGGCATGTCGATGCAGGCTTCTGACGTTATGGAGGGCGGCTATCTCGCCGGAAAGATCTCTACCGAACGCGAAGTCGGACGAGATCCAGGGGGGATCCGCCAACGCATCATCGATGATGTCCCAGGGTTCGTCAGTCTCGCCGAGCAGCTCGGCGGCACACCTGCGCAGCTCGCGATTGCCTTTACGCTCACCCACCCGGCAACCGCCACCACACTGTTTGGCGCGTCGAGTGTGGCGCAGCTGGAGACGAATCTCGGCAGCCTCGAACTCCTCAATCGCGTGGGCGCTGCCGAGATTCGGGCGCGTGTCGAGCCCTTCTGGGCAGACCGTGACGTCGTTGACCCGGAAGGACCCTAACCACAATGCCCACCCAACTCCCTACGCCTCCCGTCGCGCTCGGCAGGCCAGCACTCCCCCCGTCGCCCTTCGACCCTGACGTGGTGCCAGCACTCGAGGCACTGGCCGCAAGTGCGCAGCCTCCGCTCAGCGAGGACACGCTTGCGCTCATGCGGAGCGGCGGGCCGGTCTTCCCTGACTCCGACACGATCGCACGGCAGCACGCACTCACCGCAGAGGAACTGCGCATTCCCGGTCCGGCCGGCGCACCCGAGCTCGAGCTCACCGTCTTCCGGCCCGCGCAATCAAGCCCCGTCGCCCTGCCGATCCTCGTGAACTTCCACGGCGGCGGGATGATCGTCGGCCACCGCAGCTGGGAGCATGACCGCGTTGCAGATCTCGTTGCGCGCCACGGAGTGATCGGCGTCAATGTCGAGTATCGCCTCGCGCCAGAGGATCCATTTCCAGCCGGTGTTGAAGACAACTATGCAGCCACCTGCTGGGTGGCCGAGCACGCTGCCGAAATCGGCGGTGACCCCACACGCCTCGTCGTGATGGGCGGCAGTGCCGGCGGCGGATTTGCTGCCGCAGTGTCCCTCATGGCGCGGGATCGGGGCGGCCCCACGCTCGCTGGTCAACTGCTGCTCTGCCCCATGCTCGACAACACGAATTCGACGGTGTCGAGCCTGCAATACGACGGTATTGGCACCTGGCAGCGTGACGCGAACCTCCTGGCGTGGCGCTGCGTGCTTGGTGCAGATCTTGCGTATTCCGAGCAGGCACCTGAGTACGCCGCACCCAGCAGGGCGAACGACCTCTCGGGACTCCCACCCGCCTTCATCGAGGTGGGGGCCGCCGAAATGTTCCGAGACGAGGACACGGACTACGCGAGCCGCATCTGGGCCGCTGGAGGACAGGCGGAGCTCCACGTTTGGGCTGGCGGGTGCCACGGCTTCGACATGTACGCTCCAACTGCCGAGATCACTACGGCGGCCCTGGCAGCTCGCGATTCCTGGCTGCGCCGGATCATCGGAGGCGGGAGCCATGACTGAGCGTTCGCACGCGCTGCCCT
Organism: Leucobacter luti; assembly: GCF_019464495.1. Taxonomy (NCBI): domain Bacteria; kingdom Bacillati; phylum Actinomycetota; class Actinomycetes; order Micrococcales; family Microbacteriaceae; genus Leucobacter; species Leucobacter luti. The sequence continues at coordinate 3,206,594 of NZ_CP080492.1, read as the reverse complement.
TCCGCGCCGCCGCCCCTGAGCTGCGCCCGGTGCCCGTGCCCTACGACCCTGAGCTGGAGCAGGGGCTCGCACACTTCATGGATCTCGTGGAGTCCATCCCCCTCCGCGCACACACGATCTTGGCAAACCGGGACCACTTCCGCACGGTGATTCCCGCGATGGCGAGCCAGGCAGAGGGCCGAGCCGTCACCTGGGAGGATCGCCTGATCCCCGGCCCGCAGGGCGCACCGGACATCGAGGTGACGATCGTGCGCCCACTGGATCCGGCTCCCACGTGTCCTGGCAGGGAAGGATCCGGGGCCCCAGCCGGGGCTCTCCGCCCCGCCGTGCTTGGAATCCACGGCGGCGGCTATGTCCTCGGAACCCGGTTCTTCGGCACTGGCGAGCTCATTGACCTGGCTGAGACCCACGGCACGATCGGTGTCGCCGTCGAGTACCGGCTCGCCCCAGAGCATCCAGCGCCCGCGGGCGCTGAAGATTGCTATGCGGCGCTCGTGTGGCTCGCGGCGCACGCCGCAGAACTGGGTGCCGATCCGGATCGCATCGTTGTTTCCGGTGCGTCCGCTGGCGGCGGACTCACCGCCGCCATTGCACTCATGGCGCGAGATCGCAGCGGACCGGCACTTGCCGGGCAGCTGGTCAACACGCCCATGATTGACGATCGCAACGACACCGTCTCGTCCTGGCAATATGACGGACTCGGAGCGTGGGATCGCAACAACAACGACACTGGGTGGGACGCAATGCTGGGGGCCGATCGTGGGACCGAGCGGGTACACCCGTATCAGGCACCGGCGCGGGCCGCTGACCTCGCACAGCTTCCCCCGGCGTTCCTCGAAGTCGGATCCGCTGAGATCTTCCGCGACGAAACCATCGCGTACGCGCGCCGGATCTGGGCAGCGGGCGGGGAGGCCGAGCTTCACGTGTGGTCGGGCGCTTACCACGGCTTCAGCGGATTCTCGCCGGACGCGATCGTCTCGCAAGCTGCCAACGCTGCGCGTGACAGCTGGTGGCGCCGGATCCTCAGCCGATGACGGGGACACCTGCTCGCCCCATGGGACTCCTGCGCATCACCCTGGTGCTCGGAGCGTTAGAAGCGTTCGGCCCGCTCTCGATGGATCTGTATCTCCCGCAGCTCCCCCAGCTCGCCCGCACACTCGACACCTCTGACGCACTCGCGCAGGCCACCATGTCCGTGTGCATGATCGGCCTGGGGCTGGGGCAGCTCATTGCAGGTCCCCTCTCGGATCGCTTCGGGCGGAAACGCCCGCTTGTGATCGGGGTAATCCTGTTCGCTCTCCTCTCAGCTGTCTGCGCCGTCTCGCCCACCATCGAAGTGCTGCTCGGTGCGCGATTCCTGCAGGGGCTTGCAGGCTCTGCCGGCGTGGTGATCAGTATGGCGGTCGCGCGCGACCTGTTCTCAGGCATCCAGCTCTCCCGCATGCTCTCGTTGCTCGCACTCGTGACCTCGCTCACGCCGATCATTGCGCCAGTGATCGGCGGTCAGCTCGCGCGCGTGATGGACTGGCGAGGCATCTTCCTCGTGCTCGCGGGAATCGGCACCGTGCTCGTGTTCGTCGCGCAATTCGGGCTGCGCGAAACTCTGACCGATGGCAGACACGCAGGGAGCGTGCTCGGCACCACGGCATCCCACATCAGCGTTATCCTCCGCGATCCGCTGTTTGTCGCGCTCATGATTGCGGCGTGCCTGGGTGGGGCTGCCTTCTTCTCGTACCTGTCAATGTCGAGTTTCGTGTTGCAGGACCAGTTCGGGCTGTCCCCACAATTGTTCAGCGTGGTGTTCGCCACGAATGCACTCGCGCAGCTCGGGGGCGCACAACTGAGCAGGCTGTTTGTCGCTCGCATGGGCACGACACGAATGTACCTGGTCGGGCAGCTCGCCGGAGCAACCGCCGCAGTCGTGCTGCTCGGCGCGACGCTTGCTGGCGCACCGGCCATCGTCGTGATTGTGCTGCTCGCCCTGTTCCTGGGAGCGAACGGGCTCGGCGGCCCGAATGGAACGACGCTGGCGCTCGGCGGACACGGCACGCGTGCCGGGACCGCGTCCGCGCTGCTCGGCATGGCGATGTTCACGGCAGGGGCCGTTGCGGCACCAGTGGTCTCGGCGCTCGCCGGCACCTCTGCAATCACGATGGTGTCGACCATCGCCGTTGGGTCCGGCGCAGCGGCAACGGTCGCAGTTCTCGTGATCCGCCGCCTCGCGCCCCGCAATGATGCTTGAGGCGTCGCATGATCAGGACTTCTGGTCGCGCAAACACAACCGGGCTACCGCAGCAGACAAGCCAAGAGCTGTGGTGACCACTTACGCTGAAACTACTGACCGGACTCGAAGTGGAGGATCCATGGAAACCTACGAAAGCCTGCTTGCGGCGATCACACCGAAGAGTGGCAACACGCAAGACGTGTTCGACCCGGCAACGGGCGAGCTCATCGGCACCGCCCCGGTGCAGGACGTCGCCGCCCTCAACGCGGCGATCGACAAGGCCGCAGCTGCGCAGGTGGCGTGGGCAGCGCTGCCTGATGCCGAGCGGAGCGCATACCTCCACAAGGCGGCCGACGCGATCGAAGCCTCAGCTGAGGCGCTCGCCGAGCTGCTCTCGCGCGAGCAGGGCAAGCCGCTCAACGGGCCGAACGCCCGCTTCGAAGTCGGGGGCTGCGTCGCGTGGACCCGCACCCCAGCCGACACTCCGATGCCGGTCGAAGTGCTCGTGGACGACGACTCGGGCTACGCCGAGATGCACTACCGCCCCATCGGTGTCGTCGGAGCAATCTCGCCGTGGAACTGGCCGATGATGATCTCGATCTGGCAGATCGTTCCTGCCCTGCGCATGGGCAACACAGTCGTCATGAAACCAGCAGAGACCACCACGCTCTCCGTGCTCGCGCTCATCACCGTGATGAACCAGGTGCTCCCGGAGGGCGTGCTCAACATCGTCCCTGGCCCCGGTAGCACCATTGGTGACGCGCTGACGCGCAGCCCGAAGATCGGCAAGATCATGTTCACCGGTTCGACGCCGGTCGGCAAGCGCATCATCGAGGCATCCGCACCCAACATTACGCGGCTCACGCTCGAGCTCGGCGGCAACGACGCCGGGATCGTGCTTCCTGACGCAGATCCGGCAGCGATTGCCGAGGATCTGTTCTGGGGCGCGTTCATCAACACCGGGCAAACCTGCGCCGCGCTCAAGCGGCTCTATGTGCACGATTCGATTTACGACGCGGTCGTGGACGAGCTCGCGAAAGTTGCAGCAGGGGTCCCCATGGGCGTCGGGCTCGACGAGCAGAACGTGCTCGGGCCGCTGCAGAACCGCGCCCAATTCGATGTGGTTGACAAGCTCGTCGAGTCCGCGAAGGCGTCCGGCGCACGCGTCGTGTTCGGCGGCAATCCCGACCGAGAGGCCGTCGGGAATTTCTATCCGACGACGTTGATTGCGGACATCGATCCGCACCAGGAGCTCGTGCTGGAAGAGCAGTTCGGACCAGCGCTGCCGATCATTCGCTACACCGACCTTGACGAGGCCGTGCGCCTCGCGAATGAGCTCGAGGTCGGCCTCGGCTCGTCGGTGTGGTCGAGTGACCGTTCCCAGGCGCTCGCCGTTGCCGCTCGGTTGCAGGCCGGCACCACGTGGATCAACTCGCACGGTGGGCTTCACCCGATGATCCCGTTCGGCGGTGCCAAGCATTCCGGGTACGGGCGTGAATTCGGCGTCGAAGGGCTCAAGGCCGTCGCCGAGCCGCACGTCATCAGCGGCTAGCGCGGGGCGCGTCCAGGCTGCGCGCCAGGCCGCACCCCAGGCCGCGCCAGAACTGACCCTCGAGTGAACAGCTGACCCTCAATATAAGCGAATTCCGCTTCATTCGGGGGTCAGCTGTTCACTCGAGGGTCACTGTTGCGTTCGGGCGCCGCATCCAGCGGATGGCACGCTCGCGAGAGTTATCCCCAGATTCCGCGAAGGCCCCTATTCCAGCAGGATCTGCGTGAATCTGGGATCATGGCCGCGCACGATACCGACGCTCAAGCACGCGCACTCTGTATTCCCACGCGTGAGCTGAGACGCGCAGGGCACACAGCATTCAGCCTCAGGCAACGTGTCGCATCCGGCTCCCTGCTGCGACTGCGCCAGGGCTGGTACATCGATCCGAAGGCGCTGGAACACGCTTCCGACAGCGTCAAACAGCACGCTGTGATGCTGGTCACCCATCAGGACGCGCGCAGGACACCCCTGTTGAGTCACCGATCTGCAGCTACCGTGCATGGCTTCCCCGTGTGGTCGAACTGGCTCCGCACCGTCGGCGGTGCGGCGAGTCAGCGGGTCGACCCGCTCACCACGCACCAGACCGTTCCGCCTGGCCACCGGAGCTCTCGAACCGCAGGCGTGCGCTACGCTCACGGGACGGTCCCGCACGCGGACATCGTGGAGCTCGGTGGGCTCCGCGTCACCTCGGCCGAGCGTACGCTGATCGACCTCGCACGAAGCGAACCGTTTGAGCTCGCCCTCAGCTGCGCGGATCAGTACCTGCACGAAACCGTGCGCGTTGGCACACAGGTGGATTTCGAGAGCTGGAGCGAGTGGCGGGCGCAGATGCTCACGCGAATCACTCCGCTGGCGGGAAGCCGCGGGGTCGGCCGCGCACGGGCGCTCGTGGCACTCGCAGACCCGCGAGCAGACTCCCCGCTCGAAACGGTGAGCAGGCTCCGCTTCCTCCAGAACGGCATCGATGTCGAGCCCCAGCATCCGGTCCGCTCGGAGCGCGGCAGCTCGTACTTCCTTGACTTCTGGTTGCTGAACCAGCCGTTCTTCGGTGAGTGCGACGGCAAAGTCAAGTACACCGACTCCCGGTTGCGCGGTGGCCAGAGCGCGGAGCAGGTGGTGTATCGAGAGAAGCTCCGACAGGACTGGGTCACTGCGACGACTGGGCGACGCGGGGTGCGCTGGGGCGCCGCACATGTTGGCACCGGAGCGCTCTTCGCTCGCAGGCTGCGAGCGTTCGGGGTGAGGATCCCGGCGCAGACGCGGCCGACGCGACGGTTCGGCGCAGACGCTGCGCGCGTGCTTGGCGCGCTCCCCGAGTGACACAAAACTGCACCCTCCGCCCGAGGGCGAAGGGTGCAGTCAGATCATGCGGGCTGTTACCAGCGGGGCTTGCGCTTGCCGTCCGAACGGTTCGGGCCCTCATCACGGCTATTGCCGCCCGAGAATCCGCCACCGTTGCTACGGCCGCCGGAGAACCCTCCGCCATTGCCACGGTCGTTGCCGTAGGAGCTGCCGCCGCGATCGTTGCCGTAGCCGCCACGGCCACCACGATCGCCACCGCGGTCTCCGCCATAGCCACCGCGATCGTTGCCGCCGCGGTCGTTGCTGTAGCCACCACGGCCACCACGATCGCCGCCGCGGTCATAGCCGCCACGGCCACCACGATCGCCACCGCGGTCATAACCGCCACGGCCTCCGCGGTCGCCGCCACGATCGCCGCCGCGGTCATAGCTGGAGCCACCGCGTGAGCCGGAGCCACCACGATCCTCAGTGAGCTCGATCAGCTTGCCGCCGATCCGCGTCTGCGAGAGCTTGTCGAGGGCCCCGCCAGGAAGCTGCGCCGGGAGCTCAACCAGCGAGAAGTCGTCGCGCACCTGGATGCGACCGAAATCGTCGCGAGTCAGCCCACCCTCATTGGCGATGGCGCCAATGATCTGGCCGGGGTTGATCTTCTGGCGGTGGCCAACCTCGATGCGGTACATCTTGAGATCGCTGCGACGCTCGCGCGGTCCGCGATCCTCACGTGCCGGACGATCACGGCCGCCGCGCGGATCCTCTTCGAGGAAGGCACGAGCCTGCTTGCGATCGCGCTCGAACTTGCGGTCGTCGTCTTCGGTGAGCAGCAGTGGGGTGTCCCCCTGCGCGACTACGGCAAGTGCCGCAGCAACGTCCGTCTCGGGCACATCGTGGTTGCGCACGTAGTGAGCAATGATGTCGCGGAAACGATCGACGCGGGCGGTCTCCCCCAGCGCGGTGGTAATCGCATCATCGAAGCGGGACAGACGAGTCGCGTTGACCTCGTCGACCCCGGGAAGCGGCATCTGCGTGAGCGGCTGCTTTGTTGCCTTCTCGATCGCCGTAAGCAGACGACGTTCGCGCGGCGTCACGAAGCTAATCGCGTCGCCCTTACGACCCGCGCGGCCCGTGCGGCCGATGCGGTGCACGTACGACTCGGTGTCGATCGGCAAGTCATAGTTGATGACGTGGCTGATGCGCTCAACATCGAGGCCACGGGCCGCAACGTCAGTGGCGACCAGGATGTCCAGCGTGCCGTCTTTCAATGCCTGAACGGTGCGCTCGCGCATGTTCTGCGCGATGTCGCCGTTAATGGCAGCTGCCGAGTATCCGCGAGCGCGGAGCTTCTCAGCGACCTGCTCGGAATCGCCTCGGGTACGCGTGAAGACGATCAGGCCATCAAACGGCTCGACCTCGAGGATACGGGTGAGCGCATCGAGCTTCTGCGTGTAGGAGACCACGTTGTAACGCTGCGTGATCGTCGAACTCGTCTGCGTCTTGCCAGCAATCTTGATTTCCTGCGGATCGCGCAGGTGCTTCTGCGAGATTCGCCGGATCTGTGCCGGCATCGTTGCGGAAAAGAGGGCGACCTGCTTGTCGGTCGGGGTGTCGGCGAGGATCGTCTCTACGTCCTCGGCGAAGCCCATCTTGAGCATCTCATCAGCTTCATCAAGCACAAGGTACTTGATCTGCGTCAGGTCAAGCGAGCCGCGCTTGAGGTGGTCCATGATGCGGCCTGGGGTGCCCACCACGATGTCAACGCCACGGCGCAGCGCGGAAAGCTGCTGGCCGTAGGCCTGACCACCGTAGATGGGGAGGAGGTGCACTCCGGGGAGGTGCGCTGCGTAGCTCTCGAATGCTTCGCAGACCTGGAGCGCGAGCTCACGAGTCGGTGCGAGCACGAGGGCCTGCGGGACGCCCTTGCCGGGCTCGATACGGGAAAGGATAGGAAGCGCGAAGGCTGCGGTTTTGCCGGTTCCGGTCTGTGCGAGGCCGACGACGTCGCGGCCTTCGAGCAGAACAGGGATCGTCGCGGCCTGAATGGCCGACGGCGTTTCGTAGCCAACTTCGGTCACAGCGCGGAGCACGTCAGGCGCGAGGCCCAGCTCGGCGAAGGTGATGCGCTCGCCCTCGGGTTCTACGGGGGTTGCGTTCTCGCCGGCGTTAGACGCGGCGGTCTCAGAAGAGGTCATCATAGTATTCTACCCCGCCGCAGCGCACATGGTGACCGCAATGTTACCCCGAGTGCTCCTCTCGCAGCGCAAGCCAAGCTTCGCGTCGCCCCGCCTGGAGCGCTGGATCCGCCACAGGAGACGCTGCGAGGAGCCGCTGACTGTAGGGATGCTGGGGGTCTCGGGTCACGCGTTCACCGTCGCCAACCTCGACCAGATTGCCTCGATACAGCACCGCAACACGGTGACAAATGCGCCGCACAACCCCGAGATCATGCGATACGAAGAGGTAGGACACCCCGGTATCGCGCTGCAGGTCGATGAGGAGATCGAGCACCGTGGACTGTGTGGTGAGGTCGAGCGCGCTCACCGGCTCATCACAAATGATGAGCCGTGGCCGCCGCACGAGCGCACGCGCAATCGCAATCCGTTGCCGCTGCCCACCTGAGAATTCACTCGGGAAACGATCGATCACGTTCGCTGGGAGGTTTACTCGTTCCAGCATCTCCGAAACCGTGCGGCGCGCCGCGGCCCGGTCAACACCGGCGGTCGAGAGGGGCTCAGCGAGGATGCCCCCGATCGTGAGCATCGGGTTGAGTGAGCCGTAGGGATCCTGGAACACGACTTGAATATCTGAGGCGAGCGCACGTCGCTCAGTGCGCGACAGGTGCGTAATGTCGCGGCCGTCGAACGTGATGCGGCCAGACGCAACGGGCACAAGGCCGAGGATTGCCTTCCCCAGCGTCGACTTCCCCGATCCGGACTCACCCACCAGGCCGACGCACTCCCCCGCTCCGACGTCGAGCGAGACCTCGTGCAGCACGCGGTTGGGGTGGCGCCTCGTGCCGTAGTCGACGACCACGTTCTCTGCGGTCAGCAACGGCGGGAAACCAGTCATCGGGGTGCCTCCTGGGTGGTCGCGGTGTGGGCGTCGAGTTCCGCGCGACTCGCGGCTCCGTCGAGAGAGGCCGCGATGAGCTGACGCGTGTACGGGTGTTCTGCGTGGGCGAAGATCGGGCCCACATCATCGATTTCGACAATGGAGCCGGACCGCATCACGACGACACGATCACAGATGTCCGCGACGACACCGAAGTTGTGGGTCACGATCACGAGCGCCATCTGGTACTCCTGTTGCAGTTCTCGCAGCAGTTCAAGCACTTCCGCCTGCACCGTAACGTCGAGGGCGGTGGTCGGCTCGTCTGCCACCAGCACGGACGGCTTGCCCGCGATTGCGCCTGCGATGAGCACCCGCTGCGCCATTCCTCCGGAGAGCTCGTGCGGGTAGCTGCGGAGCACTCGCTCAGGATCGACGATACCGACACGGGCAAGCACGGCGAGGGCACGTTCTCGCGCCTCCGGCCGAGTCATGCCGTGTACGGCACGGAGCGGTTCAGTGAGCTGATACCCGATTGTGTAGGACGGATCGAGATTCGTCATCGGCTCTTGCGGAATGTACCCGATCTCGTGTCCGAGCAGTTGCGCCCGGTCACGCTTGGAAAGCATGGTGACGTCTTCGCCACTGATCCAGATCGCGTCGGCAGTGTAGTAGCCCGATTTGGGGAGCAGGTCGAGCACCGAGAAGACGGTCTGCGATTTTCCCGAACCGGATTCACCCACGATGCCGAGCACCTCACCTGGCGCAACGTCGAGTGTGATTCCGTGCACGACTTCTACGGGGCCTTCGGGGGTCTCGTAGTTTACGCGCAGATTCTCGAGCCGGATCGCTGAGTCCACAGCGGCGACGGAAATCGAGCCGGTCGTCGTCGTTGTGGCGCCTGCTGGACGCTTCTCAGCGTTCTGCGCCGCGATTTTCTTTCGTGCGCGAGGCGAGAGCGTCGGAGTCTTCACACTGATGACATCGGCGAGAGTCGAGCCAAGTATCGCGAGCGCAGCGATCGTGATGCCCAGCGCGAGCGACGGCCACAGCAGAAGCATGGGATCGGTGCGCATCACCCGAAAGCCCTCATTCATTGAGGCGCCCCACCCCGGAGTGGTGCCGCCGCCAATGCCGAGGAACTGCAGTCCGGCCTGCATGCCCATTGCCATTCCGGCGGTGAGCGCAGACTGGATCACGATGGGCGCGGTGACCTGCGTAATGATGTGCCGTCCCATGATTCGGACATCAGAGAGGCCTGCGACCCGCGCCGCGTCGACATACGCCTCGCCGCGCACCGACAGCACTGTCGAGCGGGTCAGACGGAAGTAGCCGGGGGCCATAAAGATACCCACGGTCACCATCAGGATGTTGAAGTTGTTGCCCGTGTTTGCACCGACGATCAGCAAAATCACCATGCCGGGAATGGACTGCAGGCCGTCACTGATCCAGGTTGCGATGCGATCGGTGGCGCCGCCATAGTATCCAGCCGCCAGGCCTGCTGGGACGCCGATCACGAGCGCGGTGAGGATCGCGACGAGCGCCCCCCACAGTGTGATCTGAGTGCCCCAGATGAGCCGACTCGCGACGTCGCGGCCGGTGGTGTCTCCCCCGAGCCAGTGCTCGGCGCTCGGGAGCGCGCGCGTGATGGAAAGGTCAACGAGATTCGGATCGTATGGCGAGAGCCACGGAGCGAACACACCGACCAGCACGATGAGGGCGAGCACGCCGAGCGCGATCGCACCTGCTGGTCGGCGCACGAGACGTGCGAGCAGCGATCCGCGTCGGCCCCCGCGAGTGTCAATGGTGTCAGTGAGCGGAGTGGTCATTTCACACGCGCCTTCGGGTTGATCCAGCCGAGCAGAATGTCGAGCAGGAAGTTGACGATAACGACGAACACCACGGTGATGACCGTGATCCCGAGCAGCATCGGGATATCGCCGTTTTGCGAGGAGGACTGTGTCAGCGGGCCGATGCCTGGCAGTGCGAAGATCTGTTCCACGATGATCGCACCGGATAGCAGGCCGACGAACATCAGGGCGAGGATCGTGAGCGAGGCCGGGGCCGCATTGCGCAGCAGGTGCATGACGACGCGACTGGCCGGGAGACCGCGGCTGCGCAGCGTCCGCACGTAGTCCTGGGTGTCCGCCTGAATGATTGCGTTGCGCAGTTGCTCGGCAATCATCACCACGGCCCCCAGCGCAAGCGCGATGGCGGGAAGCGTGATGGACTGGATCCAGCCACCGACGGACTCACCGGGAGCTACGTAGCCGACGGCGGGGAACCATCGCAAATTGACCGCGAACGTCATCACCAGGACGAGGGCGACCCAGAACCCGGGGAGCGCAAACAGGATCACTGACGCTGCCTTCACGACCTTGTCGATCCAGGTGTTGGGGCGCAAGCCGGCCGCGACGCCCAGCAGGGCGCCCAGAATCGCCGAAAGCAGAATCGATACCGTCACCACCGAAAGCGTGACCGGAAGCTTGATCGCGAGCTGCGCGCCAACGGACTGGAAGTTCTTCCAGGAGACACCGAAGTCGCCGCGGAGCAGGCCCCCGATCCACTCACCAAATTGCACAAGGATCGGGCGATCCGTCCCAATTTTCTCCGCGAGCACTGCCTGGGCTTCAGGAGTTGCAGCACTGCCGAGCAGACCGAGAGTGGGATCTGGAATCGCCGCGTGCGCGAGGAAGAACGTACCGGTCGCAACTGCGATCAGCAAGATCACACCAGAAAGCAGGCGCTTAAGCGTGAAGGTGAGCATGGGAGGTCTCCGAATACGGGATCGGGGTGAAACTGAAGGAGGAAGACCTGGGTGGGGTCGCGCTGACGCGATCCCACCCAGGCGCGATTATCCTGTGACCGCGATCTGCCGCAGCGTGGGGAACATCATGCCGGTGACCGGGGTCACCTCGAAGTCCGCAACGGAGATGTAGGTGTTGGTGGACTGGGCCCACACGGAGAAGAATGCGTTCTCGGTGACGAGCGTATTGAGCTTCTCGACCTCCGCGATCTGAGTGTCACCAGGCTCAGCGGTGAACACCTTCTCGACCTGCGCTTTGACCTCGGGGAATGCGTCGAGACCAGGGTTCGGGTTGTACCACTGCGGCTTGGAAATCTGACGCTCGACCGTGGCAATCGGATTCGAGTCCATTGCGATCACGCCAACGAACATCGGGTACTCCGGGGCAACCGACATGTACTGCATGAAGTCGGTCTCCTTCCAGGTCAGCGTGATCCCGAGCTCGGTGAAGGTCTGCTCAACGATCGCCTGGTAGGGCTGGAACGGCGGTGCCATTGGCATGGTGACGTCAAATCCATCGGCATAGCCGGCTTCGGCGAGCAGTTTCTTCGCGGTCTCGATGCTCGGCTTCTCGGTGCCAACCAGCGCAGATACGTAGCCGGGAGTATCCACGGGGAAGACCTGATTCGTTGCTTCACCAACGCCCTGCGCAATCGTCTCAACCATCTCAGGACCGTTAAATGCGACGTTGAGCGCCTCGCGCACCTTGAGGTCTCCGAGCGGCTTCCCCATCTCAGTCTCGCCAGCGCGATCGCTGAACTGCAGGCCCACCCACATTGACAGGCCGGTAGCCACGTTCCAGTTGTTGTCGGCGGCCATATCCATGGCGGTCTTATCGCCGTAGATCAGGTTGAACTGGCCGCTCTCCATTCCGTTGAGCATGGCGGTGGCGTCAGAAAGCGGGCTCACGCTGAGTGGATCGAACGGGAAGTCTGCCGCGGCCCAGTGATCCGCCACCTTCTCGAAGCGGTACTCAGCGCCGGGCACCGAGTCGGCGCCCAGTGTGTAGGGGCCGGATCCGACCGGCGTTTCCGCGAGTGATCCAGCGTCGATCGCGTCGGGCGCCATCATGTAACTCCGGCCGAGGCCCATGAAATACAGGATCGTGTCGTCACGCTGAGTGAGATGGATCGCGATCGTATCCTCGTCAACGGCCTCGAAGCTCTCGACTTTCTGGTACGCCTCCTGCGAGCGTGCACCGGCTTTCAGGTATTCGAGGCTCTTCACTGCGGCGTCAGCATCGAACGCCTCACCATCGGAGAACTTCGCGTCGGTGCGGAGATTCATCGTGATGGTCTTGAAGTCTTCGGACACTTCCCAGTCCGTTGCGAGCGCCGGCTGCGGCTCGCCCGTGCCGTCGATCGCGAGCAGCGGGTCGTACAGTGCGGACAGGTAGGGACCATCGAAGCCAACGTCAGCGAGCGAGGGATCCCATGAGGTGACGTCTAGAAAGTTGCCGATACTGAGCGGCTTCACCGTTGCGCCGGCGCCGTCGCCGTCATCGGTGGCACCGCTGGCGCCAGAGCAGGCGGTCAGGGCGAGCGTCGCTGCCGCGAGGACTGCGACTGCCGTGAGTGATCTCTTCATCATGTCTACTTCTCTCGGTTTTCGGACATGTGTGTAGGGGTGAGGCTCCGTTGCTTTTCCACCGCATGACCGCCTGGAACGAGTGTCCCCCGGGATGTGATGGACGTCACTTCGGTGTGCCGTCGGGTTTTATTCTACGAAGGTTGACTAAAAAAGCAAACTTTCGTCTACGGTCCGAGAATAACGATTCCGACACCCTTCCGGGTGGCACTCGCCCGGCGGGATCGTATACGATCTGAGCACGACCAAAGGAGGCCACGTGCTCGACCAGACACAGATTGATGCCATCGCCGAGGAACTGGTGCAAGCGGACCGCGACCGCACCATTCTGCCGAAGCTCACCAGCCGCTATCCCGACATGGTGATCGAGGATTCGTACGCCATCCAGAAAGTGTGGTCCGACCGCCGCATCGCAGCTGGCGCTCGCCTCGTCGGCCACAAGATTGGGCTCACCTCCAAGGTCATGCAGCTCGCGACCGGGATCTCCGAGCCCGACTATGGAGTGATCCACGACGACATGGTCATTGAATCCGGCTCCGTGCTCGAATTCGACCGATTCTCCAATGTCCGGATCGAGGTTGAACTCGCCTTCGTACTCGACAAGCCGCTCTCCGGGCCCGGCGTCACCATCTTTGACGTACTCGACGCCACCGCCTACGTGGTCCCTGCACTCGAGGTCTTGAACTCCCACCTCGAACTCGAGGGGCGCACCATCGTAGACACGATCAGCGACAACGCTGCGATGGGGGCTATGGTCCTCGGCGGCCGTCCGGTGAAAGTCGACGAGGTAGATCTCAGCTGGGTGCCCGCACTGCTGTACCGCAACGAGACGATCGAAGACTCCGGTGTGGCTGGCGCCGTGCTCGGCCACCCCGCCATGGGCGTCGCCTGGCTCGCGAACAAGCTCGCGCAGCACGGCCAGACGCTCGAAGCCGGCGAGATCATCCTCGCGGGCTCGTTCACGAAGCCCATGTGGGTGGAGCGCGGCGATACGATCCACGCAGATTACAACGAGCTGGGGTCCGTCACGTGCCGATTCGTGTAGATCTCCCCACCACCCTGCGCCATCGCCTAGATACGAGCGAGCGCCCACTCATCGGCCTCTGGGCGTGCGCGGGCAGCCCCATCACGGCCGAGATCGTTGCCGGGAGCGGATGCGACTGGGTGCTCCTCGATGCGGAGCACTCCCCCAATGGTCTCGAGTCAGTGCTCGCCCAGCTGTACGCGATGTCTGCCTACCCGGTCGCACCACTCGTGCGCCCCCCATCTGGCGACACGGTCACGATCAAGCAGTACCTCGATCTTGGCGCGCAGAATCTCCTCATCCCGATGGTGGACTCCGCTGGTCAAGCAGAGCAGATCGTGCGCGCGGTGCGCTACCCGGATGGGACCCCCGGCGGCGGCGTACGAGGCGTGGGCTCCGCGCTCGCGCGCTCGGCGCGCTGGAACCGCGTCGAGGGCTACCTCGGCCGCGCGAACGAGACGATCAGCCTCACCGTGCAGATCGAGTCCGCGGCGGCCGTCTCCGACGTGGAGCACATCGTTGCAGTTGACGGCGTGGACGCTATCTTCATTGGGCCGTCCGATCTTGCGGCGTCGATGGGGCTCCTGGGCAGCAAAGCCACCCGGACGTGGTGGCTGGTGTGCTGCGCGCGATCGCCGCTGGCGTTGCGGCGGGCAAGCCCGTGGGCGTGAACGCCTTCGTTCCCGCTGATGCTGAACGCTATATCGCCGCTGGCGCCTCGTTCGTAGCGGTAGGCGCCGACGTCGCGATCCTCGCCAGGCAGACCGAAGCGCTCGTCGAACGCTTCATCCCACAGGCAGACACCGGCGGTACTGAAATCACCGAAGGCACAACCGCGCCGCGCGCTAGCTACTAGGGCGGGGAGTGCGACGAGAGAATGCGGTGCTCACGAGGGAATGTGGAAATTACCGCGCATCGCCCCTGCTCTCGTGAGGCACCCCTGCTCTCGTGGGAGGCCAGTGCTTTCGGGGGATGCCAGCGCTCTCGCAGGCCACCACTCCCTTGCGGCACGCACGCCTCTCAGGGACGGGCGAGAGGCAGCAGCAAGACCGCACGCCACACCCTGATCCAGGGACCACTTTCCAAATCCACCCAGATCGTATACGATAAGAAATACAAACGAGATGAGCGAGGTCGCCATGACGTACGGAATCGATTCCCCCGGCAAGATCATTGCCGTGCACCTCAACTACCCGTCGAGGATCGCGCAGCGGGGCCGCACCCCCGCGTTCCCGTCCTACTTCTTCAAGCCAGCCTCGTCGCTCGCCGGCACCGGCGGCACTATCGAGCGGCCCGCTGGCACTGAACTGCTTGCCTTCGAGGGCGAGATCGCGCTCGTGATCGGCAAGGAGGCTCGCTGGGTCTCCCCCGAAGACGGCTGGAAGCACGTCGAGGCGGTCACCGCTGCCAACGACTTCGGTCTCTACGACCTCCGCGCGGCAGACAAGGGCTCGAACGTCCGCAACAAGGGCGGCGACGGCTTCACCCCGGTCGGCCCGGCCGCGATCCCCACCGACGGCATCGATCAGGACGCCTGGCGCGTGCGCACCTGGGTCAACGGCGAGCTGGTGCAGGACGACACGAGCGACACCCTCAAGTTCCCGTTCGGCCAGCTCGTCGCAGATCTTTCCCAGCACATGACGCTGGAACCGGGCGACGTGATCCTCACCGGCACGCCAGCTGGCTCATCTGTCGTGCTGCCGGGCGACGTCGTCGAGGTCGAGGTCGACGCTCCGAACGCCCCAGGCGCCCCGAGCACCGGCCGTCTCGTCACCACGGTCACACAGGGCACTCACGAGTTCGGCGCGTTCGGCAACACTCCACAGGCCGATGATCTGCAGCGCGTCGAGGCGTGGGGCAGCGAGGCTGAGCACGCGGCAGCCGTCGCGGCCGGCCGCGCAACGCCACTGGAGGGCGAAGTCACCACAGGCCCGCTCACCGACGAGATCCGCGCACTGCTCGACGGCGTCGCGGTCGCAACCGTCTCCGCCGCATTGCGTAAGCGCGGCTATGTCGACATCTTTATCGACGGTGTGCACCCAAACCACGAGGGCGATCGAATCCTCGGCACCGCGAAGACTCTGCGCTTCATCCCGTTCCGCCCCGATCTCTTCAAGGAGCACGCTGGCGGCTTCAACGCGCAGAAGCGCGCGTTCGACACTGTGAACGCTGGCGAGGTGCTGGTGGTCGATGCTCGCGGGATTCCGTCGACGGGCACCGTTGGTGATGTGCTCGCCCTGCGCGCGCAGGTCCGCGGAGCAGCTGGGATCGTCACCGACGGCGGTGTGCGCGACTTCGCCGCGGTGCAGGAGTTTGACATCCCCGTGTTCTCACAGGGCGCGCACCCGAGCGTGCTCGGCCGACGCCACGTCCCGTGGGAGATCGACGTCACGATTGCCTGCGGCGGCGCCGCAGTGCAGCCGGGCGACATCATCATGGGTGATCGCGACGGTGTGCTCGTGATCCCACCATTCCTGCTCGCAGAGGTCGCAGCTGAGGCCGCGGCGCAGGAGCGGGCTGACGCATGGGTGGCGGATCGCGTGGCCGAGGGCAACGCTGTCGACGGCCTGTTCCCAATGAACGCCGAGTGGCGCGCGAAGTATGACGCGTACCTCGCGGCGGACGACGCGGCAGGAACGCAGGCGTAGTCATGGCGGCAGAGTCCAAGTCTGAGCGAGCGTACCGCCTGATCCGGGAGCGGATCGACAGCGGCCAATACGTGCCGGGATACCGGCTCGTGCTTGCTCCGATCGCGGTGGAGCTCGACATGTCGGTCGTGCCGGTGCGCGAGGCGATCCGTCGCCTCGAGGCCGAGCAGCTTGTCACATTTGAGCGGAACGTCGGTGCGCAGGTCGCCCTCATCAAGGAGACGGAGTATCTGCACACGATGCAGACGCTCGCCCTCGTCGAGGGGTCGGCGACAGGGCTCGCCGCACCGTTCATCACGCCGGATCAGATTGCACGAGCCCGCGCCGTCAACCAGACAATGCGCGAATCGCTCACTGCGTTTGATCCGCAGCGCTTCACCGAACTCAACCTCGAGTTCCACAGCGTGCTGTTCGAGACCTGCCCCAACCCGCACATCCTCGACCTCGTGCACCGGGGCTGGAACCGGATGAAGGTGCTGCGCAACTCGTCGTTCAGTTTCGTCCCCGGACGTGCGAGCGAGTCCGTTGAGGAGCACGAGCGCCTCCTGAAGCTCATCGAGAGCGGCGCATCAGCCCTTGATATCGAACTCGCAGCACGTGCGCACCGCACGGCGACGCTCGACGCGGTGCTCTCGCACACCGGAGAACACCGGCTCCCACCCCCGGCACCCTAGGACGCCGGCCGGCATATCGACCGGCTGCGCCCACGCAAGCTCAACATATTTCACTGACAGATTCACCACACCAACGGAGGCGACAGCATGACTCAGTCCAAGCCCGCAGGGCTCCCAGACAAGATCCGCCACTTCATCGACGGCAAGTTCGTCGATTCGATCGGCGGTGCGGAGTTCGACGTAATCGAGCCCGTATCCAACGAGGTCTACATCACCTCAGCTTCGGCGCAACAGGAAGACGTCGACTTGGCCGTTGCCGCGGCAAAGCGCGCGTTCGATGAGGGCCCCTGGCCGAAGATGCTCCCCCGCGAACGCTCGCGGATCCTGCACAAAGTGGCCGACATCGTTGAGTCACGCGACGAGCAGCTGGCGCTCCTCGAGAGCTGGGACTCCGGTCTCCCGATCACGCAGGCCAAGGGCCAGGCTCGCCGTGCGGCCGAGAACTTCCGGTTCTTCGCCGACCTGATCGTTGCCCAGCACGACAACGTCACCAAGGTGCCCGGGCGCCAGATCAACTACGTGAACCGCAAGCCGATCGGCGTTGCGGGACTCATCACGCCGTGGAACGTGCCCTTCATGCAGGAGTCATGGAAGCTCGCCCCGGCAATCGCGACGGGCAACACGGTCGTGCTCAAGCCCGCCAGCTACACGCCGCTCTCCGCGGCGCTGTGGCCCGAGATCTTCCGCGAGGCAGGCCTGCCTGAGGGCGTCTTCAACCTCATCCTCGGCTCGGGCGGCGTTGCGGGCGACGCGCTGGTCAAGCACGTCGACGTCCCGCTGATCTCCTTCACCGGTGACAGCTCAACCGGCGCCATGATCTCCACGAACGCCGCTCCCCTGCTGAAGAGCCTCTCGCTCGAGCTCGGCGGCAAGAGCCCCTCAGTGGTGTTCGCCGATGCGGATCTCGAAGAAGCGCTTGACGCCACCGTGTTCAGCGTGTTCAGCCTGAACGGTGAGCGCTGCACCGCTGGCAGCCGCGTACTCGTGCAGCGCGATATCTACGACGATTTCGTGGAGCGTTACGCCGAGCGCGCGAAGAACATCATCGTGGGCAACCCCTCGGATCCGGCAACCGAGGTGGGCGCACTCGTGCACCCGAGCCACTTCGAAAAGGTCATGAGCTATGTCGAGATCGGAAAGAGCGAGGGCCGACTGGTTGCAGGCGGTGGCCGCCCAGAGGGCTTCCCCGAGGGCAACTATGTCGCTCCTACGGTGTTCGCCGATGTGAAGCCAGATGCGCGGATCTTCCAGGAGGAGATCTTCGGGCCCGTCGTTGCCATCACCCCGTTCGACACGGACGAGGAGGCGCTCGAACTCGCCAACAACACCAAGTACGGCCTCGCAGCCTACGTCTGGACCTCGAACCTGAAGCGCGCGCACAACTTCGCGAACGGGATCGAGTCGGGAATGGTGTGGCTGAACTCGAACAACGTGCGCGATTTGCGCACCCCCTTCGGCGGCGTCAAGGCTTCCGGCCTCGGCCGCGAGGGCGGCTACCGCTCGGTCGATTTCTACACCACACAGCAGTCGGTGCAGATCACGCTGAACGAAGCGCACTCGCCGCGATTCGGCGCAGGCAAATAATCGAAGCGGGATCCGGGGCCACAGCGCTCCCGGATCCCGCGCTCTGAGCCTGATCCAGCACCGGATGAGGCCGTAGCCCCGAACCACTCGCAGGCCCTTTCACCCCGTGCTCCGTCGCACGGGTCCACCCCAAGATTGATTGTTAGGACTCAGATATGTCTGAACTTGCAGGTCGCCAGAAGACTTCTTCCGGCTTCTACGTCACCAAAGAAGCCCCCATCAATGCCACGAACCCGATCCCGACTCCGTCGGTCGAGGCTCCTGACATCCTGCGCTGCGCGTACATGGAGCTCGTGGTCACCGATCTTGCCGCCTCGCGCGCGTTCTACGTCGATGTGCTCGGACTCACCGTGACAGAAGAAGACGAGAACGCGATCTACCTCCGCTCGCTCGAGGAGTTCATCCACCACAATCTCGTGCTCCGCAAGGGTCCCGTCGCCGCGGTCGCTGTGTTCTCCTACCGTGTGCGCACGCCAGAGGATCTCGACAAGGCCGTCGCCTTCTACACTGAGCTCGGCTGCCGCGTTGAGCGCAAGGTCGACGGCTTCACCAAGGGCATCGGCGACTCGGTGCGCGTGGAGGATCCCCTCGGTTTCCCGTATGAGTTCTTCTACGACGTCGAGCACGTCGAGCGGCTCGCGTGGCGCTACGATCTCTACACTCCCGGCGCGCTGGTGCGTCTCGATCACTTCAACCAGGTCACCCCTGACGTGCCGCGCGCCGTGCGCCACTACCAGGATCTCGGTTTCCGCGTGACGGAGGACATCCAGGACGACGAGGGTACCGTGTACGCGGCCTGGCTCCGCCGCAAGCCGACCGTGCACGACACGGCAGCGACGGGCGGCGATGGCCCGCGCATGCACCACGTCGCGTTCTCCACACACGAGAAGCACAACATCCTCGCGATCTGCGACAAGCTCGGCGCGCTCCGCATGTCGGATCGCATCGAGCGGGGCCCGGGCCGCCACGGCGTCTCGAATGCGTTCTACCTGTACATCCTGGATCCGGACGGCCACCGCGTCGAGATCTACACGCAGGACTACTACACGGGCGACCCTGACAACCCGGTGGTGACGTGGGATGTGCACGACAACCAGCGCCGGGACTGGTGGGGCAACCCCGTCGTCCCGTCCTGGTACACGGAAGCTTCACTCGTGCTCGATCTGGACGGCAACCCCCAGCCGGTGATCGCCCGCACTGACACCTCGGAGATGGCCGTGACCATCGGCGCCGACGGGTTCTCCTACACGCGCGACGCCGATGGCGACAAGGGTTTCAAACTCGGCAACACGCTGTAACTCGCGCACCGCCTTCCGCGCAGGCACTGCCAGCGCGAGCGGTCTCACCAGAACAACGCACATCGGGGTTTCAGGCATACTGAAGCCCCGATGTGTGTTGTTTCGACGCGGGTATCGGGCCTACTCGCCAGGACTGAGGGGCTGCGGAGGCGCAGCGACCGCGGCGAGTGCGCCCGGAGCGAGCCCGAGCGCGAGTTCGGCGTAGCTCCGCACAGCGGCGCGGCATTCCTCTCGCGGGGTACGGTCTCCGATCAGCGGGTATAAATCGTATGCGTCCTCGAGCGCAACCAAGTTGCGCGCAATCATGCCAGGCGGCGAGGCGAGCGCGAACTCCCCCAGGCCTGCCCCAATTTCGATGAGGGCGCGATAAAGCATGATCTGCCGCTCGACGAGTGCGCGGTGTGCTGGCAGATACTCCGGGTGGTCGGCAAGGATCGGAACGCTTTCATAGACGTGCCGCAATTCGTCGCTAATAGTGTCGGGCACGCCGGCCTGGATCATGGCTGCGATCCGCCAGCTTGCGGATTCCTGGGCGTCAAGAATTGCCTGCCTGCGATCGGCGAACTGTTCCATCGCACCGGCCAGTGCGGTCATCTGAAGCTCATTCAGGCTCGAGAAGTAGTGCAGCACGTTGGCCGGGCTCATAGCCGCCTCGGCAGCGACGGCCCGGACGTTCACGCCGCCGCGTGGCCGCGTTCGCGCGACCCGCCAGAACGCCCGGATGATCTCATCCCGGCGTTCCAGGCGGCGCCGCGCGGTCGCATTCATGTGGCCCAGCCTATGGCATTGCGTCTCGTCAGGATCACTCTGCCCGAGAGCCGGACCGAGGTTCGTCCGCCGCCGCCACCTGCTGCACCTGGACCGATTCGGTGAGTCCGGCGTAGTACTCCGGTTTGCGTGACTTGAGGATGAGTCCGACGATGATGCCCCCGAAGAACAAGATCGGAGTTGGCAGGAGTAACACCTGGTTGATGGGACCCTGGAGACCCGTCACGACCTCGAAGTTCGTGACGATCAGCGTGTAGCCGGTGGCCAGGCCAATGGCACCGATAATCGGGGCCACCACCACACGGAAGACGCCGTGCCCGCGCCGATCACGCAGGAAGTACCAGACCACAGCGATGGCGGCGAGTGCTTGTGCGAACACCAGTCCCTGGACCCCCGTCGCGTACGTCCAGAGCGCGAGGCCCAGGAATGGGTCGGCGCCGACGACGATCGCAATCACCACGCCGAGTGCGGAGCACACGGAGAGCGTCAGGCTCGCGACGGCCGGCGACTGCTCCTTCGCCGTTGTACGCCCCAGAACGCGCGGCAGCAGGCCCTCGCGCCCGAGCGCGAACAGGTAGCGAGTGCACGCGTTGTGAAACGACAGGACACACGCGAAAAAGCTCGTCACAATCAGAATCTTCATCACGTACCCAGCCCAATACCCTGCGAGTTGCTCGGTGCCGTCAATAACCATCGTCTCGAACGAGTCGCCCTGCGCAAGTGCAATGACTCCGTCGACACCGAACGCTACGGTAAGGATCCAGAACGAGAACGCATAGAACAGCGCGAGGAAGACGACGGCGATGATGGTGGCCCGCGGAATGGTGCGCTCAGGGCGTTTCGCTTCCTCGGCGTAGATCGCCGTGCTTTCAAAACCAAGGTACGCGCCGAAGCCGACCACGAACAGTGCGCCGGCTGTGGGAGCAAAGAAGACGTTCGCCGGGCTGAACGGCGCCGCGCTCCAGGGCTCGGGACCGCCGTTGATGATCGTGGCGGCGGCGAGCACGAGCAAGATCGCGACTTCGAGCGTCAGGAGCACCGCAAGCACTTTCGCTCCCACGTCGATCTTCCGATACCCCAGGAATGCGACGATCGCGACCGCCAGCAGTGACCACACTCCCCAGGGCAGGTCGATCCCGAGCAGCTCGGCAAACGTGAACTGCGCGAAGAACCCGATGAATCCGTAAAACGAGATCACCAGTGCGATGTAGGCGAACACCGTGACGGAAGAAACGCCCAGGCCGACGGGCTTGCCGAGGCCGCGGGAGACATATGCGTAAAATGCTCCAGCGTTGCGCACGCTCCGCGACATTGCGGTGAAGCCAAGCGCGAAGAAGATGAGCACGACGCCGCTGAACAGGAGCGCGCCGGGAGCACCCAGACCTCCGAGACGGAACGAGGTTGCGGCACCACTGACGACGACAGTGAGTGGCGCCGCTGCCGATACCACGAAGAAGATAATGTCCCAGGTACCGAGACGGCCGGCTGCGAGTTTGGAAGAGTCCGAGCCTCGTGCCGCGGCACTCGTGCTGGGTTGGGCGGACATGGTGACTCCTTTGTCTGGGGAAACAATCCGATAGGATCGTGAACACTAGTCAAACAGCGTTCAATACAGGCTGCGTTTCGTAGTCTAGACATAAGTGATTGGATAGAACAATGTTCAATGTTGAGCAATCAGGCCACGGTCCGCGAGCGCGGGATCTTGGAGTTCCCTTCGATGGGACCCCCGGAGCCTGGAACGCGATCACTGATGTGCCCGGCCTCGAAGTTGGCCTGCTCACACTCGCGAGCGACGCCCCCGTCGTTGCACGCACCGGCGTCACTGCGATTCTGCCGCGAGGCAAAGCAGGCGCAGGGTCGCCATGCGCGGCGGGAATCGCAGTGCTCAACGGAAATGGTGAGCTCACCGGCCGCAGCTGGATTGAGGAGTCCGGGCAGCTGCAGGCCCCGATCGCCATCACGAACTCACACGCTGTGGGTGCCGTACACCGTGGCATCGATGAGTGGATGGCCGCGCACCACGCCGCCACTGCAGCAGCTTGGATGCTCCCGGTTGTTGGCGAAACCTGGGACGGCTATCTCAACTCGATCAACGCAGACATTGTGCAGCCAGAACATGCCGCTCGCGCACTTGACGGCGCGGCAACGGGGCCCGTGCCCGAGGGCAACGTTGGCGGCGGCACCGGCATGAACTGCTACGGCTTCAAGGGCGGAACCGGCACGGCGTCTCGGGTGGTGGGATCCGGCGAGCAGTCGTGGACCGTTGGCGTGCTGCTGCAGGCGAACTTCGGCTCTCGGAATGAGCTTCGGGTCCTCGGCCGTCCACTCGGCCGCGAGTCACAGGCACCGAACACCATGGAAACGGATGACTGGTTCCAGCGGGACCTCGCGGCGGGCGCGGACGGCGGCAGCTCAGGCGGCGGGACGAACACCCTCGCAGAGCCCAGTTCTCACGCCAGGGCTGGATCCACCTCAGGTGCAGGATCCACCTCAGGTGCTGGATCCACCTCAGGTGCAGGATCCCACAGTCGCGCCACCCCCGGCGCAGGAAGTGTGATCGTGATTGTTGCCACTGATGCGCCGCTGCTCCCAGATCAATGCCGCGCGCTCGCTCGTCGCGTTCCACTCGGCCTCGCGCGGACTGGAACGACGGGGAGTCATTTTTCCGGCGACATCTTCCTGGCATTCTCGACCGCCAACAGCGGCGGGATGAGCTCACGAATGGGCGGCGATACGGTCGTCACCGAGAAGCTCGAACACGTTGCGTGGGGCAGCATTGATCCCTTCTTCGCGGCGGTCGTGGAGGCCACCGAGGAAGCCGTGGTCAACGCGCTCGTAGCTGCGCGCGACACCATCGGACGAGATGGCCATGAGAGTTTTGCGCTCCCCCACGAAGAAGTCCGCGCGGCGTTCACCCCCTAGGGCGCTGCACCTCACTGTGACGAATCCCCGCGCAGAGTTATCCATTTGGATAGCCCTGCGCGGGGAGTCATGGCCCGTGCGCGCACGGCACAGCTTCGAGCTTCTCCTCCCTCGCACCCGAACTTAGACTCAACGTCATGTGCCGTCAGCGCCGAAGCTGGCACAGGTCGGCAACGCTGCAAGACCGGGAGGGAAACCACATGACCACCACTTCACAGACGCCACGCGCGTCACAGGATCCGGGCCTCAGTCGCCGCACGCTGGGCGTCCCTGCGATCACCCTGATGATCATCGCCGCCTCCGCGCCGCTGACCGTCGTCGCAGGCGGCGTGACGACGTCGTTTGCGGTCACCGAGTCTCTCGGCGTGCCTCTGGGCTTTCTTCTGATTGCCGTGATCCTCACCGTATTCGCCGTCGGCTTCACGGCGATGGGCCGTCACATTACGAATGCGGGAGCCTTCTACGCGTACATCTCGCAGGGGCTGAGTCGCCCGCTCGGCGTCGGAGCTTCGCTCATCGCACTCGTCTCGTACAACGCCATGCAGATCGGCATTTACGGACTGTTCGGTTTCCAACTGTCCATGTTCCTCGAAGCCAAGCTCGGTATCAGCTCCCCATGGTGGCTCTGGATCCTTCTGTGCATCGTGCTCGTTGGTGTACTCGGAGTCAACCGCGTTGATCTCTCGGCGAAAGTCCTCGGCGCCCTCGTTGGGCTTGAGTTCCTCGTCGTGATCATCTTCGACATTGTCGCGATCGGCGCAGCTCCCGAAGGTGTCTCGACCGCAGCACTCAATCCCACTGCGCTCTTTGGGCCAGCGCTCGGCATCATCCTCGTGTTCGGAGTCGCCGCGTTCATGGGCTTCGAAGGTGCAGCAATCTACGGCGAGGAAGCAAAGGATCCGAAACGAACGGTACCTCGCGCGACCTACGCTGCGGTCGCCATCATCGGCGTGTTCTACGCGTTCAGCGCCTGGGCATTCTCCGTCGGCATCGGGCCGTCCCAGATCGTGGCCGCCTCACAAGAAGCTGGCCCCGACCTGATGTTCGTGTTCATGACCGACCAGGTTGGCGTGCTGTTTGCCGACATCATGACGCTGCTCTTCCTCACGAGCCTGTTCGCCGCACAACAGTCATTTCACAATGCGGTCGCCCGGTACTTCTTCTCGCTCGGCCGCGAGGGAGTGCTGCCCACCTGGTTTTCGCGCACCTCTCGCGCGGGCGCGCCCTGGGCAGGCTCAGTCGCACAGACGATCATCGCGCTTGTCGTGGTGATCGGTTTCGCGCTCGCTGGTGACGCGTTCGGTGGGGCCGCTGCGCTTGGCGATTCGGCGTTCCTCTACCCAGTGCTCACCATGTTCACCTGGCTGACGAACACCGGGGCCATGGGCCTCGTGCTCCTCATGGCCGTGATTGCTGCCGCGGTGATCGGATTCTTCCGCAAGGATCCCCGCGGGGTCAGCGCGTGGACGCGCATGGTGGCCCCCGTGGTCTCCGGAATCGCGTTGCTCTGGGTATTCGTGATGATCCTCATGAACTTCCAGCTCATGCTGGGGCAGACGGAGCCGGATGCATCGACATTCGTGTTGCCTGGCATGATCTTCGCAGCCGGCATCATCGGTATCGTCTGGGCGCTGATCATCAAGGCCAAGCGACCGGAGATCTATCGCCAGATCGGCCACGGAACGGAGCCGGGCGCGTACGGCACGGAGCTCGTCGACGTGGTGGAGGCCGGGCACTAACTGCCACGCTGCCCCTGCCCGACGCCTTGGCCCCCGGCGCGACGTACCCACGTCGCCCGGGGGTCAGCTGTTCCCAGCACCACCAGCACCAGCACCAGCACCGCGAGCACGAGCGCCAGCAGCACCAGCACCGCCAGCACCGCCAGCACCACCACCACCAGCACCATCACCATCACCATCACCAGCACCAGCACCAGCACCACCAGCACCAGCGCCAGCACCGCCAGGGCCACGAGCACCCGTGACGCCGGAACGTATCATTGCCGCCAGGATTTCAGCGGAACGTACCGAGGCTGACATTGCCTCGCTGCGCCGCAGAAGCCGCATCGCTCCCGTAGGCGGTGGCGATCCACAGCGCACATGCAGAACGCCCGCCTCCCTGGGGAGGCGGGCGTTCTGCGGGCGTGCGAGCGGAGCTTAGGCAGCGCCCTCGAACATACTGGTGACGGAACCGTCTTCGAAGACCTCGTGGATCGCCTTGGCGAGCAGCGGGGCAATTGACAGCACGGTCAGCTTGTCAAAGCGCTTCTCCTCTGGCACGGGCAGCGTGTCCGTGACGACGACCTGGTCGATGAAGTCGGCTGACAGGTACTCGACAGCCTTGCCCGAGAAGATCGCGTGCGTCGCCGCAATCGTGACACCACGCGCCCCTGCTTCTTTCAAAGCTTCAGCAGCCTTCGAGATCGTGCCACCCGTGTCGATCATGTCGTCGACCATGAGGCACCAGCGATCCTTCACATCTCCGACGATGCCGTGCACGGACGCCTGGTTTGCGACCGAGGGGTCGCGGCGCTTGTGAATAATCGCAAGCGGAGCCCCGAGGCGATCGCTCCACACATCGGCGACGCGCACGCGGCCCATATCCGGAGATACGACTGTGAGGTCGTCACGGGTGAGATGCTTCTGGAAGTGTGCCAGCAACACCGGCATGGCGAACAGGTGGTCGAGCGGACCATCGAAGAACCCCTGGATCTGCGGGGCGTGCAGATCCACCGACATGATGCGGTCGGCGCCAGCGGTCTTGAACAGGTCAGCCACCAGTCGGGCCGAAATCGGCTCGCGCCCGCGGCCCTTCTTGTCCTGGCGCGAATAGGGGTAGAACGGCGCTACGACGGTTATGCGCTTCGCCGAAGCTCGCTTCAGTGCGTCAACGATAATGAGTTGCTCCATGAGCCACTCATTGATCGGGTTCGTGTGCGACTGGATGACAAACGCGTCGGAGCCGCGGACGCTCTCATCGAAGCGCGCGTACAGCTCACCGTTGGCAAACGTACGTGCGTCAGTTGGGACGAGTTCGGCGCCAAGTTCGGCGGCCACCTGCTCGGCGAGCTCGGGGTATGCCCGGCCCGAAATCAAGACGAGCTTCTTCTGCCCCGCCATCTCGATCGTACTCATCGGTGCTGATACGTCCTCACTTGTTGAATTCCCGCTTGCTCACTGGGCCGAGTCACCCGTGGCGCGCGCTGCCGCTTCCGCGGTGCTCGTACCAGGACGGTTCTCGGCCACCCATCCTTCAATGTTGCGCTGCGGCGCTACGTTCAGCGCCAATGCCCCGGAAGGGACGTTTTTCCGGACGACCGTACCCGCTGCCGTGTACGTTCCATCTTCAATGGTAACCGGCGCGATGAGTACATTCTTTGAACCAACCCGAACGCCGTCTCCGACCGTTGACTGGTGCTTCTGCACCCCGTCATAGTTCGCGAAGATCGTGCCAGCACCGATGTTTGTGCCGGTGCCAATGTGGGCATCGCCCACGTAGCTCAGGTGCGGCACTTTGCTGCCATCGCCGATTTTCGCGTTCTTCGTCTCGACAAAGGCGCCAATCTTGCCGTGCTCCCCGAGTTCGGTGCCGGGGCGGATGAAGGCGAAGGGGCCGACCTCAGCGCCAGCTGCAAAGACCGCAAGGGTTGCTTCGCTGCGCCGGATCCGCACCCCAGCACCCACTTCGCAGTCGACGAGCGTGGTATCAGGGCCAACAACCGCGTCCGCCGCGATCGAGGTCGCCCCGTGCAGGAACGTACCGGGCAGGATCTCTACGTCGGCCTCGATCGACACATCAGCGTCAATCCACGTGGTGGTGGGATCCTGAATCGTGACCCCCGCACGCTGATGCGCCCGCACGATGCGGGAGTTGAGCTCCCGGCCAGCCTCGGCCAGTTGCGCGCGATCGTTGACCCCAGCAATCAGCCACGGGTCGTCGGTAGCAACGGCTTCGACGGCTCCGCCACCGGTCAAAATCCGGGCCGCGGCATCAGTCAGATACTTCTCACCCTGCGCATTGTTCGTGTCAATCTGCGCGAGCGCGTCTTGCACTGCGTGGCGAGCGAAGACATAGATGCCGCCGTTGATCTCGGTGATACGGCGTTGCGCGTCGCTCGCATCTTTCTCCTCGACGATCCCGGTGACGGCGCCGTCAGCTGAGCGCAGGATGCGACCGAGGCCAGTCGGGTTGTCGAAAATGGCCGAGAGCAAGGTCATTGCGCGCCCGCCCTCAAGGTGGCCTCGCACGAGCCGATCGAGCGTGACGGTGTCAACGAGGGGTACGTCTCCGGAGAGCACCACGACGGTGCCGTCAAACTCATCAGGCAACGCCTGCAACGCCTGTTCCACCGCGCGGCCCGTCCCCGGCGTGGCGTCCTGATCCACGATCACGGTCTCGGGCGCGTGCTCAAGCACTGCCGCGGCGACGCGGTCTCGGTCGTGTCGCACCACGGCAATAACTTGCGAAGGCGCGAGCCCAGCAGCCGTGTCGAGCACGTGGGCGATGAGTGAGCGACCACCGATCCGGTGCAGCACCTTGGGGAGCGCGGACTTCATGCGAGTGCCCTGCCCTGCAGCGAGGATCACGACCGCAAGCGAACGTTCTGCCATGTGCTTATCCTTTCTCCGGACGCGAGATGCCCCCATCAGCGCCGCGTGAGAGGCCTCTCCCACACACGCGCGTCGTTCCGCCTCCAGGATTCGAACCTAGACCTAACAGCTCCAAAGGCTGTCGTGCTGCCATTACACCAAGGCGGACCGTGCCGAAACAGCACGGATACAGTCTGCCAGACTCCGGGAGCTCTCGTGTACCCGCGCGGGAGTTCGCTCGATATCGGGGCAGGTTGGATAATAGTGAAATGAAGAACGAGGACGAGGTCGATCGGATCATCGCGGACTGGACCAGCGCGAGGCCCGACCTGGATCTCGCGCCACTCGCGATCTTTTCTCGACTGTGGCGCATCACGAAACACCTGGACCGGGCGCGTTCGCATGCGTTCGACCGTTCGGGTCTTGCTTCGTGGGAATTTGACGTGCTCGCGGTCTTGCGCCGCGGCGGTGAGCCATTTTTGCAGAGCCCCAAGGTGCTCGTGCAACAGACGATGGTCTCCAGTGGAACGATGACGAACCGAATCGACCGGATGGTTGATCGCGGGCTTGTGCGTCGGCTCACCGATCCCAACGATGGGCGTGGCGTGCTCGTGGAGATGACCCCACTGGGTCTCACGCTCGTCGACGCAGCAATGACTCGCCTCAGCGATTCTGAGGAACGTCTCCTGGGAGGGATCCCCCGCTCAGAGCGTGAACGGCTCTCAGTGTTGCTGAGACGCCTGGCACTCAGCGTTGACCGCTTCGAACCGGATCCCCTCCCCCTCGACGGCGAATAGCCGAGGAGTCACGGGGGCGGAGATCCGGTTCCGCGCTACGGCTTCCGCTTCAGGGGTTTCGCGGCCACCTGCTGAGTGGCGCTCGCAGATGTTGCCGTGATGTTCTTGCTGCCTTGAAACTGTGCGGTGACCTTCACGGTTGCTTTCAGTGCTTTCGGAGCCTGCACGCGAATGACGCCCTTGTTCGCGGCAGTGAGCGTCACCGTCTTTTTCGCGGCCCCGAAACTGATAACGACGCGGCCGGTGGGATAGGCCCCGCTGTTGAGCTTGCCGAGGGTGACCGTCACGGTCGGACGGGTGCCGTACTTCGCAGCCTTCGTGGTCACCTTCGCGGAGCGCACTGACGCCTTCGAGATCTGGAGCGTTCCCGTCGAGTACCGCTTCGCAGTGTCAGCGAAGGTGTCATCCCCGATGTACTCTGCGGCGACTCGGTAGCTCCCGACCGGGAGCGTCGGCAGTCGCAGGGTTGCCCGTCCGGCACTGTTCACTGTGGCGGTGCCGAGTTCGCGTGAGCCTGCGGTAAAGAGCACCGTCCCGCTCGCCGCGCCTGACACGCGCACCGCGGCACTCGGGCGCACCCCGTAGACGGCTTTCGTGGCGTCAACGGTCACGGCAGAGAGCGTGACGGGCACGAGCCCGATCGTGATCCGGCGTGGTTTCGACGAGGATTCACCGTAGCGAGCATCACCGGCGTATCGCACGCTGAGCTGGAACGTCGTGGCAACCGGCGAGCTGTACGCGAGAGTCGCGGTGCCGTTCTGGATCGGCGCGGTTCCCAGCGCGGTGGAGCCGGCGGTGAACACGACTTCGCCTGTAGCGTCAGACGGCACCGTCGCGATGAATTCCAGTTCATCCTGTGCGGTCGCGACCGCGTCCCCGCTGAGCACCGTCGACGACACGAGCTTTTCCACGTCACTCGTGAGCTCAGCTGTCGACGCAGAGAACCGCATGCTCGAGTCTTCAAATGCCGCGCTGAACGTCTGCGCTCCTCCGCGAGGGAGGCTCGTCACGTTACAGTGTGCGACCCCCTCGGCGACGGGGATCGCTTCGCACCCTGGCACGAGGACGCCTGCCTGCGCGAACGACACGGTGCCGCTCGGCACCCCCGCCCCCGCTCGAGCTCCAGCGATCCGCGCGGTCAGCGTTCCTCCAGTGGCAACGGTGAGACCCGCCGTTTCAAGCGTGGCCTCAGTAGCGGTGGCACCGAGCAGGTACACCGACGCGTAGTCCGTGCCATTTGCCCCGCCGACGAGATCCGGAACGCCATTCCCGTCAAAGTCACCTATTCCGCCAACTGAGCGGCCCAGCTGCGCGCCCGCAGCTGCCCCGTCGATCCGGAAGCCAGCCGCGGAATCGAGTGCGGCGGTGGCGATGGTGCCGGAGAATCCCGGCGTGCCGTACACGACGTACAGTGCGCCGGCGTTCGTCCCACCGGAGTCCTGCCCCCAGGCACCGAGCACGATCTCGGGAACGCCGTCGCCATTGAGATCTTCGACTCCTGCGGCTGACCAGCCGAACTTGTCGTTGTCGACTGCACCGTCGATCCAGTACCCACGCGGCACGGTTGCCCCAGCGCACGCGCCCGATGCATTCGTGGTCTCCTCTGCGCAGTGGTAGACAGCGTTCTCGGACGCACCGGGCGTGGTGAACACGGTCTGAGTTGATTCGGATCCGAGGACGACGGCTGCGCCGCCTGCGCGCGGCCCGGTCGCTGCGTTGGGCACGCCGTCGCCGCCGACCACGAAGTCAGCTTTTCCGTCCCCGTTGATATCGCCAATCGCAGCAATGGAGGTCCCGATTCGGTCTCGGCCACGCTGTGGACCGTAGACGGCGAAGCCCTGTGTCCCCAGGTGTGCAACGTCGACACTCTGGCGTGTCGTGGCCCCGAACACGGCATATGCGGCACCGGCAACTGGAGCGGACGGGCCCCACGGTGTGGCCCCGTAGCTCCCGAGCACAATATCGGCGAGCCCATCTCCGTTTACGTCTCCTGCGTCCTCCGCCGAGATGATCTGGCCACCGCTGCCGTCGATCGTGAAGAGCACCCGGGAGGCATGTGCATCGGCCGCGACGTCGATCGTGGTCACGTCTCCGGACCCTGCGATGACCCAGACCCGTCCGATGTTCGACGCGGCGGCAGCGCCGGTCTCAGGGTTCGCTGGCCGGTCGTACAGGTTATCGGTGATCGCGAAGTCTGCGAGCCCGTCTCCGTTGACATCGCCCAGCCCACTCACCGCGTACCCGAAGTTTGCACTCCCACCAGGGGCAGCGTTCTCAGCCACTGCAGCAGAATTCGTCACTTCAAACCCGCGCCCACCGATCGTGTCAACGTCGACAGGTTCGAAGTCTTTCGCGCCCAGCACTACCCACGTGCGCTGCGTCCGGTTTGAACCCAGAATCACGTCGTCGAGGCCATCCCCGTTGACATCGCCCAGGCACGACACGCTGAGCCCGGCGAACGCATTCGCGCTGTTCGGGCCGTCGATCCGCACCGCGCCGACCGCGGTGCCGCGCCCGATCGGACCACCGACTGGCTCAGCGCCACCCAGCAACACGTAAGCTGCGCCAGCGTTTGCCGTGTTGCCACGTTTCCACCACCAATCGCCAACGATGGTGTCTAGGAAACCATCGCCGTTCACGTCGCAGGAACTGCGACTGGCCGCAAATCCGAGGTCACCTCCGGCCTCGCCGGTCCAGCGAATCTCAGAGACTGCCGGAGCACCTGAAACGGAGGGCCCAGCTGGGCTCGGCGGGGCCGCGATGGCGAATGCTGGAGTGGCGATAAGCGCGCTCGTCACGAGCGCAGCAGCGGCGACGACGCTCACCGCCGCTCGCGCGGGTCGGAAGGAAAAGTTCACGGTGGTCCTGTTCTCTGAAGGGATGGAAATACTCGGGGATGTCCCCGCTGAGCCGCTGCTGCGCCAAGGTTCGCAGGCCGCTCACTCGGTTCAGTTCGGCGCGTGGACGCCGTTGTTACTGCCGTAGTCCGCTTTCGCATCAAACTTCTGGCGGCTGAGCTGCACGGTGCCGAGCACGCTTCCCGGACGAATGAGCTGTTGAATCGCACCGACCGTACGCTTGGTTTTCGCGGCTCCGCCGTAGGGGTCGCTGTACACAATCCCCGTGGGGTCCGGCGTCGGGGCGAGCTGGAGCTCCCCCAGATAGAAGTCGCGTTGAGCGCCGGTGAACGGCGAGCGTGGGTCGGTGTAGTCGAATCGTTCGACGTGGTTCAGCCCGGCCCAGAGGTAGTCAGCGGCCGGATTCTCTGCGTACCAGGCAAGATCGAGCGGGCGGCTGATCCCATTCGTGGTTGCGGTGCTGGCCGAGGCATCGTACATTCTGCTCGGGTTTCTGATCCCGAACCACGGGTCGAAGGCAGCGAGGACCGTGCCGTCGGGCGCAGTGATTTTGCTGTCGCTCTCCCACAGCTCGTAGAGAGTCCAATCGGTGGGGTTCGCGCGCACGCAGTCGGTGGTTGGGATGATCCTGCGACCGCCATCGCCCGCTGGCAGGACACTGCCAACGGTCGGGATCGCCGTGTCTGGCGCGCAGGTGCCAAACATCTCATTCGCGTTGCCGAAGCGGGTGAGAATTGAGGTGATGATCTCCGTGCCGTCGTTGCAGCGTGCCGCGTAGAGGCTCTCGTGCGCGTTGTTCGACGTGGCGTCGGGCGACCAACTCCCCTGGTGCTGCTTGATCAAAAAACTGCATACCAGTTGGCTTCCGTCGCTGAGGCGGAGCCAACTCCGGTGTGCGTCGAGCATTTTCACGTCGTTGGCGACGAACACTTTGTGACCGCCGTTGTCTTCGTGGCGCATAGCCATGCCGCCGTGCTCGTGCCCGTAGTTTTCGAGTTCCTCGCTGGTGTAGCCGAACGGCAGGCCGACAGGCTCTCCTGCGACGAGATCATCAGGAGCGTAGAACGCGGCGACCCAATCGAAGAGCTGGGAGCTGCGTGGATCGGCTCCGTGTTCGTGACCGAAGGTGCAGAGCTCACCGGTCGCCGGGTTCGTGACCTGTGCAGGGTGCCAGGTGGGGTAGATCTTGCCGTCCGGCCCGATCGTCTGGAAGCTCGCGTGGAGGGCAGCGGGGCAGCTGTCATAGGCGGTCGGCGTCCAATTGCGCTCCGCATAGGCTTTCGAGGCCCCGCGTACGGGTGGCTCGGGTTCGGGATCCGGTTTCGGCGCCGCTTTCTTCAGCTGCAGCGTTGTGGCGTGCTGCACCGCGTCCGGCTTCGTCTCGGTGACGACGGCGGTGTACTTCGTCGCGGTCGTCTTCAGGGCGGCTACCTGTGCGGTGCTGAGCGTGAGCTGCACGGTATGAGTGCCCTTCTTGCCCCGTGCGTTCGCTTGGGTGAGCACCGAGCTGCCGAGTTTCAGCTGAACGGTCCCAGCGCAGCCCGCGGCTGCGGCGCACGTCAGCTGCAACGGGAGGGAGCGATTCGCCTCGATCGTGTAGTTCGTCCGCGCGAGGGCGAACTGCGGCTGAGCCGGCTTCACTGTTGCGCGGTGGGTGAACTTTGCGGTGTTCGGCTTCGTCGCGGTGCCTGCGATCGAAAGGGTGGCCGTGCCCCGTTTCGTGAAGGCGCGATAGTGAGCGGTCGAGATCTTCCAGTTCAGGGTCTGCGACCCCCGTGCTTTTACGGAGTAGGCGAGGGTTGCGGTGCCACCAGTGCTCAACTTCAGCGCGAGTTTCCCGGAGCAGGTCTTCGCCGCCGCACACGCGAGGGTGACAGTCACCTGCCGGTCTGTGCCAACGGTCGCCTCAACGGTCACGCGCTGCTGGGCCGCGGCCATAGCCGGAGCAGGAACCGCAACGATCGCGCCGAGCAGCACGGCGAGCGCGCACCCCAGGGTGATCGCTCGCCGCCGCGCGACCCCGTATTTCGTGCGGGAGGCACCCCAAGTGGTCGGATTCATCTGCGCTCCCGCTCCTCACGTCGCCGCACCCACTGCGGCAAAAACAGTTCATCCTATCTAGCTAAGGGTCACCTAAACAAGATCGGATGTACTGGTGTGTGAGGCAGGGTGTGCACCCCGCGGCGGCGCAGCCGGCTACCCCGCGCAGCCGACTACCCCGCGCAGCCGACTACCCGGCGCAGCCGACTACCCAGCGGGGTGATCCTCCGGCAGCGCGGGCGTGGTCGGAGGCGCCACGCGCAGCGACCCGGCAGCTTCAAATGCCGCGGCGTACCCCAGCAGCTCCGGATCTGAGTACGCGGCTCCCGCAAACGTCAGCCCGATCGGCATGCCGATGTCCGCCATCAGTCCCATCGGAACCGTGACCGTCGGGATCCCCAGGTGGCGGAGCGCGTAGTTCCCATTGGAGAAGAACACCCCGTTCGACCACGCGTGGTCGGCAGCTGCCTGGTCGCGTTCAGCATCCTCGCGCGCCACATCAGCGTTCGCGGGGAATACAACGCCATCGAAGCCTTCCTCACGCAACCACTGCTCGAAAAGATCCTCGCGCAGCCGCACGAGCGCGCGCAATCCGTCAGCGAAGTCAGCGCGCTGGCGCGGATCTGGAACTCCTCCGGGGGTTTGCGCGAGGGCGACTGTTGCACGATAGCGATTCGGGTAGTCCTCAACCTCCTCGTAGCGGTCGGGCAACGTGCCAGGGGGCTGCGGGAAAATCTGATCGGGATCAACTCCGCCGAGATTCGGGATCGCAGGATCCGCGTTGGCTCGCAGGAAGTCATCCCAGCCGAACGCGAGGAAGTCAGTGAATTCAGTGTCCATCCACCCTTCGGGGAGCACGCCAAGTTCGCCAACGTTTTCCTGGCCCGGCCGGTCGCCCTCGTACTGCTCAATGAGCGGGAAACCGGTCACGACAACCTCGGCGCCGAGGGCCTGCAGCCTGGTTCGCGCCTCCGCGAAGCGATCCAAGACCGTCTGCCGCACCTCGATCGGGAAGTTCGGATCCTCTCCGAGATACATCGCGGGAACTGCGAAGCGCTTGCCACGCAGGGCGTCAGCATCCTGCACATCAAGGTAGCTGGCAGGCCGGTGTGCGCTCGGCAAGGGCAGCGTAACTGTGTCTTGGTTGCGCCAGAAATCGCCGCGGGTGTTGGCGTCGTCTTGCACGAGCACGTCGAGCAGGCGGAGCATATCCGGCATGGAGCGGGTGTGGGGCACTACGACGTCTCGGGCAGGGAACAGCGGCCAGTTCCCGCGGATCGAGAGAATACCCCAGCTGGGCGTATAGGCACAGAGCCCGTTGTTCGAGGCGGGGCTCCGGCCAGAAGACACCGTCTCCTCCCCCATGCCGAACACGGCAAAGTTGGCGGCGGTGGAAACGCCGGAGCCGTTCGAGGAGCCTGATGCATACGCGGCGGCGAGGTAGTCACGATTGTACGGACTTTCAGCCCGACCATACACGCCGCGCTGCATGCCCCCATCCGCCATCGGGGGCATATTCGTCTTGCCCACGAGCACCGCACCGGCCTCGAGCAGTTGCTCCACCGAGAACGCATCCCACTGCGCGACGAGAGTCTGGAACGCCGGCGATCCCGATGCAACGGTGAGCCCCTTGACCATGTACGAGTCTTTGACCGTGAACGGCACCCCCTCGAGCGGGCGGGCTTCGCCAGCTGCCCAGCGCCGATCCGACTCGGCTGCTGCGGCGAGCGCGCCGGGGTTCGGCACGATAATCGCGTGGAGCCCGTCGGTGCCCTGGTCGTAGGCTGCGGCGCGAGCGAGGTAGCGCTCGGTGAGCCAGACGCTCGTGATGGCGCCACTGCGGAACGCGTCGAGCACACGCTCGATGCTCGTTTCCATCAGTTCGAACTGTGCGGCGGACTCGCCCATTCGCTTCCTCGTTTCACTCTTGAACCGGTATCCTGAAATCAGTTTCAGTTCTGCGCGCCGCCCTGTCAAGTGCGACGCGCCCCCACACAGAGGGAGCAGCAATGGCCGAGGACACCCGAGAGCGGATCCTGACGTCCTGCGCTGCCGTGATCGCGCGCTCCGGGCTCGCCAAATTCCGCATGATCGACGTTGCACGCGACGCCGAGGTCTCAATCGGACTCCTTGCCTACCACTTCGGCGATCGAGACGGCCTGCTCCAATCCGCGCTCGACGAGGTGACTGCAAGCGCCACACGCCGCGCGGCCAGCGTCCCCGAGGCACACACTCCAGCCGGGCAGCTCGCGGCGCTGCTGTGCTCGGAGTTTGGCGACGAGCCTGGGATCCGCGCGGGGTCAACCGCGTGGAATGAGCTGCGCGCGGCCGCCGTCTTTGACACGGAGCGCGCGGGCGCCGTTGCCCGATCGACCGGCCACTGGCAGCGCCAAGTGGAGACGCTCATCGCAGCAGCGGATCCGGAGCGGGAGGCCGCAGCCGTTGCCGCCGCCGCGCTCGCACTCACCGCTCTCGTCGAGGGCCTGTCGGGTCGCTGGCTCACCGGCCAGGTCACCGCGGCCGAGGCGCAGTCTGCGGTGCGCGGGGCGCTCACCAGCCTCGAGCTCGCTCCGACCACGGCGTAGGCCAGGCCCCAGTCAGCCTGCGACTCCCCCACCCCGTGCTCAACAGGCTCGGCACGGAGGGGGCGCGCTACTTGGCTGCGCGCTCGACCGCGAGTCTGCGCAGGATCTCCTCGAGCCAGCGCACCGCGGGGGGCACCTGCCCGCGCCTCGTCACGAACGAGACTCGGCGCTCTCCGAGATCCTGCACTGCAGGACGCAGCACGACGTCGAAGTCAGCATCGACCGCCGCCGCGGTCGTGAGCGCACACCCCAGCCCTTCGGCAACCAGACCGTGAATCATCGTGAGGTCATCGGTCCGCATCACCTCTCGCACCGGGTACCCCAGCGAATGGCAGACACGGCGCAGCACTCGATCAGACGCCTCATCCGGGTTTCGGCTGCACACCCATGCCACCTCGGCGAGCGCCGCAAAGTCGAGCACTGCAGCCTCAGCGAGCGGTCCACTCTTCGCGACCATCACCCGATACGGTTCAGAGAGCAGCGTGGTCCGCTCGATGCCCGGCGCCGCAAGCGCGAGCTCATCAGACACGTCGTAGACCAGGCCCGCGTGCACCTCACCCGCCTGGAGCTGGCGCATCACCTCGGTCGGCTCAGCCTCAACGACCTCGACGCGCACCGAAGTCCGCTGCTGCAACTGCGCGATCGCCGCGGGAATCAACCGCGAGCCGATCGACGAGAATGTTCCGATTCGGAGCGTCACCACTCCAGCGTCGCGCTGATCCGCGACCGCACGCTCGGCCCGGTCGATGCGCACGAGCACTGGAGCAATGTCTTCGGCGAACGCCGCGCCAAGCGGGGTCAGGTGAGCACCTCGGCGATCGCGATCGACGAGACGCACCCGTAAGTGCGCCTCAAGCGTGCGGAGATGGTGAGTCACGGTCGGCACGCCGTATTGCAGCGCCTCGGCGGCTTGTGTGAGGCTGCCATGCTCACGAATTGCGAGCAGCACGCGGAACTGCTGAAGTGTCATCATGGTATATCCAGTATGT
This sequence comes from Leucobacter luti, assembly GCF_019464495.1. Lineage (NCBI taxonomy): Bacteria > Bacillati > Actinomycetota > Actinomycetes > Micrococcales > Microbacteriaceae > Leucobacter > Leucobacter luti. Next base: position 3,169,305 of record NZ_CP080492.1, on the reverse strand, counting down.
CACCACGCGCGAAAACCTGATATTCCGCATGAGTGCCAAAGTTCCTAGCCTTAAGGCATGCAGACCGCTTCTCCCGTCTCCCCCCTTCCCGCACCAGCGAACGCCGCTCCGGCAGACGCCGCAGCGGTGCAGGCCCGCCCCCGTGCAGGTATTCCGGCACACCAGTTCGAGACTCCGTACTCCGACGCGCTCCGCTCGCTCGCCGGACACGACTGGCAGCGGCTGCACGTTCCCGGCCACCAAGCGGGCCCCACGAACGCTCCCGGGGTTGCGAGCCTCGTGGGAGAGGCCGCCCTCTCCATCGACTTCCCCATGCTGTTCAGCGGTGTCGATCAGGAAACCTGGCGGCTGGTCACCCCCGGGAGGGTCACCCCGCTCATGCGCGCACAAGAGCTCGCAGCCGAAGCGTGGGGTGCGAGCCGCACCTGGTTCATCACGAACGGCGCATCGGGCGGCAACCACATCGCCACCACGGCGGTCCGCGCACTCGGCACTGAACTGGTCGTACAGCGCAGTGTCCACTCGAGCGTCATCGATGGCATCACACACGTGGGGCTCACCCCGCACTTCGTGACCGGCCACGTCGACACCGGCCTGGGTTCGGCCCACGGCGTGACAGCTGAGCAGGTTGAGGCAGTGCTCTCGGAGAACCCGGAGAGCGCCGCCGTCTACATCGTCTCCCCCAGCTATTTCGGCGCCGTCGCCGACATCGCGGCCATCGCGAAGGTCGCACACGATGGCGGTGTGCCGCTCATCGTCGACGAGTCATGGGGCTCCCACTTCGGCCTGCACCCGCAGCTCCCCGTGAATGCTGCACGCTTGGGCGCCGATCTGGTCGTCTCGAGCACCCACAAAGCAGTCGGATCGCTGACGCAGTCCGCCATGATCCAGCTCGGCAACGGACCACACGCGGCAGCGCTCGAGACGCTCGTGGACCGGGTCGTTCGATCCCATCAGTCGACCAGTTGCAGCGCGCTCCTCCTCGCGTCACTCGACGAGGCGCGCATGAATATCGTCACCCGTCCCGAACTCGTAGAGCGTGCGCTCGCCTCTGCACAGGAGATCCGCGCCCGCGTTCGCGCCGACCGTCGCTTCCGCGATGCCACCCCCGACATCCTCGCGAGTCCAGACGCCGTGGCAAACGACCCGTTCAAGATCGCGATCGACACCCGCGGCGCTGGGATCACCGGCACTGACGCGCACTATCAGCTGCTGCGGGATCACCGCGTCTACGCTGAGCTCTCCACGCCGTCCGCACTACTGCTGCTGGTCGGCGCGGTCTCTCCGGTTGACGTCGATCGGTTCTGGAACGCACTCCAGTCGTTGCCGGAGGCCGCGATCGAGCCAGACCGGCCAATTGTTTTGCCTTCCCCGTGCGAGCGGTCGATGGGACTCGCCGAGGCGTTCTACAGTCCCACTGAAATGGTCTCGTGCGTCGAGGCCGTTGGCCGTGTCTCCGCAGACTCCCTTGCCGCATACCCGCCTGGGGTCCCCAACGTGCTCCCTGGCGAGGTCTTGAGTGCCGAGGTCGTCGCGTTCCTCCGCGCCACCGCAGCCGCACCAGCCGGGTACGTGCGCGGAGCAGCAGATCCAGAACTCGCGACGTTCCGGGTCGTCGCGTAGCACGCGCTTCGCTCGCAGTGCCACGCGCACCGCACGCACGGCCACTCACACCGCACAGTTCCTCAGCTCACACTACAATCGCCTGGTCACCCTCAATCCCGCGCCGCACACTGGCGCACCAGTTTCCTCACAAGGGAGTGTCATGTCCACGACAGCCACAGCCTCGCCCACCGGCGAGATGCAGCGCGGTCTGAAAAACCGCCACCTGCAGCTCATTGCGATCGGGGGTGCGATCGGCACGGGGTTGTTCCTCGGATCGGGCAAACTCATCAGCGTTTCCGGGCCCGCCATCATCTTCGTGTACATGGTCATCGGGTTCTTCGTGTTCTTCATCATGCGCGCTCTCGGCGAGTTGCTGCTGTCGAACCTGAATTACCACACCTTCGGAGACATCGCCAAAGACATGCTCGGCCCCTGGGCCGGGTTTTTCGTGTCTTGGAACTACTGGTTCTCCTGGGTGATCGCGTGTGTGGCCGACATCATCGCGATCACCGCGTATGTGCAGTGGTTCAACCCTGAAATCCCCAACTGGCTGCCTGCGCTGATCACCGCAGGCGTGCTGCTCGTGCTGAACTTGCAGCCGGTGAAGTACTTCGGTGAGACCGAGTTCTGGTTTGCAATTCTGAAGATCGTCGCGATCCTCGGGCTCATCGCAGTCGGTGTCATCCTGGTGCTCACCGGCTTCACCAGCCCCGACGGCACGCAGGCTTCGTTCTCGAACCTCTGGGAGCACGGCGGCATGTTCCCCATGGGCGCAAGCGGCTTCGTACTCGGGTTCCAGATGGGTATCTTCTCGTTTATCGGCGTTGAGATGGTCGGCACGGCCGCCGCCGAAACCGAGAACCCGCGGAAGACCCTGCCAAAGGCGATCAACTCAATCGTGCTTCGCATCCTCATTTTCTATGTGGGCGCACTCGCGATCATTATGAGCGTCACTCCGTGGAACATGATCGACGCGGACAAGAGCCCCTTCGTGACGACGCTCGCGCTCGCCGGCTTTGGGCTCGCGGCTGCCGCGATCCAGCTCGTGGTCCTCACCTCCGCTGCATCGAGCGCCAACGGTGGCCTGTATTCGGGCACGCGTATGCTCTTCGGCCTCTCGAAAGACGGGCACGCGCCGAAATCCTTCTCGCTCACGGATTCCCGCGGCGTCCCCAAGCGAGCCGTATTCTTCACCAGTGTCTTCCTCTTCGCCGCGATTCCGCTGCTGTTCGCAGGGGACGGCGTCGTGGCCGCGTTCACCTTCGTCTCATCGATGTGCGCCACGATGATCCTGTTCACCTGGGGCTCGATCGTCGTGAGCTACATCGTCTACTTGAAGCGCTACCCAGAACGGCACGCTGAGTCCAAGTTCAAGCTGCCGCTGGCGCGATTCGCCCCCTGGCTCGTGCTCGCGTTCTTCGTGTTCATCGCAGGCACACTGCTCTACGGTGAAGACACTCGTCCGCCGTTTCTCGCGACGCCGTTCTGGTTCGTCCTGCTTGCCATCCTGTGGCAACTGCGCAAACGGAAACTCCAGCGCGAGGGGCGGCCCCTGACGGCAGCGATCCCCCTCCCGGACACCCAGGACTAAGCACCCTGTCCTCACTGTTGGCCCCGCCGAGTCGGGGCCAACAGTCGTTTTGGGGCCGACGCGCGAGTCGAGCTTCCTTGCGCTGCTCGGACACTCTCGCTCACGATCCCACGCACGCACATGCCCGGCGTCTCGCACCAGCGTGGGGCGGCGGGCACGCGTCTCTTCGCGCGCAGCACGTCTGTGCGCCCTGGCGTGGGTACACTCGGGAATAACTCGTGGGATGGGAATGAACATGACAACGACCGCACCGGGCGCGCACGACGAACTGCAGCGCGGACTCAGCAACCGCCACCTCCAACTCATCGCGATCGGCGGCGCCATCGGCACCGGCCTCTTCCTCGGCTCAGGAAAGGTGATCAGCCTCACCGGCCCCTCAGTGCTGTTCATTTACGCCGTCATTGGCTGCATGATGTTCCTGCTGATGCGGGCGCTTGGTGAACTGCTGCTCTCGAACCTGAACTACAAGACATTCGGCGATATCGCAAAGGACCTCATTGGCCCGTGGGCCGGGTATTTCGTGTCCTGGACATACTGGGTCACCTGGGTGGTGATCTGCGTGGCCGACATCATCGCGATCACCAGCTACGTGTCCTATATCAACGCGTCGATCCCCAACTGGGTGCCCGCCGCGATCACGGTCGCGGTGCTCACGATCCTGAACCTGCAGCCGGTACGGTTCTTTGGCGAGTTCGAGTTCTGGTTCTCACTCATCAAGATCGTGGCGATCCTCGCGTTGATCGCCACCGGCGTCGTGCTGCTCGTCATGGGCTTCGAGAATCCGGACACCGGCACACGCGCCGAGCTCAGCCACCTCTGGGATCACGGTGGCATGTTCCCGTTCGGCGCGAGCGGGTTCCTGCTCGGATTCCAGCTCGGCATCTTCTCGTTCATCGGCGTTGAACTTGTGGGCACCGCGGCAGCTGAGACGAAAGACCCGCACCGCAATCTGCCGCGCGCGATCAACTCAATCGTCGTTCGCGTCCTCATCTTTTACATCGGCGCGCTCACCGTGATCATGGCGATCACCCCCTGGGACAAATTGGATCCAGATCAGAGCCCCTTCGTCACGACCTTCGCCTACGCCGGATTCGGTGCCGCGGCGTTCGCGATCAACATCGTGGTGCTCACCTCAGCGGCTTCAAGTGCGAACTCAGGCTTCTACTCCGGCACCCGCATGATGCACTCGCTCGCGCGAGACGGCCATGCACCGCAGGGTTTCGCGCTCACGGATTCCCGTGGCGTGCCGCGCAAGGCCGTGTTCTTCTCGACCGTGTTCGTGTCGTCTTCCGTGCCGATCCTGCTCCTCGGCGACAGCGTGATCGAAGCATTCACTTTTGTCACCTCAGTAGCCTCGACGTTCATCCTGTTCACCTGGAGCATGATTGCCATCAGCTTCATCCAGTACATGCGCAAGCACCCGGAGCGGCACCGCACGTCAGCGTTCCGCACCCCGTTCGCCCGGATTGTGCCGTGGATCGTCCTCGCATTCTTCGCGTTCATCCTGGTCACACTGTTCCTCGCAGACGACACACGGCTCCCACTGATGTTCACGCCGCTCTGGTTCATCGCGCTCGCCGTGATGTGGCAGGCCACCAAGCGCAAGCTGATCCGTGATGGCCGGCCACTTACTGCCGCGGTCGATCTCCCCGACGTCGGCGCCCACTAGCCACGCTGCTTCGTGAGGCTCAGGAGATCGCACTCGGCCCCACCGTGGAATGGGTGCGGTCACCCGCGCAGGCGGAGCTGTCATGCCGAGCCCGGACCGACGAGGGCCGGGCTCGGCACAAACGGGCTCAGCAGTGACCGGCAGGCCCGGGCCAGACCAGACCAGACCGTGCTGGGCCGAGTGAGGCCGGGTAGGGCCGAATTAGGCTGAGTTAGGCCGAGTTAGGCTGAGACGGTTGCTTGGCGCGCTGTGTGGATCTCATGCGCCTCGCGTTCGGTTTCCACGTTCGGCTCGGACCCTGAGAGCGGCTTCCCCGCAGTTTCCGGGAGGAAGCAGATGGCGATCAGACCGATCACAGACATCCCCATGAGATAGAACGCCGCAGCTGACGGAGTGCCAGTTGCACGCACCAGCGAATCGATCACGAGCGGGGCGGTGCCGCCGAACAGTGCGATCGAGATGTTGTAGGAGACCCCGAGACTCGTGTTACGCGACGCGGTTGGGAACATTGCAGGGTAGGTCGAGGCAAGGGTTCCCATGTACAGCGCGACCGGGATCCCGATCAGCGCGAGTCCGGCGACGATTGCGACGGACGAGTCTGAGCCGATCAACGCGAAGGCTGGGAAGCTCAGCAGAATGATCCAGATCGCCGCAGCCGTGAGTACCGGCTTGCGACCCACCCGATCCGAGAGCAGCCCCACAAACGGCATCAGGCATGCCATCAGCAGCATCAACGGGAGCGAGAACAGGTTGCCTTGGATCGCGTCGTGCTCGAGCACCGTGGAGAGATAGGTCGGCATGTACGAGGTGAACGCGTACCCCGCGGAGTTCGCGGCTGCGACGAGCAGGATCACGAGCAGCATGGGCTTCCAATTCGATGCGAATACCCGCAGCGGGTTCACGCGCAGGCTCGCCCGCCCGCTCTCCTGCTGCTGCGCAACGAGTGCCGCGAAGTGGGGCGTCTCCTCGACGCGCATCCGGAGGTACACCGCGATCAACCCGAGCGGGCCGGCGATCAGGAACGGAATCCGCCACAGCCCGTCCTCCATGGCCTGCTGACCGAACATGATCTGCATGGCCGTGACGATGGCGGCGCCGAGCACGAAGCCGAGGTAGCTGCCTGAATCGAGGAACGCGGCGTAGAAGCCTCGGCGGCGATCCGGAGCAGACTCGCTGATGAAAGTCAGTGCACCAGTGAATTCGCCTCCCGCGGAGAAGCCCTGCAGGATCTTGAGGGCGACGAGCAGCGCGGCGGCCCCGGCACCAAGCGTGGCATGGCCCGGCAGAAGGCCGATGAGGAATGTAGCGACCGCGACGAGTGTGAGCGTCATGAAGAGCACGCGCTTGCGGCCGATCTTGTCGCCGAGCCACCCAAAGAACAATCCACCGAGTGGCCGGAACAGGTACGTGCTCGCGAAGGTGCCGAGCATGAAGATCACCTGCGTTGCTTGATCCGCATCCGGCAGGAATACCGGGCCCAGCGTCACGATGAGGTATCCGAAGACACCGACGTCGTACCACTCCATCACGTTGCCGACGAAGGTACCGCGGACGGCCTTTCGCAGGTCACGTTTGCGAACCACGTTCACAGTTCCCGTGTCGAGCCGCTGGGCGACCCCGGCACCTTGCTCTGTCATCGAATAACTCCTTTGTTGTTGGATCGTAGTGGCCGCCGCTGCTGCGCTGCGACGGCGGCCGGGAAAACTAGCGCGCCGCAGGCTCCTGGCCGAACACCGCGAAGTAGTAGCAGAGGTAGGCCGCGAGTGTCGCGGTCATGTCTTGGTGATCCGTCATCGGGTTCACCTCGGTGACGGCAAACGAGTCACAGTACGGAGCCAGCGCCGAGACCGTTTCGATCGCCTGCCGTGAGGTGATCCCGCCCGGCTCCAGCGCGCCCGCGCCGGGAGCGTGCGCAGGATCAATGGCGTCGATGTCGAAGGAGAGATGCACGTGATCGGCACCGTCGATCCGCTCCAGGATTCGGGCGATCGCCGCCTGCGCGCCGATCTGCTCGAACTCAGCCGCCGTGATGCGCGCGAGGCCAGAGTCTCGCAGGTAGTCGTGTGAGGCGGGGAAGTTGAAGTGGCGAAGGCCGACTTGGATGCTGTGCGCGGTGCTCGCCCGATCGAGCTCCATGGAGCGCCGCATGCCGCTCGACTGGCTGTGCGTGCCCTGTTGCACGTTCACATCCATCACGTCAAGGTGCGCGTCGAAGTGAATCACTGCGACGCTGCCACTCGTTGCGTCGTGCAGGCCCTGCGTGCCTGCGAACAGGAAGCAATCGTCGCCTCCAAGCAGGATCGGGACGTTGCCTTCCCGCACGCTCTGCGCCACTCGGGCGCTCGTGTGGCCGAGTGTCGCGAAGAGATCGTGCCCGACAATTTCGGCGTCTCCCACATCGGTGATCTGCGGGGCGGTGTGCAGCTGGCCGCTCTCGAGAGAGAACACCTGACCGTCTTCCACACGCTGTGTGATCCACCCGAGTGCGTGCCGGATCCGGTCTGGCGCGTAGCGTGAGCCGGGAAAGCCCAGCGTCGAAGCGCCATCGTAAGGCGCGCCAATGATCTCGAAGCGGCGAACGGGTGCTGGCATGTTCTCTCCTCAGTTGGGGTGTCCTGCACCAGCCTGCCGCGCACACGAATGCATCTCAATCACGTTTATGGGGATTTCCATGGCCAATTTCACTAGAATCGTGAAAATGTCCCCCACTCTCGCGGATCTTCTCGCCGATGCAACGCTCAATCTGAGCTGCGCGACCGGCCACGCACTGCTCCACCGACAGGTTGCACGCGTGCACGTGGCCGAGGTCACCGATCCGTCGCCGTGGCTCACGAAAGACGTGCTCCTCCTCACCACCGGCTTGATCGAGCGCTCCCCCGAAGAACTCGACGCGTTCTTCGCGGCCCTCGCCGCGCGCGAGGTCGCGGCGGTGGGATTCGGCGTCGGTCTCATCGTCGAGGACATCCCGGCGGCCTGGATCCGTGCGGCTGATGCGCATCGAATCCCGCTCCTCAGCATCCCGCTCGCCACGCCCTACATCGCCGTGTCAGAGTTCGTATCGCGGCGGCTCGCGGATCGACAGCTCGACCAGGTGCGCCGCATGCTCGACGTCCAGCAGCGGCTTGCTTACTCAGACGCGACTCCTGCCCAGCAGATCGAGGGCCTGGAGCAGCTGGCGCGCGAACTCGACGCAGCGGTGCTGTGGATCGACCCCGCGGGGATCAGGCAAACGAGCACCGGCGGTGGTGCACTCACGTCCGCGGAGCTGCGCTCCCTGCGCGACGAATTCTCCCGCCATATGGCCTCCGGGCGGGCCAGTGGATCGGCGGCGATCGGCGGCCTGTTCCTCCACATCGCCAGCACAGCGGGGTCACCGCTGATTGTCGCGCGCAAACGACGCTACACACCGCTCGAACAAGGCCTGATCGGCTCAATCGCGACGTTCATAGACCTGTCCCGCGACACCTCGGCGCTGCCCGGCCTCGCGGCGTCCCTCCGTGAGCAGCTCATCACCGAGGCCGTCGCCGGGCGCATGACGGCGGATCCGCGACTCTTCGAGACACTGTTCCCCGGCACCGGAACGTGCACCGTTGTCTATTTCGGCCCCGCTCAGCGTTCCGGCACGGCGCCACGACGCGAGCCGGCGGCTGGCCTGCTCCTGAAATCCCACCTCACTGCCGAGCTGGCGTCGGGCACGCATGCGACGACGCCGCTCGTCAGCGCTGTGGACGACGGATTTCTCTTCGTACTCCCCGAAACGCATGCCGCGCACGCGGCCGCGGCAGTTGAGCGATTTCTGCGAGCCGAGACCGGCAGCCTCGGCGCCTGGCGTGCCGGTGTCAGCAGAAGCGCAGCGCCGGGCGAGATCATCGACCTCTGCGCTGAGGCCCGGCGCGCGCACCGCGCCACGGGCGCGCGACCAGACGTGCGGGCGCTGCTGGCAACAGAGCTCGGGCGCGACGACCTCCTGACCGAGTGGTTCCACGGCAGCGGGGAAGCGCCCGTCTTCGCTGCATGGCGTGCGAGACTTGCCGAACTCGATCCAGCCAGCGCGGCGCGAATCCTCGCCGCGGCATACGCATTCTTGCGCGCAAACGGTGCGCTGGAGCGCGCAGCAGAAGCGCTCGGGGTGCACCGACAGACGCTGAATGCACGGCTCAGGGAAGTCGAACGCGAGCTCGAGCTCACCCTTGCTGAGCCCACCGCACGCTCACTGCTGTGGCTGGCGTTCGAGGCGGGCGCCCTGCCCCGCCCAGCGGACTGAGCAGGCAGCGGCGGGGCGCCCCGAACTACGAGAATCAGGCTACGCGAACGCCGAGAAGCCCGTGATATCACGGCCGATGATCAGCGCTTGCACCGTCTCAGTGCCCTCGTAGGTGTGCAGGGCTTCGATATCGGCGAAGTGACGCGCGACTCGATTTTCGAGCAGAATGCCATTGCCGCCGAGCAGGTCACGGGCGTTGCGGGCCATGTCTCGAGCCGTTCGGGTGGCCGTGTACTTGCCGAGCGAGGCGCCGGGGCCGGAGAGTTCGCCACGTTCCTCGGCTCGGGTCAGCTGCATGAGCAACGTCTGCAGCGTGGTGAGCTGACTGAGCATCTCCGCGAGGCGCGCCTGGACGATCTGGGAAGCGGCAATCGGGCGCCCAAACTGCACGCGCTGCTGGGCGTAGTGCACCGCGGTCTCATACACGGCAGTGGCCTGGCCAAGCGCAGCCCACGCCACACCGAGCCGGGTTGCCTGCAACACGCGCGCGGTGTCCTTGAACGAATTTGCGCCCGTCATTTTGGCGCTCTCATCGAGCTCGACACTGTCCAACTCGATATGCGCTTGCCAGATCGCGCGCAGCGAGACTTTTCCCTCGATCGTCGTGGCACGGTAGCCGGGGGCGTCTTGCGGCACGACAAACCCTTGCACTTTGCCGTCGTCACCACGCGCCCACACCACTGCCATGTGCCCGACACTGCCGGAACCAATCCACTTTTTGTGGCCATTCAATACGTAGCCGCCTGGCCGCGATTCAGCTCGGGTTTCCAGGCTCACGGAGTCTGAACCGTGCGTCGGTTCGGTGAGTGCAAACGCGCCGAGTTCTGTGCCGCGGGCGAGCGGCTCAAGCCAGCGCTCCTGCTGTGCTTCAGAGCCGCACCAGGCGACGGAACGCAGCGCGAGACCACCCTGAACACCGACGATTGTCGCGACCGATCCGTCACCGCGTGCCAGCTCCATCGTCGTGAGGCTCGCCGCGAGCAAGCTCTGCGCCGGGAAACCGGGAACGTCGACGCCGTCGCGCAACAGGTCAAGCTCACCCAACCGGGTGGCGAGGTGCAGCGGGTACTCGGCGCGATCCCAGATCCCCGCAATAACGGGCCGGACCTCACTCTGCACAAACTCGCGTGCGCGATCCCGGTAGGCGCGATCCTCTGCCGACACGTCACGGAACACCCCCGCCACATCGGGATCCAGCGGCTCCCAGAGTGCGTACTCGGGTTCTTCAGTGCCCTGCGGGATCGGGCCGGTTCCGGTCTGCGACATGGTGGTGTGTCCTCTCCGCACCGTCTCTGGTGCTGTGTCTCGAGACTGCCTGAGACGGAGTTTCAGGTCAAGCCGGATTCGCGACTCTTGTCGAAACACACAACAGTCAGGAGCAAATGAGTCTCACCTGAAACTGAGTTCCACAATGCCAATTTGTGCTAGCTTCGGCGTATGAGCACGAAGCCGTCCCGCGCAGTCATCGCGCCGCACAGCGCCACCGCCGCGATTCGGCGCCTCGCGGAGCGGGGCTACGAAGCCACCACTGCAGAGGATCTTGCGGATGCCGTGGGCATGAGCCGCAGCACGTTCTTCCGCCGCTTCGGCAGCAAGGACGACGTCGTGTTTGCCGATCACGATCACGCGCTCGCGCAGCTGGAGGCATTTCTCACTTCCACCACGGACACGCCTGGCGAAGCGCTGGTGCAGGGCACCGCCGATGTGCTGCGACACCTCACGCGGGATCCGGAAGCCGCGCGGCTCCGCTTCGAGCTGATGCGGGTGACTCCGGCACTCCGGGACCGGGAGCTTGTGATCACCCACCGCTACGAGCGGGTGTACCGCCGCTTTATTCGTGAGGTTGCGGCCCCAGAGATTCCGCGCTGGGTGGCTCCCGCGCTCGCAGCATCGCTTGTCGCGGTGCACAACGCGACGCTGCGAGACTGGCTGCGCGGCTCGGTGCCGGACGCCCCAGGAGCCGTCACCCGAGATCTGCGCCGGGTGACGGGGCTGTACGCGCCATGGCTCGATCCCGCAGGCGCCAGCTCCCCGCAGCGCGTCGTGGTGGCGGTCTACGACGCCGCGGGCTCCCCCGATGCGATTCTCGACGCCGTAGCCGCCCAGCTCACCCACTCATAACGCGAACTAGTGGCCTCTCGCGATCCAGGCCGCAAGCTCAGGAGCCTCAGCGGCGATAGTGGTGTCGTCGCCGTGCCCGGTGTGCACACGAGTCTCAGCCGGAAGCGTCAGGAGACGATCCCGGATCGAAGCGATGATCGTCGGGAAGTCACTGTACGAGCGGCCGGTCGCGCCCGGCCCGCCCTGGAACAGGGTGTCCCCGGTGAAGACTGCGGCGAGCGCCGGCGATACAAAACTCACGGATCCCGGAGAGTGACCAGGGGTGTGCAGGGCGGTGAGCGTCACGCCCGCCACCTCGAACGAGTCCTCATCAGCAATGTCCGCATCGGGGCCCGCGTCTGAGTACACCGCGTCCCACAGCATTCGATCGGACGGGTGCAGATGGATCGGAGCTCCCAAGAGCGCCGCCGTTTCGCGGGCCGCGCGAATGTGGTCGTCGTGTCCGTGCGTGAGCAGCACAGCAAGCGTGCGCCGATCCCCCACGGCGGCTGTGATAGCCGTGGCATCGTGTGCAGGATCGATCACGATCACTTCTGCGTCGTCCCCGACGATCCACACATTGTTGTCGACATCCCAGGTGCCGCCGTCGAGCGAGAACGTGCCGCTCGTGACGAGACGCTCAATCCGTGCGCCCGCCATCAGAGCACCACGACCGAGCGCAGCACCGTACCGTCGGCCATCTTTGCGAACGCCGCTTCGACGTCCCCGAGTCCGATTCGTTCTGTGACGAAGCCGTCAAGATCGAGCCGTCCAAGCTTGTACTGATCGATCAGCATCGCAAAATCGCGGCTCGGCAGGCAGTCGCCGTACCAGGAGGACTTCAGTGATCCGCCGCGACCAAACACGTCGAGCAGCGGGAGTTCGAGCGTCATCTCAGGTGTCGGCACCCCGACGAGGACCACTCGGCCGGCAAGATCGCGCGCGTAGAAGGCCTGCGTGTAAGTCTCGGGTCGGCCAACCGCGTCAATCACGACATCGGCACCGAAGCCGCCGGTCAGCTCCTGAATCGCCGCAACCGGATCCGTCTCGCGCGAGTTCACCGTGTGTGTTGCACCAAAACGCCGCGCCTGTTCGAGTTTCGCGTCGTCGATATCGACCGCGATGATGGTGGTGGCCCCAGCGAGCTGCGCGCCCGCGATGGCGGCAGTTCCGACTCCACCGCACCCGATCACCGCGACAGATTCGCCGCGCTGGATTTCTCCGGTGTTGATCGCAGCACCGATCCCCGCCATGACGCCACAACCGAGCAGCCCGACGGCCGCAGCGTCCGACTCCTCATCGATTTTCGTGCACTGCCCAGCGGCAACGAGCGTCTTTTCGATGAAGGCGCCGATCCCGAGCGCTGGCGACAGCTCAGTGCCATCCTCAAGTGTCATCTTCTGCGCCGCATTGTGGGTGTTGAAGCAGTACTGAGGCTGCCCCTTCGCGCACGCACGGCACTGTCCGCACACCGCACGCCAGTTCAGAATCACGCGGTCGCCAACAGCAACCTCGGAAACCCCCTCGCCGATTGCGGCGACGCGGCCGGTGGCTTCGTGTCCAAGCAGGAACGGGAACTCATCCGAGATGCCGCCCAGCTGGTAATGAAGATCGGTGTGGCACACCCCGCTCGTCAGAATATCGACCACGGCTTCCCCCGGACCCGGGTCCGGAACAATCACCGTTTCCATCGTGGCGGGAGCGTTCTTCTCCCGGACGACGACGCCCTGCACTCGATAGACCATCAAACTCCCTCTCACGTTCGCGTCACTGCGCACGCACTCGACCGGTTCGGTCTCGTCGTGTTGTCTCAGGCTATCGAGGATCTTCCCATTCGGGCGAGCTGCGCGGTGCCGGGAGCGACTTTGGCGGGGCCGCGGGACCCCACAGCCAAACGCAAACTCGGCATAGACGTATGCTGCGCTGAGGTCTACTGTGCGAAGTATGAGCACCTCCCGAGCGGCGGATACCTCATGACCGCCGCAATTGAAACTGTCGCACTCGAAAAGCACTACGGCAGACACTTCGCGGTGCGCGGGATCGATCTGCGGGTCGAGCAGGGGTCAATCTTCGGGCTGATCGGGCCGAACGGAGCAGGGAAAACGACCGTCTTACGCATGCTGCTCGATATCATCAGGCCGACCGGCGGCGAGCTTCGCGTACTCGGCCGGGCACCGCGCGAGGCTGGGGCAGCTCTGCGGCGAAGAATCGGGTACCTCCCAGGCGAGCTCAAGCTCGACGATCGTGTGAACGGCCGTGCACTCCTGGAGCGTCTCACCGCGCTCAGCGGCCCCGTGGCGCCGGGGAGCATCGACCTTCTCGCTGAGCGGCTCGACATCGATCTCAGTCGTCCGGTCCACACGCTTTCGAAGGGCAACCGACAAAAGCTCGGACTGGTGCAGGCCTTGATGCACCGTCCAGAACTCCTCGTCCTCGACGAGCCGACGAGTGGCCTTGATCCCCTCGTGCAGCGGGAGTTCATCACTCTCGTGCGAGAGGCGCGCAATGCAGGACAGACCGTGCTCTTGAGTTCCCACGTTCTGAGCGAAATCCAGCACACTGCCGACGAGGTGGCGGTGCTTGCCACGGGCACGATCGTGGCACGCGGCGATGTCGCTTCACTGCGGCTCACGAGCGTGTCTCGGGTCAGAGCTGTCCTCTCAGCGGGGAGCGCTGCGGAGGTGCGGATCGCGCTCGGGCGCGTGCCCCGCCTCGATGAGCTCGACGTGTCTGCGGCACCGGGCAATCTCGTCCGTCTCACCTGCACGCTTCGCGGCACGGTTGATCCTCTCGTGCAGGCACTTGCCCGCTTTACGGTGCGCGATCTCACCATTGAGGAGCCGGACCTTGAGGAGTCGGTGCTGGAGCTCTACGGCCGGACGACGGCGTTGACATGAATGCCACGCTTGCGGTGTTTCGAGGGCAGGTGCGGGATGGCTGGCGCGGCTTGTTGGGGTGGTCGCTCGGGATTGCGGCCGTGACGGGCCTCTACCTCCCGCTCTACCCGTCGCTGCAGTCTCCTGCGCTGACACAATTGCTCTCGAGTCTCCCCAAGGAGCTCGTGCGCACCATTGGCTACGACCAGATCGCCTCCGGCTCCGGGTACACGCAGGCGACGTTCTTCGGGCTGATCGGGTATGTGCTTCTGACGATCGCGAGCACGAGCTGGGGCACCGCCGCAATTGCTGGCGCTGAGGAGCACGGCCGGCTTGAACTCACACTTGCGCATGGGATTGGCCGGGTGCACTACACCGTCGCGAGCGCCGCCGCGCTGCTCACGAAACTCCTCCTGCTCGGGTGTGTAGCGTGTGCGCTGATCCTTCTGCTCAATGGGCCTGCAGAGCTTGAGCTGGAACCAGCGCACGTGATTGCTGCGCTTGCTGCATGGATTGGGCTCGGGTTCGTATCGGGCGCCGCGGCGCTCGCGGCCGGTGCGGGTTTCGGCCGACGGATCTGGGCGATTGGCGCCGGCGCCGGGGTCGCAGTGCTCGGTTACGCGCTGAATGCGGTGGGCGAGACGAGCACGAAGACCGAGTGGATGTGGCGATTCTCGCCATATCACTGGGCTTTCGGGGCACAGCCGCTGAGCACCGGAGCTGACTGGGGTGGACTCGGGGCACTCTGGGGGCTCGCGCTCGCGCTCATCTTCGGTGCCGCACTCGCGCTCACGCGCCGAGACCTGCGCGGGTACTAGCGTTCACACGCGCCGCTGCCGCTCGGCGTTGGCGCCGCGGTTTCTCCGCGCCCGGTAGGCAGCAATGTGGGTGCGATTGGCGCAATTTCGAGCATCACAGAACCGCTTTGACTGGTTCCGGGTGAGGTCAGCGAGAGCCGCGGTGCAGTCCTCAGCCGCGCAACTGCGGAGTCTGGGAAGATCGCCGAAGCGGATCAAGTCGGTGAGGGCAAACACGAGGTCAGACGCCATCCGCTCACCCAGTGGCGCCGAGTCAGCAGTCGCGTGCATGTGCCAGCCCCAGTCTCCGTGGCTCGCGAGGCGTGGGAATGCTCGGATCTCACTGAAGGTGAGGTTGATCGCGGCGACGACGGGCTCAACATCGTTCGCAAGTGCGACGGTAAAGCGCTCGCGAAGGCCGGCCGCCACGGCGACATCGTGCGGAGTCGCTCCCAACGGCCCAGTAAATCCGTGCTGGGTCACGAACTCGGTCAACTGCTCCACACTCGCGAGCCCGTCATCCGGCCCCGTCACGTGGGGTGCGGAGTTCAGGAGGTCGACGAGGAGGAGCAGATTGGCACGGACGTCGTACGCGAGACTCATGCCAGAATCTTAGCTTGACATGAGCTAGATTCACATGAATCCTTACAAGTGCGCACGATGCACTCCGCAGACACCGCCAAACGCGGTTTTGGTGCTGGTGCGTGGCACTTGGTGCTCGGTGCTCGGTACTTGGTGCTCGGTACTTGGCACTTGGCACTCGGTACTCGGTACTCGGTACTTGGTACTTGGCGCGCATATCGATCACATAGAGCGAGAGGATTCACTGGTGCAGCGCTCGTCTTTCACTGGCCTCGGCCTCGTCGTACTCTCAGCATTTCTCTTCGCGGTCTCCGGGCCCGTGGCGAAGGCCCTGTACGGGATCGGCTGGACTCCCGGTTCAGTCATCCTGATCCGCCTCGTCGGATCAGCGCTATTGCTTCTCCCGTTCTGCCTCGTCGCGCTGCGCGGACGGTGGGGTGAAGTGCGCAGGCACTGGAGAGTCATCGTGCTCTACGGCGCAATCTCGATGGCGGGCGTGCAGGCTTTCTTTTTTCTCGCGGTCGAACACGTCACCGTCGCCATCGCGATCCTGCTCGAGATGATGGGCGCACCGATCCTGATCGTGCTGTGGCTCTGGGGACGCACCCGTCGCCGCCCACCAGCAATCACCTTCGCGGGCATCGGCGTATCGCTGATCGGCGTCGTCTGCGTCCTTGATTTCCAAGGAGCCACGCTGAGCTGGTTCGGTATTGCGATGGCCTCGGCCGCGGCACTCTGCTTCGCCGGGTACTTTCTCCTCTCCTCAACTGAGTCGATCCCGATCTCACCAATCGCTTTCACCGGTCTCGGCATGGCAGTGGGAGCGATCGCCGCGGTCATTGTCACCAGCGCGCGAATCATGCCTGCGGAGTTCACGTTCTCTGAGCTGCAATTTGCGGGGGCCACTGTGCACTGGTGGGTGCCAGCCGCGCTACTCGTAGTCTTCACCGTGCTCGCCTACGTGTGCGGGATCGTTGGGCTTCGCCATATCGGTCCGACTGTGGGGTCATTCGCGAATCTCACCGAAGTCTTGTTCTCCGCGCTGGCCGCCTGGATCATTCTCGCTGAGGCGCTCTCGCCCCTCCAGTTGGTGGGCGGAGCGGTCATTATTGGGGGAATCGTGCTGGTGAAGTGGGGCGAGTTTCGGGCAGCGCGGATCGCGGCGAGCCGCTCCCCCGAGTTGCAAGTGGTCCACTCTAACTCGATCAAAGTGGATCTTGAGATGAACCAATTATCCGGGCAGGCTAGCGGACATGACGACACTCCCTTCGCTCAGCACACCCCGACCGCACACGACGGAACGCGCACTCCGCTCCCCTGAACCCGCACCACACGTGCGCCGCGGGCTTGCCGACCACCTCACCAACGGCGTCATCATGGACGTGGTGACGGCCGAACAAGCCCGCATCGCTGAAGATTCCGGCGCTGTCGCGGTCATGGCACTCGAGCGGGTTCCCGCCGACATCCGCGCACAGGGCGGAGTAGCGCGTATGAGCGACCCGGATCTCATCTCGGAAATCCAAGCAGCGGTGTCGATTCCCGTCATGGCGAAGGCCCGCATTGGTCATTTCGTCGAAGCACAGATCCTGGAATCGCTTGACATCGACTTCATCGACGAGTCCGAAGTGCTGAGCCCAGCGGATTACGCGCACCATATCGACAAACACGCCTTCACCACTCCATTTGTGTGCGGTGCAACCAATCTCGGCGAAGCGCTCCGGCGGATCGCCGAGGGCGCAGCAATGATTCGATCAAAGGGCGAAGCCGGCACGGGCGATGTCTCAGAGGCGACGCGTCACCTGCGCACAATCCGTGGCGAGATTGCCCGGCTCCGCGGCCTGGACGACACCGAGCTGTATGCCGAAGCGAAAAGCCTCAGCGCACCACTGGATCTCGTGCAGGAAGTTGCGGAGCGCGGTGCGCTTCCGGTCCCGCTGCTGACCGCTGGCGGCGTGGCGACGCCGGCCGACGCAGCAATGATGATGCAGCTCGGCGCGAACGGCGTCTTCGTCGGGTCAGGGATCTTCAAATCAGGGAACCCCGCACGGCGCGCGGCAGCGGTGGTCGCCGCGACGGCTGCGTACACGGATCCCGCCGCGATTGCCGCCGCGTCCCGCGGCCTGGGCGAGGCGATGGTGGGCATCAGTGTGGCCGATCTGCCAGCGCCGCACCGCCTCGCGGAGCGCGGCTGGTAGTCGCCCCCGCCCGCAGAATTCTCGTACCGCACGCGCGGAGGCTCACGGGGTTTCTGCGAGTCACGCAGCTCCGCTGTGGCACTGAGACGCTCAGACGCTCAGACGCTGAACGGACGGGACCGGGCCCCGATCACGGAGCCCGGTCCCGTCAGCGTTCACACGCCAGCGCGCTTCCCTGCCTATCCCAGTTTCTCAGTGAGTTCGAACCAGCGTCCCTCAAGCTCAGCAACCTCGGCCTCGTACGCAGTGATCTTCGTCATCTCGGCGTTCAGCAGCTCGAACTTGTTCTGATCCAGCGTCGCCAATCCGTCCCGGGTCTTCACAATCAGATCCTGGAGTTTCGCCACACGACGGTCCAGCGCAGAGAGTTCTTTCTCCACCGTGCGGCGTTCCGCGCCCGACAGTTTCGGCGTCGCGGAGGTAGCGACGGAGCCTGTGCCGGATCCCGACCCTCCTGCCGCAGCGGCTTCTGCAGCCTGCTCCTCTGCGTGGCGCAGCTGCAGATACTGGTCCACCCCACCGGGGAGGTGCCGCAGCCCGTGGTCCAGAATCGCGTACTGCTGGTCGGTCACACGCTCAAGGAAGTACCGGTCGTGCGAGACCACGATGAGCGTGCCGGGCCACGAGTCAAGGAGATCCTCCATCGCGGCGAGCATGTCCGTGTCGAGGTCGTTCGTCGGCTCATCAAGGATCAGCACGTTCGGCTGGTTGAGCAGAATCAGGAGCAGCTGCAGGCGGCGCTTCTGCCCACCAGACAGATCCTTCACCGGCGTCGAAAGCTGCGCGCTCGTGAAGCCCATCTGCTCCAGCAGCTGACCGGGAGTGAGCTCCTGCGCTTTTGAACCGCTTCCCACAGTGAAGCTGGTACGCAGGCGACTGATCACCGTGCGCACCGGCTCCTTGAGGTGTTCTTCGAGCTCATCGAGTCGCTGCGTCAGCGTTGCAACTTTGACCGTCTTGCCGCGCTTCACGATGCCGCTCGTCGGCTCGAGTGTGCCAGAGATCAGTCCCAGCAGAGTCG
This sequence comes from Leucobacter luti, assembly GCF_019464495.1. Taxonomy (NCBI): domain Bacteria; kingdom Bacillati; phylum Actinomycetota; class Actinomycetes; order Micrococcales; family Microbacteriaceae; genus Leucobacter; species Leucobacter luti. The sequence continues at coordinate 3,150,605 of NZ_CP080492.1, read as the reverse complement.
ACTTGCCAGCGCCGTTCACCCCGAGGATACCCGTCCGCTCACCCGGTGCGAGCCGCCACTCAATGTCCTTGAGGATCACGCGATCGCCGTAGCTGACGCCAGCGTCGAGCAGGTTCACGACCTCCTTGCCGAGCCGGGCAACAGCCATCGACTGCAGCGAGACGCGATCTCGAATCTCAGGCACGTCAGCAATAAGCTCGTTCGCGGCGTCGATCCGGAACTTCGGTTTCGCGGTGCGCGCCGGAGCCCCGCGTCGCAGCCAGGCGAGTTCCTTCTTCGCCAGGTTCTGGCGCTTCTGCTCAATCGTCGCGGCCTGCCGATCACGCTCAACGCGCTGCAGAATATAGGCGGCATAGCCACCTTCAAAAGGCTCGACAATGCGGTCGTGGACTTCCCACGTCGTGGTGCAGACCTCGTCGAGGAACCAGCGGTCGTGTGTCACAACCAGCAGCGCGCCCTGACCGCGCGGCCAGCGTCGCTTCAAATGCTCAGCTAGCCAGGCAATGCCTTCGACATCGAGATGGTTCGTTGGCTCATCCAAAAAGAGCATGTCGTAGTCACCGGAAAGCAACTTCGCGAGCGCCACCCGCCGGCGCTGGCCGCCCGACAGCGAATCGACCGGGGCGTCCCACTCGAGATCAGAGACCAGACCGTCGATCACCTCGCGGATGCGCGGATTCCCCGCCCACTCATACTCAGGACTGTCGCCGACGATTGCGTTACTCACGGTCTCACCGTCATCGAACACGTCGGCTTGATCCAGCACCCCAATAGTGGTGCCCCCACGCATCGTGACCTTGCCGCCGTCCGGAGACCTGCGTCCAGCGAGCATCATCAAGAGGCTCGACTTGCCGTCGCCATTGCGCCCAACGATTCCAATGCGGTCGCCCTCAGCGACCCCGATCGTGACCGAGTCAAACACGGTCTTCGTAGGGACTTCGAGATGTAGGGCCTCGGCCCCCAGAAGATGTGCCATAACCCCCTAAGCGTAGTTCAGTTCGGGTGTGGATCCCCCGCGAGTGTGCCACACCGGTACTCTTGAGTGCGCCCCGCTCCGCGTCGCGCATGCTCGAAGACGAGCCAGGGCCACAGAGAGGAGGCGGCGCGTGTCACTCGGATCACGTGTCAAATCAACGCTGACGACGCTTGCTGCCCCCGTACGGGCGGGGATCGGACTTGCCGCAGTGGGGCTCGGGCTCATGCTGCTGCTCGTTCCGCTGTCCACGCACCGGATCGCCATCGTCACCGGCATCGGTCTTGCACTTGCCGGCGTGGCGGCGCTCCTGCTTCCCGTGCTCGACAGCGTCTCGAAGGTGCCCGCCCGAGTAGTGGGCGTGATGCTCGTGCTGTTCGGAATACTGATCGCAGTGTGGCCAAGCGCTGGCGCGCCGTGGCTCGCATTCCTCGTTGGTGTGGCACTCATCGGCCAAAGCCTGTTCCAACTGCTGCAGTCGATCCGAAACAGCGGGGATCAGCGCGCTCCCCACATCATCGCTGCACTTGCCGGGATCGTCGTCGGACTCGTGACCTTCTCCTGGCCCGTGCTCACGCTCACCTTCTTCCGGCTCGGCGTCGGCGCGTGGTTCGTGTTCTTCGGTCTGCAGCTCATCTTCATCATGCCGTTCCACCGCAGGCCGCGGGCACCCCACCAGACATCCGCATCCAGGCTCCGGCGGTGGTCCCGCACGCTCGGGGCGAGCCTCGCACTCACACTCGCGCTCGCACTCGCTCTCGGCACCGCTTGGGTGCTGGGCGGGGTGCCCCTCCCCGCGCCTGGAACGTTCTACACGGCCCCAGCGGAGATTCCAGACACGCCTGGCACACTCCTCCGCACCCAGCCCCTCACCGAAGGCGTGCCGAGCGGCGCAGAAGCCTGGAAGATCCTGTACACCACCACCCACTCAGACGGCTCTCCGGCGATCTCGAGCGGCACCATCATCGCGCCGAAGACGCGGGGCGGCGATCCCCTCCCGCTCCTCTCTGTGGCACACGGCACCACAGGCGTTGCCGCGAAGTGCGCACCCTCGCTCAGCGCGACACCGTTCTCGGACGGCGCAGGCGCAGCCCTCGAAGAAATGGTCACGAAGCACGGCTGGGCCGCAGTGACGAGCGACTACATTGGGCTCGGCACTTCCGGCACCCACCCGTATCTGATCGGCGATGCCGAGGCCCGCAACGTGCTCGACGCCACCCGCGCGGCGCAGCAGTTCTCCGAGATTTCGACCACAGAACGCACCGTGGTCTGGGGGCACTCGCAGGGCGGACAGGGCTCGCTCTGGACCGGCCAGATCGCCGCTGAATACGCACCGGACATCGATATCGTGGGCGTCGCCGCCTTCGCGCCCGCCGCGGACCTCTACGGCCTCGCGGAGGTCAACAAGAACGATGCTCCAGGCAAGACCGTTTCTGCGTACATCGCGGCGACGTGGGACACGCTCTATCCCGAGCTCGACCTCGCTGCACATCTCACCCCCGGCTCGGCGGCCCCGGTCTCCAAAATCCAGAACCTGTGTTTCAACGGTCAGGACGTGCTCGCGGCGATCCTACGCGGCACGCAGGTACCCAACCAGATCTTCCCTGACAGCCTGCTCGCAGGGAAGTTCGGGCGCCTGCTGAAGGCGCAGACGCCGGTAGGGCCGTTCCCCGCCCCGGTGCTCGTGGCGCAGGGTCTCGCGGATCCGCTCGTGAAGCCTGAGCAGCAGCGCGCCTGGGTGGGTGGCCGGTGCGCCGCTGGCGAGGAGATCGATTACCGCACGTACCCAGGGCTCAATCACCTCACGCTCGTGGCAGCAGACTCCCCGCTCACCCCGCAACTCGTCGCGTGGACGCTCGACCGCTGGGCCGGCAAGCCGGCTGCGGGCAACTGCGACGACTTGCCGAAGTAGGCGCTCACTCGGCCCGTTCATGGGTCGAAATTCGGGGCTTCCTCGCGTTGAAGCCCCGTATTTCGACCCCTGAAACGATTCACGCTTGGGGGTGGGTAGGGGCAGCATTGGCCGGCATGGGCGCGCGGGAGGCGCGGCGCGGGAGACGCGGGCAGCACCGACGACGCGCGGCCGGGGCCGGGCTGGGCGCGCGGGGAGCGCACCCGAACCAGCAACGGACGTCCCTCTCAATATCCTGATCACCCCGGCCAGCCCGACGCCTTCCTCACGCGGGCAGACCATTCATGGGTCGAAATTCGGGGCTTCCTCGCGTTGAAGCCCCACTTTTCGACCCATGAAACGATTCACCCTGAGTGACGGGTGGGCGCAGGCGGCACGGGAAGCTTCGACAGCGGGGACGGCGCGGGCAGCGCGCCCGGTCCCCCATTCGCGCAAGAATGGGGGTGATATCGATGAGGATGGGGACCGCATGAACGCACACGACTCCGGCGCGAACGACGAGGCTGCGCGCGGCCAGGCTCCCACCCCACGCCCCAGCCGTCGCGGCTTCCTGAAATCCGGTGGCCTCATTGCCGCCGGGCTCGCTGTCGGCGGCGGTGCGGGTGCGGCAATCGCCGCTGCGGCCGGCGCCCCGGATCCCGGCGCCCCGTATATCCCCGAGCACTTCTCGCGGCCTCAGCCCCGCAAGGAACCGGGTTTCGATCACCTCGTCGTCGTGATGGGCGAGAATCGATCGTTCGACAACATTCTTGGCAATCTCTACACTCCACAAGATCCACCACCTGGCAAGAAGTTCGCGGGGCTCGCGTTCGGCAGCTATGCGAACCAGGCGTCAGACGGCACCGTCGTGCCCGCGCACGTGTACACGGGCTCGACAGACAAGATCATGGGGAGCCCGGATCCCGATCCGGGTGAGGAGTACCCCCATGTGAATACGCAACTCTTCGGGCGGATCGACGAGCACAATCGCGGCAAGGATCTGAGCCAGCTCACTCCCCCGTATAACGCACCCCCCGCAGGTACCCCGGCCGATATGTCAGGCTTCGTGCTCGACTATGAGGCTGACTACCGGCACCGCACGGGGCATGCTCCCACGCCCGTCGAACGCGACCAGATCATGGGATCGTTTGCGCCAGAGATGCTGCCAGTTCTCTCAACGCTCGCCCGCGAGTTTGGGGTCTACGACCACTGGTACTGCGGAGTGCCGAGCCAGACGTTCTGCAATCGCAGTTTCTTCCACGCCTCCACTTCGCACGGTTTCGTGACAAACATGCAGGGCGGCGGGTACAAGAAGTGGCTCGACGCCGCCCCTACCCCGACCGTGTTCACTCGGCTCGAAGAGGCCGGGCTGAGATGGCGGATCTACTTCGACAAGCTGCAGCTTGTGTCGTTCACCGGAGTGCTCCACACTCCGGTGTTGCGGAAGTACTGGAAGACTGAGCGCTTCGCCACGATGGAGCAGTTCCACGAAGATGTCGCGAACGGCACTCTGCCAGAGTATGCGTTTATTGAGCCGCGCATGATCTTCAACCACAACGATTTCCACCCGCCGGTGGGCAAGCTCCGCGAGAGCGATGTTGGCGATGTCGAGGTCTTCTCCGGCGCACTCTCGGACGCGAGAGCCGGAGACGCGCTGATCCACGAGATCTATTCCGCCATCCGCAATTCCACTTCTGAACAGGGCTCAAACTATCTGAACACCACGCTGCTCATCACCTTCGATGAACACGGCGGCACGTACGACCATGTGCCTCCGCCGGCCGCCACCCCGCCGGACGACTCCGGCCCTGGGGAGATGGGGTTCACCTTTGACCGTCTCGGGTGCCGAGTGCCAGCGATCGTGGTGTCGGCGCATACTGCCCGGGGAAGTGTGTTTTCGCGCGAGATGCATCATGGGGCGCTCGCCGCCACACTCAGTGAGCGTTTCGGGCTGGAATCACTGACCCGGCGTGACCACGGGGCGACCACGCTGCGGCACGCGTTCAACAGGAAGGTGCCGCGGCACACTGCTGATTGGCCGCAGCCGTCACCGGCGTACGTGCCGCCGAACGCAGAGGCGCACCCGGCGGAGGCGGATCCAGATCGCCCGCTCAGCCCACCAGCGAAGGGCTTGATCGGGCTGCTGTTGCACGAGTACGGCACCCCTGCTGAACAGGCACACCCACCAGAGTCATTCGGTGCGGCCTATCAGGTCCTCACGAAATACGGAACGGGCCTGTTCGGAGTCTAGCGTCAGCAGGGCGGATCTCGTCCCACTCAGCCCTCAGGAATTCGAGACACTCATTCGGACGAGTTTCACGCGAGGGTTTGCCTGCAGTATGCCCCCTCGCTTCGTCCCACTGCTCAATTCGTGCGCTCCACCACGCAACTGCCGCACAGTTCGTGATCTCACGATTATGGTTCGAATTGAGCCAGATGAGTGCACAGCCTGCCCTTCGGGAGCAGTCCACCGGTGTGTGCCCTCGGTTCATACTGCTGACTCTCCAAACTCACCCGCGAGCGAAGGATTCCTGATAATGAATGCACTCACCAAACTCGCCGTTGCGCTCCTCTGTGCCGGATTGCTTCTCGGCGGAGCGGCTTCCGCCGCTCAGGCTCATGCAGCTTCTGGCTGGGGCGGGGCACTCGGCGCCTACAACTCTTCACAACACAGGCTTGCCGCACTGGATCTCCAGCCCGATGGGTATGGCGTTCGCGTCTTCTACAAGTTCTCAACGAACGGGCAGGTCTACAACCTCGACAATGACAGAGGCTTCACTCAAGTCACGGCACGAGACCTGGGAAATGTGAGTGGAAACGTCGGCATCTGGGCATGCATCAAGCGGGGCGCGGTCACACGGGAGTGCGACCCAGCCGTGCGTTGGTCCGCCCGTTAGGCCCGTTGCTCCGACACCAACTGTCGCTCTCGGCATGCTTGTGACGCAGCGAGAGCTACCCACTCGAAACAGGGTTCCATGAGGCACCGATCAGTCCTGCTCACCTGTGTCGCCGCGACGATACTCACACTTCTCGGGTGTGCCCCCGCTGCCACCTCACCTGCCGATTCGCAGGGTTGGGTGGTCCCTGAGATCGAGGAGGATGCGCCTCCGATCGACCCGTCATTTGCGCTTCCCGCCGATTCATACCGGCTGAGCGATGAACAGCGTGCGGTCATGGGTGAGGCGCAGGAACGACTATTGGTGGCGTGTGCGGCCGAGTTTGGCGTAGACATGCAGTTCATCGGAGACTACGTCCGCAAACCCGACAACTCTGGCTACTACTGGGGCGGGCTGTACGGCACGATGACCGAAGAACACGCGAATTCACACGGGTACCTTGCAGCTCCAACGGGGCCTTGGAAGACCAGCAGCGGCTTCACACTGTCATCGCCCATAAAGTTTGCCGCGTACACGTCCGACGAGGTCGGCCCTCGCAATCAGCTCCTTCAGGTGGTCGCGCTCGGACCCGAAACGCAAACCACGATACCGACAGCCGATCAGGTGGCAGTGCCCCGTGACGGGAATGGCAGCGAGGTCCCACCCGGTGGCTGTGCTGGGATCGTCGAGCGCCAGATCGGAGTGCCGCTCGACACTTCGCTCGATGATGATCTCTTTCAGCTCATGATGTTGAGCCGTGCCCAGAGCAGAGTGGCCCAGGCGGAGTCTGAGTGGATCAGTTGCATGACACGTGCCACAGGAGAGACGTTTGCCGCGGTCTCCGAAGCCTGGGTCCAAGGCGCGCGGCCAGAAACTGCAGTTGCCGATGTCCAATGCACTCAAGAGAGCCGCTGGCCAGATTTCTTCTATCCGGTCCTCGCGGACTACCAACAACAAATGATCCAGAAAGAGCCTGAACGTTTTGAGGGCGCGCTCGCAACGGAGCAGAAGCGTTTCGAGGCGCTGATGCGTGGGGGTGCACATGGGTAGACTGCGCCGGAAGTTCTCTCCAACAGCCGTGCTTGCCATCTGCATTGGAGGGAGCCTCCTGCTCTCGTTTGGGCTTGGCGTCGCTGCGGCGACGCTCATTCGTTCACCACAACAGCTACTCGCAGAAACAGCTCCCCCTGAAAAAACGCAACTAACGTCTGAGGTGACAGTGGGGTCGATCACCCAATCGGTGCTGTTCCCTGGCACCATCATCACTGGCAATTCCATCGAGGTGACGGGCGATGCCGGCTTCGAGGGCCTCGGGGCAGGGATCATCACCCGTGAACCCATCGCCGTCGGAGCTTCGGTGGGGCCGGGAAGCGTGCTCTTCGAGGACTCAGATCGCCCGGTCATCTTGCTCCCCGGTGAGGTGCCCATGTTTCGAGACCTCACTTCCGGCGACAGCGGAGCAGATGTGGCCCGCCTGCAGACCGCCCTCGAGCAGATGGGTTACTCCATTTTTGACGAGGCTGGAAGCTTCGGGCCGTCCACAGAGCTCGCCATTCAAGAGCTTTACTTGGCTCTGGGGTATGCGGCACCGATGACCACGCTGCCCTCTGCGGAACTCGCTCGCACTCCCGCACCTCCTGTCACACCACAGGCAGCACCGCCGGCCTCACCCACGCCCGAACCGCCCCCGGCCACCGTCGCTGCTCGCGTTTCAGAGCTCGCGTTTGCCCCACACGGCGCAGCGGGGCGAGTGACCTCGGTGAACGCCAATTTGGGGGACGCCGTTTCCGCAGATCCTGTGTTGAGTATCACCACCGCTCCCCCCAGTATTCTGTTGCTCCTCACTCACGCTGAAGCCAGCCTCGTAGACCCTGACAGCCGCATTGAGATCACCGGTGCGGGCATCAGCGGGCGGCTCAACGCGTCTATCGATCGGATCGAGCCCTCCTCAGAAGGAGAGGAGACCGCAGACCCAATGGTCCGAATGGTGCTGGCACCTTCCGAGCCACTTGCTCCGGAGACGGTATCGACGCGGGTCCAGATCATCGTCACGCCCCGAGAGGACACCGGGGCACCAGAGGCCGGGCTCCTCGTACCGCTCTCTGCTGTTCACTCGTCACCGAACGGCGAGTCCGCCGTGACACTGGTTGAAAGCGACCGTACGCGGAGGACTCCCGTGCAGATCGTGGGGAGTGGCGACGGTCTTGTGCAGATCATATCTGAGGACGGTGCCGTCACGGAGGGTGCGCACGTGCTCGTCGGTGTCTCGTGAGCGAGCTCATTCGACTCGAGGGAGTGAGCCGTCGATACGAGGCGGCGGTACCCTTATGGGCGCTGCGGGAGTGCTCGCTCAGCCTCACTGAGGGCGATTTCGCGGTCATCAGTGGGCCCTCCGGCTCGGGGAAATCGACACTGCTCAATCTCCTCGGGTTGATGGACACCCCGACAGCCGGGCGCTACTACTTCCGCGGTGAGGAGGTGTCGGCCCTGTCCGAGCGGCGCCGAGCAGCACTCCGAGGCGCCGAGATCGGATTCGTTTTTCAATCGTTTCAGTTGCTGGAGCAACGCAGCTGTCTCGAGAACGTGATGCTTGCTGATCTCTACACCGGAGCACACTCTGGCCCCTCACGAGCCCGCGCAGAACGGGCGCTCGTTGCGGTGGGGCTCTCAGATCGGGGTGAGAGCATCCCGACTGAACTCTCTGGCGGCCAACGGCAACGCGTCGCGATTGCCCGGGCGCTCAGCGCGACGCCCTCCATTTTGCTCTGCGATGAACCCACTGGCAACCTCGACCGCTCGACGGCGCAATCGGTGTTCGAGTTGTTCGACGAGCTCAATCAGGACGGCGTCACGGTGCTCGTCATCACCCACGATCCCGAGCTACTCCATATGGGCAATCGCAGCTTCACGATCCTCGACGGGACCCTCAGAGAGAATCACCAGTCGTGAGTCGCAACTCGCGAGTCCGTATCTCACGCTTCGTTCATGAGGCGGCATCTGGTGTGCTCCAACCTTCCTCTCGCTCGGTTCTCACCATCATCGGGACCGCTCTAGGAATCGGAGGGTTCGTTGCGATACTCGGAGTGACTGAAACAGCAAACGGGCAGATCACCAAAGCGTTTACTGAACTGAGCTCGACCGTCGTGATCGCCCATGCAACAGAGGAAGCCGTAGCCTCGCCGGATGAGCCGTTCCCGGCAGACGCGCGAACACGGGTGTCTCGCATCTCAGGTGTGACGACTGTTGCCGAGTGGCGCAGAATCCTTCCCCGCACGATCAGCGCGCTCCCTCCGGGTTCACGTGACGCACCAAGCAGTGACTCCTCGATCCTCGCGGTGTCCCCCGAGTACTGGGACTATGTCGGCGGGCAGCTCGGTGAGGGCCGATTCTTCGATGAAGCGCTCTCCGAGTACCCGGTGGCGGTGGTGGGACGCGAACTCGCACGTTCAATGAGCCTCGCCCCGGTCGAGACTTCACCGACGATCTACATCAACCGAGTTCCCGTGACAGTGATCGGCATCGCGGCAGATACTCGTGGAGACAGTGCCCTCCTGTCCTCGATCGCGATCCCGCACGAGTTTGCGATCCAGAGCTTTGCGAGCGACGTGACGGCCGCCGCACTGGGGGTGAATACTCGTGTGGGGGCCAGCACTGTGGTGAGCGAACAGTTGGCGCTTGCCATCAACCCGCAACACCCGGATCGGGTTCGTGTCGTCCCGCCGCCAAAACCTTCACTCGCGCGCAATCAGGTCGCGGTTTCGGTCCAAACACTCTTGTTCTCGCTCGCGTGCATCACACTGCTCGTCGGCGCGGTGGGCATCACCAATTCAGCACTCATCGGGGTGCTCTCACGCGCACCCGAAATTGGGCTGCGTCGCGCGTTGGGTGCGATGCCACGGCACATTGCGCTTCAATTCGTGCTGGAGTCCGCAATCCGAGGGCTCCTCGGTGGGGCAATTGGGACCGCAGTCGGTGTGCTCACTGTCGTCGTGATCGCAGCTATGCAACAGTGGACACCGGTGCTGCACCCCCTGACGCTGGTGCTCGCCCCAATCGCCGGCTTGGGTATCGGCTGTCTTGCGGGTGCTTACCCGGCGTGGAAAGCAGCCCGCCTCGATCCGCTTGCCGCATTTCGCACGCTGTAGATGAACGTGCTCGCTGCGTGCGGGGTGCGTGGCTCCACCGCCCCGAGTCGTCTCTGGCTAGACGAAGCAGCGGTTCGCCCTCCATACAGTGGTTCAGCCTCGCGGGTCTCGCACACGGAACACGCAGACGCCGCAGGGTTCGGGCCTGTTAGGCGCAGCAGGATCCGCCGCAGCAGGTCGCACCAGCCTCGCCGTCACCCAAGAGGTTCAGGATCTCGCGGGTCTCCGCGTCGGCGAAGCCAGCGGCGCTTTCGAAGCCAGCGGCGCTTTCGAAACGTGCTGCCTGCGGCTCTGCTGCGGCAGCAGCCCCGTCGGTGGCTGCTGATACGTCGGCGGTGGTCTTCGTGGTCTCGCTCATGGGGTGCCCTCTCTCGGTGTGATGCTCAGTGGTCGTGCGTGCTGCTCACTACGGAGCAGGCGGTCTACTGCGCAGCGGACTCTGCGACAGCAGGATCGCCAGCAGTATCAGGATCGCCAGCAGCAGCTGCCGCCGCGCGATTCAGCTCAAGCACCTGTTCGAACACGCCAGTGAACGCCTCAGCCGACTGTGCGCCGGAGACGCCGTACTGCTGCTCAAGCAAGAAGAACGGGACGCCGGTGATGCCGAGCATCTGCGCACGTGTGATGTCTCGCTGCACGGCCTCGCCGTAGGCTTCGCTATCGAGGGCGGCACGAACGTCATCGGGCGCAAGCCCGGCTTCTGCGCCGAGGCGAGCGAGCGCTTCGGGATCCGACATTGACTCGCCCTCTGCGAAGTACGCGCGGAACAGGCGCTCCTGAACCGCGGCTTGAACGCCCTGGTCCTTGGCAAGATGCAAGACCCGGTGTGCGCGCTGTGTGTTCGCGTGCTGCACTCGGGTGAAGTCAAAGGTGACACCTTCTGCGGCAGCCATCTCGGTCATCTCTCCGAGCATCTGCTCCACACGTTCGGCGGGCATGCCCTTGTGTTTCACAAGGAAGTCAATCTCGCTCCCCGAGAAGTCGAGCGGGGTGTCGGGTGCGAGCTCGTAGCTGTGGCTTTCCACTTCTACGCGCACGTCAGGGTGTGTTTCGTTGAATGCGGCAACTCCGGCCTCGAAACGGTGCTTGCCGAGGTAGCACCACGGGCAGGCGATATCGGACCAGATGTCTACGCGGATCGTTTCACTCACGCTCGGTGCAACCGCGCTGCAGGCACCGCTATTCCCGAAATCTCAGTGTGCGTCGAGCACACGGGCACCGGGCACGGGCCCAGTCGCAATGAGGGAGCGAATGTCGCGCCGTGACAGCACGCCACGCAGCTCAGCCGCTGCCTGCGCACTATCGACGAGGAACGCGATGGTCGGACCCGATCCGGATACGATTCCGGCGAGTGCGCCGCGGGACTCCCCCAACTCAAGTAGTTCCGTGAGTTCAGGCGCCAGCTTCAGCGCGGCAACTTGCAGATCGTTGTGCATCGCCTCTGCGAGTGAGCCTGCATCTCCGATGCGCACCGCCTGCAACACGGCTGTATCCACTTTCACGAGGTCGGGTTGCGGCCCCAAATCACGTGCGTGCGTATCGCGGTGCTGATCCAGCGTCCCATACACCTGCGGGGTACTGAGCCCAAGATCAGAGAGTGCGAGCACCCAGTGGAATGCACCCTTCGCGAGCGCAGGGCTGAGCTCGTCGCCGCGACCTGTGCCGACTGCGGTGCCTCCTTCGAGCGCGAATGGCACGTCTGCCCCCAGCTCGGCTGCGAGTGGGAGAAGACCAGAGCGGCCAAGACCGGTGCCCCAGAGCTCATCGCAGGCGACGAGCGTGGCGGCAGCGTCGGCGGATCCCCCGCCCATCCCACCGGCGATCGGCACTCGCTTCAGGATCGTGAGTGCGACGCCGCCTGTGTACCCGGTGCGGGTCGCGAGCAGCTTCGCCGCCGCAATGGCCAGGTTCGATGCGTCCGTCGAGAGGCCTGTCGAATCGATCGGCCCCGTAAATCGCACGGAAAACTCATCAGCCGGCGTTGCCGTGACTTCTTCGAACAACGAGACTGCCTGATAGAGCGACGCGACGTCGTGATATCCATCATCCTGCAGTGCACCCACGCGGAAGAACACGTTGATCTTCCCCGGGGCCCGCACAGTCACCGTGCGCTTCGGAATCGGGCTCATGTGTACAAACTATCGCACCTCGCTGCACTGCATTTCACCTGATGTCGTTGAACTCCACGCCGCGCATGTACCAACGCAGCGCTAGCGTGCTCGCGCGATCGCGAGGTAGTCTTCAACGCTCAGCTGTTCAGCACGCAGCGTGGGGTCAATTCCTGCAGATTCCAACACTGCGACCACCTCGTCAAGCGTTCCGAGTACCGGCTGCAACGATTGCCGCAGCATCTTTCGGCGGTGCGCGAACGCGGCGTTGATCAGAGCGAACGTGAGGTCTCGTTCAGCGACGGTGCCGCGGGGATCAGTGAGGCGCTCATACCCGACGAGCACAGAGTCCACCCCGGGCACCGGCCAGAAGATGCGCCGGCTGACGGTGCCCGCGATGCGCCACGGGCCGTACCAGGCCGCTTTCGCGCTCGGAGCACCGTACTCTTTGCTGCCAGGCTTCGCCGCGATCCGGTACCCGACCTCGGCCTGCACCATGACGAGTCCGCCACGAAGCTCAGGAATGAGTTCAAGGAGCTCCATCAGGATCGGAACTGACACGTTGTATGGCAGGTTCGCGACGAGCAACTCCGGCGGCGAGGGAAGCTCAGCGATCATCTCAGCGGTCAGTTCCAGCGCATCACTGCGGATGACCCGGAAGCGCTCAGCAGCGTCCGGCTGCATCGCACGCACCGTCGCGGAGAGCTCTGCGGCAAGCCGGTGATCGATCTCGACCGCTGTGACCTCGGCCCCGGTTTCGGTGATCCCGAGCGTGAGGGATCCCAGACCAGGCCCCACCTCAATCACGTGATCGTCGGAAGTGACGCCCGCGAGCCGCACGATCTTCCGCACGGTGTTCGGATCGATCACAAAGTTCTGTCCGAGCTTTTTCGTCGGAGAGACTCCGAGGCGCTCAGCAAGCTCGCGGACTTCAGCGGGTCCGAGGAGCGTTGGGGCCGATCCGGTTCCGGCCTCGGAGGTGTCAGCTGTCGGCTCGGTGCCAGTTTCTGGATCTGTGCCGTTCTCTGGCTGTGTCACGCAGCTGCCTCCTCTGGGTCCCACGACCCATACACCCGCTCGGTATTTGCCGCGAGCTGCGCGCAGAGATCGGCAAGGGGCAGCTCCAGCGCCTCAGCCATGCGGCGCACCGTGTATGGAAGCATGTACGGCGCGTTGGGCCGGCCGCGGAACGGCTCTGGGGTCAAGAACGGAGCGTCAGTCTCGGCGAGAATGAGCTCCGGCCGTGCGACGGCGAGCGCTTCGCGCAACGCTGGCGCGTTCTTGAAGGTGGTGGGGCCGGCGAACGACATGTACCAGCCGTGCTCGTTGCAGATCCGCGCAAGCTTGGCGTCACCCGAGAAACAGTGGAACACCGTGCGTTCAGGAGCACCAACACGGGTGAGAATCGCGACGACCTCATCGTGGGCATCTCGATCGTGGATCTGCATCGCGATGCTATTGGCCTTCGCGATCTCGATATGCGTCTCGAATGCTTCGATCTGCGCCTCGCGCCCGTCCTCTCCTGTGCGGAAGAAGTCGAGTCCGGTTTCACCGACAGCGCGCACGCGCGGTTCGGCGGCGAGCCGAGATATCTCAGATAGGTGCGCGCTCAGCTGCCCCAGTTCAAACAGCCGTGGGGCTTCGTTGGGGTGCAGGGCGACGGCGGCCAGTACGCGCGGATCGCTTGCGGCGAGCTGCGCACTCCAGCGGCTGGTCTCGAGGTCGGTGCCCACTTGCACGACGCCGCGTACACCGACGACTGCCGCGTGTGCGAGCGAGTCCAGCGGTTCGAGCTGGTCCACACCGTCTTCGAACTCGAGGTGCGTGTGGTTGTCGTAGACCGCAACGGGCAGCGGCTCAGGCGCCGCTGGGCGTGTGAGATCACGCCCAGGAGCCCCGGCACGTTTTCGGAGCCCTGGCGCTGGCGTCTCAACGGTCACTTCGCGGCACCACCAGTGGTCGGAGTGTCGGCCTCGATGCGCGGGAACAACACGGCGAGCGCGTGCTGCGCCGTGCCGCTGGGGAGCTGGCCCCAGGTGCCTGCCTCGCGGATCGGACGTTCGGTGAGCGTCCCGAGCGCTGCTTCGGCGCCGAGAGCAGCCCAGAGCTTGACCGTCGCCTCAGGCAGCACGGGCGCGAGCAGCTCAGCGAGCACACGCAGCCCCTCCGTCGCCGTGTACAAGACGGCGCTCAGCCGCTCCCGATTCGCTGGATCCTTCGCGAGCGCCCAGGGCTCCTGCTCGGTGATGTAGCCGTTCAGCGCGTCAACGAGTTCCCACACCGCGGCGATCGCCTCGTGAATGGCGAACGCCTCGATTTTCGCGTCGGCGCGCTGCGTAACGCTCGCGGCGAGATCGCGGATCACCCCGTCGGCTGGAGCGTCAACACCGGTTCCGGGCACACTGCCCTCGAAGTACTTCGCGTTCATCGCGAGCACGCGGCTCGCGAGGTTACCGAAGCCGTTGGCGAGCTCTGCCTGGTAGCGGGCAGACAGGTCTTCCCAGCTGAAGGAGCCGTCGTGCCCGAAAGACACCGCGCGCATGAAGTAGTAGCGGAACGCGTCTGATCCGAAGGTGTCCGTGATCTCATTCGGGGCGATACCCGTGAGCTTTGACTTCGACATCTTCTCGCCACCAACGAGCAACCAGCCGTGTGCAAAGACGTTCGTCGGAACGTCGAGACCTGCGGCCATCAGCATGGCCGGCCAGATCACTGCGTGGAAGCGGAGAATGTCTTTGCCAACAATCTGGACTGCCGGCCAGTGCGTGAGCTCCGCGGTGGGGTCTGCCGGGTTCGCACCATAGCCGCGCGCCGTAATGTAGTTCAACAGCGCATCGAACCACACGTAGGTGACGTGGGAGGAGTCCCACGGGATCGGAATCCCCCAGTCAAATGAGGTGCGCGAGATCGACAGATCCTCGAGGCCCTGCTGCACAAAGGCGATGACCTCGTTGCGGGCGCTGGCGGGCTGCACGAAATCCGGGCGCTCTTCATAGAGCGCCAGGAGACGATCCTGGAACGCGCTCATCTTGAAGAAGTAGTTCTTCTCCTGCAGCAGTTCAAGTGGCTTGGAGTGGATCGCGCAGACCTTCTCACCCTCGAAGGCGCCCTCACCGTCGACGATCTCGCTCTTCGGCTTGAACTCCTCGCAGCCGACGCAGTACAGCGCCTCAAACTCGCCAGCGTAGACGTGGCCATCGTCATACAGCTTCTGCAAGAACGTGGCGACGCCAGACTCGTGACGGGCATCAGTCGTGCGAATGAAATCGTCGTTTGAGATGTTGATGGTGTCGAGCAACGGCTTCCACGCCGACTCAACCAGGCGGTCAGCCCATTCCTTCGGCGCAACACCATTCGCCGTGGCCGTGCGGAGGATTTTCTGCCCGTGCTCATCGGTTCCCGTCAGGAAATACGTGTCGTCGCCTGCCTGCCGGTGCCAGCGGGCAAGCACGTCAGCAGCCACCTCGGTGTACGCGTGCCCGATGTGCGGGGCATCGTTGACATAGAAAATGGGCGTGGAAAGCGAGAACGACGGGGTCTTGGCCATACCCACCAGTCTATTCCTTCTCGGGCCCCCACAGACCCGTGTTACAGGCCGGGCTGCTCGCCCGGATCCTGGGCCGCGTGGGCCACCAGAATCTCGGGTTCGTGCCGCACCGGGAAGTTCACCGAGTTCGCAATGAAGCACGCCTCTCGCGCAGGCGCGTGTGCTGCCAGGGCAGCCTCGACCATCGCCTCGTCGGCCACGGTGACTCGCGGCCGCAGCACCACTTCGGTGAATGCGCCGCCGACCCCCTCCTGACGCATCGTTCCAACGGCGGCGTCCGTATACGCCGTCACCACCACTCCGGCCCGCACAGCCATGTGCAGGTACGACAGCATGTGACACTGCGCGAGGGCGGAGACGAGCAACTCTTCCGGGTTCCACCGGTCAGCGTCGCCGTGAAACGTGGGATCTGCCGAGCCAGCAAGCGGGGCTTTGTGCGCCGCGTGGATGGTGAGCTCCCGCCCGTACGCACGGTAGCCGCTCGTGCCGGTGCCGCGGTTGCCTGCCCACTCGATGTCGATCCGGTACTCGTGGATGTCCTTCATTCGTCCAGGCTACTGGGCAGCCAAGCCCACCACCAGGCAGGCGGGAGTAGTATCGATCCCATGACCGAAGCGAGCGTGAGCACCATCGAAGCACCCGTCAGCACCGTCGAGGCATCGCAGCAGGAGACCACCGTCCCCCAGCAGCGTCGCGTCGTCACGGCAATCCCTGGCCCGAAGTCCCAGGCGATCCACGCCAGGAGGCAGGCGGTGATCCCGCCGGGCGTGCACAGTGTGCTCCCCGTGTACATCGAGCGCGCACACGACTCGATCATCGTAGACGTCGATGGGAACCACATCATCGACGTGTGCGGCGGGATCGGAGTCACCACGATCGGCCACACCGACGAGGCTGTCGTTGCCGCTGCCACGGCACAGCTGCAGAAGGTCACCCACACGCTGTTCACGATGACCCCGTACGAGCCGTACGTGCAGGTCGCCGAGTATTTGGCGAAGCACGTTCCGGGTTCCACTGCTGCGGCACCGTACAAGACGCTCCTCATGAATTCAGGGGCCGAGGCGGTTGAGAACGGAGTCAAGATCGCCCGCAAGTTCACCGGCCGCCCCGGTGTCGCAGTCTTGGAGCACGCCTACCACGGCCGCACCATGCTGACCTCGACGATGAATCACAAGGCGGCGCCATACGCCCTCGGCTACGGCCCGCGCGCTGGCGACATCTATAAAGCGCCGAACTCGTACCCGCTTCAGGATGGCTTGAGCGGCGCCGACGCTGCCGCGCGCACCATCGCGCACTTGGAGAAGACGGCGGGCGCCGACGATCTCGCCTGCCTCGTCGTCGAGCCGATTCAGGGCGAGGGCGGCTTCATCGTTCCGGCCGATGGCTTCCTCCCTGCGCTCGCTGAGTGGTGCCGCGCGAACGGGATCGTGTTCATCGCGGACGAGGTGCAGGCCGGTATGGGGCGCACGGGCACCGTGTTCTCGATCGAGCAGTTCGGCGTGCAGCCCGACATCGTACTCTCGGCCAAGGGCATTGCGGGCGGTCTGCCGCTCGCTGGGATCACTGGCCGCGCCGAGATCATGGACAAGTCGCAGCCGGGTGGCCTGGGCGGCACGTTCGGCGGGAACCCCGTCTCATGCGCGGCCGCCGTGGCCGTGTTCGAGCAAATCGAGTCGAAGGGTCTGCTCTCCGAGGCGGAGCGCATCGAGCGCGTCTTCGGCGGCGGCCTCGCTCGCCTTGCGGAGAAGTACCCGGCCATCGCAGAGGTGCGCGGCAAGGGTGCGATGCTCGCGATCGAGGTCGTGCACCCTGGCACCTTGACCCCGAACCCCGAGCTCGTCGCCCAGGTGATCGACTTTGCCGCTCAGCATGGCGTGCTCCTGCTGAGCTCAGGTGTGCACAACCAGGCGATTCGTTTCCTGCCATCGCTGAAGATGACTGATGAGCTGCTCGAAGACGTACTCAGCGTGCTCGACGAGGCATTCGCGGCCTAGCCTCACCCTCGCGCTCACACACGAGAGGCTCCGTCGGTTCGTCCGGCGGGGCCTCTCGTGTGTCTGCGCGTCCGTCCCGCTACTGCAGGGAGGACCGTGGTACCTCGACAGGTTCCGTATCGATTTCGGGATCGTCCGGGTCCAGCTCGGAGAGGTCGATTCCCGCGGCCTGCACGCTCCCGGTATCCACCACATCGCCCACGGCGTGAACATCGATCACGATCGCGGTGACGTTGTCGCGGCCAGCGTTCTCGATCGCCTGGCGCACCAACATCGTCGCGGCTTCTTCCGCTGTGGGCTGCGTGGCAAGGAAATGCTGGATCCCAATGTCCGTGAGCTCTTTCGTGAGACCATCTGAGCAGATCAACAAGCGCTGGCCAGGGATCAGCGCAAGCGACGTATATTCAGGGATCGGAGCTTCGTTGAAGCCGACGGCCCGCGTAATCACGTTGGCGTGCGGGTGCGTCTCCGCCTCTTCCTCGGTGATCGCGCCGGTGTCGATCAAGTGTTGCACCACTGAATGATCGACGGTGATCTGGCTCAGTGCGCCCTTGAAGTACTGGTAGACCCGTGAGTCTCCGATGTTGAAGACTTTCCAGGTCGGTTCGGCTTCGGTGCTGAGGCACACGCCCGTTACGGTGGTGCCTGCCCCGAGTTCGGTGTCCCCCGCGTCCAGCTCGATATCGTCAACGGCGTCAGCGAGGACCTCGTCGATATCCTTCTCTGCCACACGCATGCTCCCGCCAAGTTCAGCGAGCCGACGCACGACGGCGGCGGATGCGACTTCTCCGGCGGAGTGCCCTCCCATGCCGTCTGCAACGGCGAAAATCGGGGGCATGGTGACGTAGCTGTCCTGGTTGGTCTCGCGCCTGCGGCCAACATCGGTCAGGGCAAACCACGAAAGCTCGATCTCGAGCTCGCAATCATTGCGATACCTGAGGCGTCGCCGAGACGCGTTTTCCCCGCGCGCGGTCACCGCTTCCACCTCTTGAACACTTGAGTATCCTACCGCGACGAGGCGGGTCCCGTTGAACACGCGCCTCAGTTCTGCTGCGGGGCCCCGAGATTCGTGACCAGCGTCAGCTCGTGTGCGGCGCGATCAACCGATAGTTCAAGCCCGTTCGCTTCGCCCCACCTGACCACATCCTCGGGCGTTTCAAGCCGCCCACGAGACACCCCAGCCCGGGCAGTGACGGGCTCGGCAGATCCGGGAAGCGTGGTGGCCATCCGCCGAACGAGATCTCCCTTTGCCGCCTTATTGAAGTGGTTCAAGGCACGCACGGCCCCATCGGCGCCGCGCTGAGCGACGTTGAGAAACCAGCCTCGCTCGGCTGGAAGCGGGGCCAGTGCCGCATAGTCTTTCGAGCGCAGATCGAGCACCAGGCCCGCGTTGTCCCAGCCAAAGTCTGCGTGGGCGGCATTCCATACGCGTTTCAAGGGCTGCGCAAGTTCAGGAAGCCGGGAACCGGCGGACAGCCGGTATGCGGGGATCTCCTCGCCGGCTCCGATCAGCCCGAACAGCGCAGACTGCACCGCGACATGGCGGTCGAGCCAGGCACGAGCTGCGTTCGGAAGCGATGGGGCGTCGAGCGCGTCGTACAGCACACCGGTATAGCGTTCGATCGCAGGCAAGGCGCCGCTTCCGGTCAAGACGAGATTGTGCACCCGCTCATCGCGGTTCTTCACGCCCAGCTTGAGCGCTTTCGCCGCGGCGACCTCGTCTCGGCTCACGGCCTCCAACGCGCGCTGCACTGCTGCGCGCGCCTCCCCCAGCTCCTCGTGGCGCGAGAGCGTATTCGGGTCGAATGAGCCGGTGCCGCCCACACGTTTCGTTTCAGACGGGGGCAACAGAATCAACATGATGATTCGAGCTTACCGCGAGCGACACTGGCACACCGCGAGGCATCGAGGATGAGATCAACGTGTGCGGGAATCGCAGCGCCTCACGCCGAAATGCCCACGCCGAAATGCCCGCGTCGAGGCGATGCGTCCGCATCGAAGCGATGCCGCCGCGTCGAAACGATCCGTCCGCGTCGAAGCGATGCGTCCGCGCTCCGCCAACGCGACGGTCCCGCACTCGGAGGCTCCGGCAGGACGGCGGTCCCGCACTCGGGGGCTCCGGCAGGGCGGCGCCGGGCCGCGTTCGCGTACCGGCGGCGTCGGGGATGCGCATCATACGGTTCCAGCGATCCTGCAAGGGCTCCGTGTCGGCGCGCAGCGGGGACGCCAGCGGTGAGGGAAGCAGCACACGGCCGATAGCACACACGAGCAGGAGCACAACGACATAGAGCACGAGCGCAGCAACACGGCGGAGCGCGGGCCGGATACCACTGTGTTCTCCCCAGCGAGCGCGGCTCAAGATGACAGGACGTGAAACTGACGGCGCAGAAACGACGAACGGCTCCACCCCACGTGGTGCCGCGGCGGCACGAGTCTCCCCGATACCTCCGGACGCCGTCGTGAAGGCGGAGCCGAACTGTGTTTCGTCCAGAGCTCCGGCTTGGGAGCGCGCACGACAAGGCCGTGAATCGCGCTGCCCAGAGCCGAAACGTGCTCTGACGAGATATGAAGTTGTTGGCTAGACGAGAGTTGCCTTGCCAGCGACGATGGTGATCGTGTCGTGGTCCACCGAGAGGAAGCCCCCCTCAGCGTCAACACGCACTTTCTCCCCGTCGGCGGTGGTGACGCGTACCTCACCCTTGGCCAGCATGGCCAGGAGCGGTTCGTGCCCACCGAGGATGCCGATCTCGCCCTCGACCGTCTTCGCGACGACCTGGGAGGCTACGCCCGTCCAGACCTCGCGGTCGGCCGAGACGACACTCACGTTCAGCGAAGCCATGGACTAGGCCATATCCTTCTGCATCTGTGCCCACTTTTCCTCGACGTCGTTGATTCCACCGACGTTGAAGAATGCCTGCTCGGCCACGTGGTCAAAGTCACCCCGGGCGATCGCATCGAACGACTCGATGGTCTCCTTGAGCGGGACCGTCGAACCCTCGACACCGGTGAACTTCTTCGCCATGTAGGTGTTCTGGGAGAGGAACTGCTGGATGCGGCGTGCGCGTGCCACGGTGATCTTGTCCTCTTCAGAGAGCTCATCAACACCGAGGATCGCGATGATCTCCTGGAGTTCCTTGTTCTTCTGGAGGATCTGCTTCACCGTCGTCGCAACACGGTAGTGATCCGCGCCCAAGTAGCGGGGATCCATGATGCGGCTGGAGGATGACAGCGGGTCGATCGCGGGGTAGAGACCCTTCGATGCAATTTCACGGGAAAGCTCCGTGGTTGCGTCGAGGTGAGCGAAGGTGGTCGCGGGAGCCGGATCGGTGTAGTCGTCAGCAGGGACGTAGATCGCCTGCAGCGAGGTGATCGAGTGCCCACGCGTCGAGGTGATGCGCTCCTGGAGCACACCCATCTCATCGGCGAGGTTCGGCTGGTAGCCCACGGCGGAGGGCATACGGCCGAGCAACGTCGAGACCTCAGAGCCGGCCTGCGTGAAGCGGAAGATGTTGTCGATGAAGAGCAGCACGTCCTGCTTCTGAACATCGCGGAAGTACTCCGCCATGGTCAGGGCCGAAAGTGCGACACGGAGACGGGTCCCCGGCGGCTCATCCATCTGGCCGAACACGAGTGCGGTCTTGTCGAACACGCCCGCTTCGTCCATCTCGTGGATGAGGTCGTTGCCCTCACGGGTACGCTCGCCGACACCGGCGAACACTGACACACCACCGTGGTCCTGCGCAACGCGCTGGATCATCTCCTGGATCAGAACGGTCTTGCCGACACCGGCGCCACCGAACAGACCAATCTTGCCGCCCTGAACGTAGGGGGTCAGAAGGTCGATCGACTTGATGCCGGTTTCGAAGAGCTGAGTCTTGGACTCGAGCTGATCGAAGGGCGGCGGAGTGCGGTGGATGCTCCAACGCTCGGTGACCTCGATGGTCTCGCCCTCGGGGAGGTTGAGCACATCACCGGTGACGTTGAAGACCTTGCCCTTGGTGATGTCGCCGACCGGAACGGTGATCGACTCACCGGAGTCGAAGACCTCCTGGCCGCGGACGAGACCGTCGGTCGGCTTCAGCGCAATAGCGCGGACGAGGTTGTCACCGAGGTGCTGAGCAACCTCGAGGACGAGCTTGAACGACTCTCCGCCATCACCGAAGTCGATGGTGGTGTGGAGCGCGTTGTAGACAGCGGGGATCGCGTCGTGCGGGAACTCGATGTCGACGACGGGGCCGGTCACGCGGGCGATGCGCCCGACAACCTGTGCGGCAGCCTCAGTCGCCACAGCGGCGGATTCGGTCATGATTCTCTCTCTTCGTGCTTCCACTTAGCTTGACAGCGCGTCCGCGCCGCCGACGATCTCGGAAATCTGCTGGGTAATCTCGGCCTGGCGAGCGTTGTTCGCAAGGCGGGTGTAGTCGCGGATCAGCGTGTCAGCGTTGTCGCTTGCCGACTTCATTGCCTTCTGCGTTGCCGCGTGCTTGGCCGCAGCCGATGCGAGCATCGCATTGAAAATGCGCGACTCGATGTAGGCGGGCAGCAGCTGATCCAGGACCGTGTCTGCGTCCGGCTCGAACTCGTACAGTGCGGACGGGCCCTCGTTCGGATCCGCGACGCCCTCGACAACCTGCAGCGGGAGCAGGCGGTGCACCTCGGGAACCTGGCTCACCATGCTGACGAGGCGGTTGTACACGAGGTGAATCTCCTGTGCACCACCCTCTTCAGCGGGGCGAGCGAAGATCTCAAGCACAGCCTCTGCGACCTCTTTGGCCGTCTCGAAGCTCGGGTTCTCGGTGTCACCGAGCCACACACGCTCCGAAGCACGCTGACGGAACGCGAAGTACCCCTGCGCCTTACGGCCAAACAGGTAGTAGACCACGTCCTTGCCCTCGGCACGGAGCAGCTCGCTGAGCTCCTCGGCCTCGCGCAGCACCTGCGAGTTGAACGCGCCAGCAAGGCCGCGATCGGAGGTGAAGATCACAACCGCTGCACGCGAAACCGTATCGGCCTCGGTCAACAACGGGTGATCGGTGTTCGAGTGCGTAGCGACGGCCGAGACCGCACGCGTGATCGCTGTGGCGTAGGGCGTCGAAGCTTCGACGCGTGCCTTCGCCTTCTGAATGCGAGAGGCCGCGATCAGCTCCATCGCACGGGTGATCTTCTTGGTCGTCTGGGCAGAACGAATTTTCTGCCGGTAGACCCGAAGTTGCGCTCCCATGTCTCTCCTGTGTTGGTTGGTGCTGGCTGGTCGTGCGGAACCGGTGGGGGCGTTGACCCCCACCGGGATTCTGCACTACTTCTTTACGACCAGCTGCTCCTGCTTGATCTCGGCCTCGTCGAGCTCCGCGAACTGCTCGTTCAGGCTGTGGCCCGAAGCGGTGCGGAACTCGCTCTTGAACTTCTCGATCTGCGCGGTGATCTCGGCGACGGTGTCGTCGTCGAGTACGTTCGTCGCGCGGAGCGTGTTGAGCGCCTCGGAGTTGCGGCCGAGGTAGTCAAGGAACTCACGCTCGAAGCGGAGGATGTCCTCAACGGGCACGTCATCCAGGTAGCCCTTGGTGCCAGCCCAGATCGACACCGTCTGATCCTCAACCGGGAACGGCGTGTACTGCGGCTGCTTCAGGAGCTCGGTGAGGCGAGCGCCACGAGCGAGCTGCTGACGGCTGGCCGCGTCAAGATCCGAAGCAAACATCGCGAATGCCTCGAGAGCCCGGTACTGCGCGAGCTCAAGCTTGAGCGTGCCCGAGACCTTCTTGATCGACTTCACCTGCGCATCGCCGCCCACGCGGGACACCGAGATGCCCACGTCGACTGCGGGTCGCTGGTTTGCGTTGAAGAGATCCGACTGGAGGAAGATCTGGCCGTCGGTGATCGAGATCACGTTGGTCGGAATGTACGCCGAGACGTCGTTGGCCTTCGTCTCGATGATCGGGAGACCCGTCATCGAACCTGCGCCGAGCTCGTCGGACAGCTTTGCACACCGCTCCAGGAGACGGGAGTGCAAGTAGAAGACGTCGCCCGGGTATGCCTCGCGCCCCGGCGGACGACGCAGGAGGAGGGAGACCGCGCGGTACGCCTCAGCCTGCTTCGAGAGATCATCAAAAATGATGAGGACGTGCTTGCCGTCGTACATCCAGTGCTGGCCGATAGCCGAGCCGGTGTACGGTGCGAGGTACTTGAAGCCTGCGGGATCCGATGCCGGCGACGCCACAATCGTGGTGTACTCCATTGCACCAGCTTCTTCGAGCGCGCCCTTCACCGAAGCGATGGTCGAGCCCTTCTGGCCGATTGCGACATAGATGCAGCGAACCTGCTTCGTGGTGTCGCCCGACTCCCAGTTCGCCTTCTGGTTGATGATCGTGTCGATCGCCAGTGCGGTCTTCCCGGTCTGGCGGTCGCCGATGATGAGCTGACGCTGGCCGCGGCCAACGGGGATCATCGCGTCGATTGCCTTGATACCGGTCTGCAGCGGCTCGTGCACCGACTTACGCTGCATCACGCCGGGAGCCTGCAGCTCCAGCGCGCGGCGACCTTCGACGCCCGTGATCTCACCGAGGCCATCGATCGGGTCACCCAGTGGGTTGACCACGCGGCCGAGGTAGCCCTCGCCCACAGCAACGGAGAGGACCTCACCGGTGCGCGTGACCGGCTGGCCCTCTGCGATCTCGGTGAACTCGCCAAGGACGACCACACCAATCTCGTCCTCTTCAAGGTTCTGGGCGAGTCCCAGGGTGCCGTCCGCGAAGCGGATCAGCTCGTTCGCCATGACGCCGGGGAGACCCTCGACGTGGGCGATGCCGTCAGCAGCGTCAACAACCGAGCCGACCTCGGTCTTACCCGACTGGGCGGGCTCATACGACGCTGCGAAGTCTTTCAGCGCATTCCGGATCTCGTCCGGGCTGATGGAGAGTTCTGCCATTTCGTTTCCTCTGTCTGATCCGGAAGCGCCGCCCCCGGGATGAAAAGTTGTGCCTACGCCGCGAGCTTCAGGCGGAGATCTTCGAGGCGAGCACGAATGCTGCCGTCGATGATGTCGTCTGCGAGCTGGATCCGGATACCACCGACGAGTGCGGGATCGATCACGGTCGTGATCTTGACCGGGCGACCAGCCGACTGCTCAAGCGCACGCGCAAGGCGGGTCTGCTGCTCAGCAGTGATCGGTGCAGCCACGGTCACCGTAGCGAGCTCGTTGCCTCCCTGGTCAGCGACGACACGTGCGGAGTGACGCAGCGCTGAGTCGAGACGGCGACCGCGTGGGGCCGACACCAGGTGACGGACGATGCCGGCAGCGGAGGCCGAGATCTTCCCCTCGAGCAGACGAGTCACGAGTGCGACTTTGCCAGCCGGGTCCGCGAGCTTGCTGCCGAGACTCAGCTGCAGTTCGTGGTTCCGTGCGACGAGGTCAGCAACCGCGAGCAGCTCATCAGAGAGCTCGGGGTTGGCTCCACTCTCAGCGCGGAGAGCGAGTTCTTCGACACCGTCGACGAACTCTGCGACGTTGGACCAGCGTCCGGCCACAGCGGCAGACAGCACTGAGCGCGCGCCAGCGGAGAACCCGCCGAACAACCGCTCGACCACCTGCGACTTCGCCTCGGCCGGAGCCGACGCGTCGCCGAGTGCCGCAGCGAGCGCTGGGCTCTCCGCGATGCGGGCCGCAGCCTGCAGCAGCTCGGCGCCAGCGCTCTGGGCGAGACGCCCGGTGATCGCGGCCCGGGCCTGGGCCAGAGCTTCGCGTGACGCGCTACCCATTACTTGGCCGCCTTCTCGGACGCCTCAAGATCAGCGAGGAAGCGATCCACGAGCGCGGATGCCTTCTGATCGTTCGTGAGGCTCTCGCCAACGACGCTCGAAGCGAGATCGATAGCGAGCGAGCCAACATCCTTGCGCAGCGAAACCGCTGCGCTCTGACGCTCGGCTTCAATCTGCGCCTGCGCTGCGTGCGTGATGCGCGCCTGCTCGGTCACAGCATCATCCTTGGCCTTGGCGATGATCTTGGTGGCGTCGGCACGAGCCGAGTCACGGATCTCGCCAGCCTCCTGGCGGGCGCTGGCCAGCTGTGCAGTGTATTCCTGCAGAGCAGCCTCAGCCTTCGCCTGGGCCTCGTCAGCCTTGGCGATGTTGCCCTCGATTGCCTCACCGCGTGCATCAAGCATCGCCTGGAGCTTCGGGAGGAAGACCTTCCAGAAAGCGATGAGGATAACGATGAATGCGACCGACGACCAGAAAATGTCGTACCACGCCGGAATCAGCGGGTTCTGGACCGCGCCTTCCTCAGCAGCGGCAAAGATTACTGCGTTGAGCATCAGTGCCTCCCTTTCAAGACTTGAGGAAGTGGATTAGTTGGTGAAGATGAAGTACGTCGCGATACCGATGAGCGCGAGCATCTCGGTGAAGGCGATACCGATCCACATCAGGACCTGGAGGCGGCCGGCGAGCTCGGGCTGACGAGCAACGCCCTCGATCGTCTTGCCGACGACGATGCCCACACCGATGGCGGGGCCGATGGCAGCGAGACCGTAACCGACGGTTGCGATGTTGCCCGAGATTTCAGCGAGAACAGACACAGTATGTGTTTCCTTCCGTGTGTGAGTGCGGCGGTCGCCGCACCCGGTGGGGTTTAGTGCTCTTCAGCCAGCGCGAGCTGGATGTAGACAGCGGTGAGAAGTGTGAAGACGTAGGCCTGCAGCACGGCAACGAGGATCTCGAAGAGTGTGAACGCGAAGCCGAACGCGAAGGTACCGATACCGAACAGCTTGAAGATGCCGTCCGAATCAAAGAGGAAGAACTGCGTGGCGGCGAAGAACAGGACGAGCAAGAGGTGCCCGACGAGCATGTTCATCAGCAATCGCAGTGCGAGCGTGACAGGACGCATGATGAAGGTCGAGAAGAACTCGATCGGCGTCACGAGGATGTAGAGCGGCCACGGCACGCCAGCCGGGAAGAGGGAGTTCTTGAAGAACTTCCCCGGGCTCTTCTTGACACCCGCGTAGATGAACATGACGTACGAGACGATCGCGAGCACGATCGGGAAACCGACGACCGACGAGGCGGCAATGTTCATGAACGGGATAATGCCCGTGATGTTGAATGCCAGGATCAAGAAGAACATGGTCATCAGGATCGGCATGAAGCGCTTGGCGTCCTTCTTGCCGAGCAGTTCCTCGCCGATGCTCACCCGGACAAAGTCAAGCGCCATCTCCGTGAGGGACTGCGCTCGGGTGGGGATCACCTTCATTCGGCGCGTGCCAAGCCAGAAGAGGACGAGAAGCACGATCACCATGATGATTCGGATCAACATGATCCGGTTAATCTCAAAGATCGTACCCTCGAAGAAGAGTGCCTCTGGGAAGAACTCGTCAAGCGACGGCGGGTGGAACCCACCCTCCTCGGCGGTAAACAGACTGGGGGTCACGAGTTGCACAGCGTTTGCGAACAGCGCCATTCTCCTGATTCGGGGTGCAGGCATGCTGCACATCGTCGAACGATGGTCGTGCCCCCGGCCCTACGCGCACAAGCAATAGTGCGACCCAGCAGGGAACACAGTAATCCTAGCAATGATTTCACCTGGAGCGAAACTGAAACCACAGTTCGTCGGATGAGTTTCATTCCTCGGGGAAGTTATCCGACGTTCGGCACGATCGGGATGCGGGATTTCGCGACGACAACCACGTCGATCACGATAGAAACAAGGACACCGCTGACAATCCCCAGGAACAGCACCGTGGGGTTGAGCCACGGCTGATCCCGGAGCAGCACCGCGGCGACGATGAAGCCGATGAACTTCACCAGCCAGCTCCCCAGCACGATCACGAAGAACACCACGATGTAGTTCGGGCTGTCGATGAACCGGTTGGCGAATGCGATCGAGCCAACGGTGAGCCCGAGCAGCACGCCCCCAATCGCGGCGCCGAGAATCCCACCGGCGAGCCCGCGTGAGCCGTCTACGAGCCACCCGACTCCGGCGAAAAGAATGATCAGAGCCACCGTCGCAATAATTCCCCAGCGCAGTGCGCGCAGAAGAAGCGGCTGCGAGGCCGGCATCGGCCGAGGGCCCAAGTCATTCGAATCGGGCGTGGCGGGTGCGGTCACTCGGGGGTCCTTTCATCGGCGGCACCCAACTGGGGCCGCCCGGTGGTCTGGGGTGATCGGCGTCGGCAGCTGAGGCGTGCGGGCGCGACGTCAACGGTATCAAGCCGCGCTGCGCGAGCGCTGCGCGCACTCGCTTGGCTGGGAAAAAGAGGATGACTGCACAGGCGAGCAGCCCAACAACGAGGACGACACAGGGAAGCACCAGACTCTGCATCGTGTACGCCAGAAGGAGCGCGCTCGAGAGCACGGCCGTCCCCAGGTAGAAGATCGAGACAGCCTGGAGCGGGGAATGCCCCATATCGAGGAGGCGATGATGCAGGTGCATTCGGTCCGCCTCAAATGGGCTCTTTCCCGCCAACATCCGTCGCACAACGGCGAGCGTGAAGTCGGCGAGCGGCAGCGCGAGCACTGCGATGGGGAGCACGATCGGGATATAGCTGGCGATCACGAGCTTCTGATCGAGCGCTGAAGCAGGCAACTGTCCGGTCACCGAGACCGTGGACGTCGCCATCAACAGGCCGACGAGCAGTGCCCCAGTGTCCCCCATGAACATCTTGGCGCGGTACCAGTTGAAGGGAAGGAATCCGACACAGATACCGACGATCACGGCGGCGATCAAGCTCGCAATCGTCACTGAATCAAAGCGGCCTATCTGATCCTGCAGCATGATCGTGTACACGAAGAACGCGAGACTCGCGATAATCGCCACCCCAGCAACGAGCCCATCGAGACCGTCCACGAAGTTGACAGCGTTCATCACGAGGGTCATCAGGAATACCGTGAGCACGAAATTCACTGCTGGCGAGCCAATGATCTGGGTCTCTCCGACTGGCAGCGATACGATCTGCAGGCCGCTCCACGCGAGGATGCCGGATGCGATGAGCTGCGCTGCGAGTTTGATCATCCAATCGAGATCGAGGAGATCGTCCAAGATCCCCACCGCAGCGATGATCGCGCAGGCACCGACGAGCGCCCACATCTGCGGGGTTTCGGCGTAGAGCTCTGCGAACTCGCGCTGTGTCGCTGCAACGGCAAACGCAGCGAGCACCCCGATGAACATGGCAATGCCACCCAGCCTGGGCGTCGGCGTGCTGTGCACATCCCGCTCGCGCACCTCAGGGGCGAGGCGGTAGCGACGACTCAGCCGCAGCACCGCGTACGACGCGACAGCTGTGACAAGGGCCGCAACCGCGACGACGACGAGGTACGAAAACACGCTAGTCCTCGACGGTGACCTGCGGGAGGAGTGCGACGATGGCTTCCCGGCTCACGCCGCCAGCACGAAGAATCCGGATCGTGCCCCCCTCAGCGGTGAGCTTCGTCGCATCGATGATTGTCGAGGAGACGCCACTGCCATCGGCCTCCCCCGCTTCGAGGTACACGGCAACGCTGTCGCCCAGCATCTCCTGCGCGATAGCGGCGGTGCGAGCAGCCGGTTCACCGGTCTTGTTCGCAGAGGATACGGCGAGCGGGCCAGTCTCCTGCAACAGTTCAAGCGCGAGCGGGTGGTTCGGGATCCGGAGTGCAACCGTGCCGCCGGTATCTCCAAGATCCCAACTCAACGACGGATTTGCCCGAGTGATAATGGTGAGCGCACCTGGCCAGAATTCGGCAGCGAGCGCTTCGAGCGGTTCCGTCACCTCGGCGGCGAGTGCTGCAAGCGTCCCGGTGTTCGGGATCAGCACGGGCGGGGGCGACTGCCTGCCACGGCCCTTCGCATCGAGGAGCCGCTGCACCGCTTCGGGCGAGAACGCGTCGGCGCCGACACCGTACACAGTGTCAGTGGGAAGCACCACAAGCGCCCCCTGCCCAATCGCGCGCCGCGCGGTACGGGTGCCGCTGAGCAGCTGGGAGCTATCGGAACAATCGAAGACCTCGGCCATAGCGATCGATTCTACTCCTGCCACCCTGGGCACATGCGTTGCCGCCGCATGAATGATGCCCGTGATCGCTTAGCGCAGCGCTGTCGTCGCCCGATCCCGCCCCGTCAGGTCGGGGTGTGTGGCTGCAGCGCGCCAACCGTCGGCGGCAAGCAGATTCCGAATGGCATCTCCCTGAAGCTCTGCGTGTTCGAGCACCAGGAGTCCGCCCGGCTTGACGAGATTCCGCGCCTGGCGGCTGATGATCCGCACGACGTCGAGGCCGTCAGCGCCACCGTAGAGCGCAAGCGCGGGGTCATGATCACGGACTTCCGGATCGCGCGGCACCATGTCCGCAGGCACATACGGTGGGTTTGAGATCAGCACGTCGACGTGTCCAGCGACCCCGAGGAACGCCGGAATCGTCGAGAGCTTGGCCACGTCACCGAGAATCAGCTCGACCCGACCATCCCCCCACTCGCGCACGTTGCGCTCAGCCCAGGCATACGCTTCACGGCTCTTCTCGAGCGCCACCACGCGCGCTGTCGGCACCTCGTGCGCCAGGGACAGCGCGATCGCGCCGCTGCCGGTGCATAGATCAACGGCGATCGGCTCGGGGCTCGGGCACTGCTGCAACGCATCGATCGCGAACTGCGCGACGGTCTCGGTCTCCGGCCGTGGCACGAAGACCCCGGGACCCACCGACAGTTCAATCGCCCGGAACGGCGCCCGACCGGTGAGGTGCTGCAGTGGGACGCGCCTAGCGCGCTCCTCTGCGAGTTCAGTTGCCGCTGCGAAGCGATCCGGTGCCACCGACTCGTGCATCACCGCGAGCGCTTGCACGCGTCCACGCGACACCCCCAGCACATGAGCCAGGATCAGCTCGACGTCTACACCTGCCTCCTCGATGCCGCCCGCAGCGAGAATAGCTTCCAACTGCGCGATTGCCGCGCCCATCTCAACGTGTTCTTGCTCCTGCACTCCCCCACTCTCCCACGTTTCTCGCGCGCGACCGCGCGTGGTGGCCGTCACACAGCGCAACAGCTCATAACACACACAAACATCTCCGATAAGGTACAGCTATAGTTTTTGACGGCTGCACCGATACCCAGGAGGATCTACACCCATGGCACGGACCTACGACAACATCACCCAGGCCTTCGGCAACACGCCCCTCGTCCGCCTGAACCGCGTGACCGAGAACGCTGGCGCTGAGGTGCTCGCGAAGCTCGAGTTCTACAACCCCGCCGGTTCCGTCAAGGACCGGATCGGCATCGCGATCATCGACGCGGCTGAGCAGTCAGGCGAACTGCAGCCGGGCGGCACCATTGTTGAGGGCACAAGCGGCAACACTGGCATCGCGCTGGCGTTCGTAGGCGCGGCCCGCGGGTATCGCGTGATTCTGACCATGCCAGAGACCATGAGCGTTGAGCGACGCAAGCTGCTCGCCGCGTACGGTGCGGAGATCGTCCTCACCGAAGGCCCGCTCGGCATGAAGGGTGCCGTCGCCAAGGCTGAGGAGATCGCAGCCAGCACCGAGGGCGCAGTCCTCGCCCAGCAGTTCGCAAACCCCGCGAACCCCGCGATCCACCGTGCCACCACCGGGCCGGAGATCTGGGCAGACACCGATGGCGCAGTCGACATCTTCGTCGCCGGCATCGGCACCGGCGGCACGATCACCGGCGCAGGCGGATACCTCAAAGAGCAGAACCCCGGAGTCAAGGTCATCGCGGTCGAGCCCATCGACTCGCCCCTGCTCACCGAGGGCACCGCAGGCCCGCACAAGATCCAGGGCCTCGGCGCCAACTTCGTGCCCCCGATCCTGAACCGCGAGGTGTACGACGAAGTCATCGACGTTGCACTTGCTGATTCCATCACCACCGCGCGCGCACTCGGAACCGACGAGGGCATCCTCGCAGGCATCTCGGGCGGAGCCGCAGTGTGGGCAGCCACCCAGGTGGCAAAGCGCCCCGAGAACGCGGGAAAGAAGATCGTTGTGATTATCCCCGACTTCGGCGAGCGCTACTTCTCCACGGTGCTTTATGAGGATCTCGCGGTCTAAACGCTCCGCGCGCGAAACACTGCTGACCGCCGGGTCCGGGCATATTTTTGCCCGGCCCGGCGTTGGCGTAAGCACCACCATCACCGAGCGAATGGACCAGGCAGAGTGAGTTTCTTTTCCCGAATGCGGGAGGACGTCGACGCGGCGCGAGCGCACGATCCCGCAGCGCGGGGCCGTGGCGAAGTGTTCTTCATCTACTCGGGGCTCCACGCCGTCTGGTGGCATCGCGTCTCGCACGCGCTGTGGCGGCGCGGCATGCGGTTCCTGCCGCGCGCGATCTCGCAGCTCACCCGCTTTTTCACCGGGATCGAGATCCACCCGGGCGCAACGATCGGTCGCAGGCTGTTCATCGATCACGGTATGGGCGTGGTCATCGGCGAAACCGCCCAGGTCGGCGATGACGTGCTGATCTACCACGGAGTCACTCTGGGTGGCACCGGCCACGGCGCCGGCAAGCGCCACCCCACGCTTGGGGACCGTGTGATCGTTGGAGCTGGAGCAAAACTCCTCGGCAATATTGAGCTGGGCGACGACTCAGCCGTCGGTGCGAACGCCGTCGTCGTGCACTCCGCCCCACCCTGGACCACGCTCACCGGGATCCCGGCTCAGGGCCGCCCGCGCCGCGGTGCACCTGCGGAACAGCCAGACATGGCCGATTTCTACATGATTTAAGGAGCGCTGGAGCTCGCCGATTCGGGCGAATCACACTCAGCGCAGCTTGCGGTCGTTCTCGCGCATCCAACGCCCTGTGCGGCGCTGCTCAATGATGATCATGACAATGCCGAGCACCCAGAATGGGATCTGCACGGCGAAGGCGACGCGGAACGCGCTGAGCGAGTAGTCCTCAGGTGATCCGGCACCCTGCCAATCGAGTACGAGACCGATGAGCAGGATCACGAGCAACGACGCCGTGAAACCGGCGGTGTTGACAAGTCCTGTCGCGAACCCGGTGAAGCTGCGCGGGGTGTGCGAGCGCAGCACCTCGAACGAAATCATCGAGGCAGGCCCGCCCAGCGGCATCACGACGAGCAGCACGATGAGCAGCCACGTGGGCGGCGTTCCAGGCCACACGAGCACCGCAACCCAGGCCGTCACGATCCCGATCACAATCCCGAGGTTGACCCACACGCGACGTTCCAGGAAACGAGAGCTGATCGGCCCGAGCACGAGACCGGCGAACATCGAGGAGATCACGGTGAGGCTCAGCATCCCGCCAGCCGCCGCCGGCGACAGGCCGATGCCACCCACAAGGAACGGTGTGCCCCACAGCAACAGAAAAACATTCGAAGCGAACGGGGACGTAAAGTGCACCCAGTACGCGAGCCGCACCCCGGGGATACGGAGCAACCGCCGCGCCTGATCCCAGAAGCCGAGCCCCCGCACGCGCGTCGGACGCATCACCGGGATCATCTCTGTGCTCGGCGGCGCCATCTCTACGGTGCCGGTGTTGTGGATCCCGCCCAGGCTGCGCGCGTTGCGTGTGATCTTGCCAGTCTTGCCCAGAATTCGTTCGGCAAACGTGCCAACGCCAGGCCGATCTCGGATCACCAGCGCGCCCAGAATCGTGACGAGCAGGCCAACCGCGGCAAGACCGAGGAACCCGCTCGTCCATCCGGCGAGACTCACAAAGAGTGCGAGCGGCGCGACGGACACAAGCTGCCCAGCTTGACCGATGAGCCCGGTGAGCTGACTCACCACGGGAAGTTGTTTGAGTGCGAACCATTCGGGGAGCAATCGCATCACGCTGATGAACGTGCAGGCATCACCTGCTCCGACCAGCACTCGCGCGAGAATTGCCAGCTCCACATTGTGCACCGTCGCCATCACGACTTGCCCGAGCACCATGAGGATCGAGCCGCCCAGCAGCATCGACGTCGCACCGACACGGTCGATCAGCACACCAACCGGGATCTGGAGCGCGGCGTAGACGATCAGCTGGATCATCGGGAACGTCGCGAGTGTGGTCGCATCGATGCCGAAGTGTTCCTGTGCGGCAGGGCCGAGGGCCGATAACGACGACCGGTTGATAATCGCCACCGCGTACAGCGCCGCGGCCGTCCCCCACACGATCCAGGGAAGAAGTGGCCGTGCAGTGCGCATAGGCTCCATGCTACTCCGCCGCCGCGCCCCGGTTCACCGCTCGGGGTGCCGGGGCGCTCGATGGCCCCTGGCCGTTGAGCTCGCGCAGGAGATTCTCGCTCTAACAGCAGGACTCCCCGGAAAGCATCCTGCGCGAACTCAGATTTCCTGCGCGAGTGCGACGAGTGAGCAACTCTGCGCAGGGTGAATACGCGCAACAGTGTGGAGAGGCGGCTCAATAGGGTCCAGCTGCGGTCCGGTGCGGTGCGGCCCGGTGCGGCAGTGCAGCTCAGCACAGCGCAATGGTGCAGCAGAGTGCAGCACAGCAGTGCAGCACAACTCAGCGGCGCAAGAAGGGGCAGCGGCGCAGGGCATGCCGGGGTGCTCGATGGCCCCTGGCCGTTGAGCTCACGCAGGAGATTCTCGCTCCAGCAGCAGGAATCCCGGGGAAACAACCTGCGCGAACTCGAATTTCCTGCGCGAGTGCGACGAGGCGAGCCCCCAGATCAGGGCGCAACAGCGAAACATAGTGCGCTGCTCAATAGTGCTCGGCTCGCCTGCGCCCCAGGATGGAGAGCCTGCATTTAGCTATAAGCGGAGCGCTCGGTGGCCGCTGGCCGTTGCGCTCGCGCAGGAGATTCTCACTCCAGCAGCAGGAATCCCGGGAAAGCACCCTGCGCGAACTCGGATTTCCTGCGCGAGTGCGACGAGGCGAGCCCCCAGAGCAAGGCGAGCCCCCAGCTCAGGGCGCAGCACCAGAGCAGAACCCAGCACCAGAACAGAAGCCAGCACCAGAACAGAACCCAGCACCAGAGCCGGCACCACAGCAGGAATCAGCGCCGGAACCAGGCCCCGCGCGGCCTGCGCCTAGCTGCGTTGCGGCAGCGGCGGCCCATCCGGGAAGTCGCTGCGAGTGAGATCGAGGAACACGGCGTCCTCCAGCTTGCCGCCCGGACGCACCTGGTAGTCACGCAGCACACCAATGCGTTGGAAGCCGAGCCGTTCGTAGCTTCGGATGACCCCCTCGTTGTTGATGTTGGGATCGAGGGTGATGCGGCTGATTCCGTCAGCAAACTCGGCTCGGATAGCAAGCGCGAGCGCTTCTTCGCCGACACGGTTGCCGCGGAATCGAGTTCCGATGAAGATGTGCATGACTGTGGTGGGGTATTCGGGGTCTTCGCCTCGCAGCACATACATTGCGCCGGCGCACTCCCCCGCGACCTCAATGATGCGGACGCTTTCGGGGCTGTCGATGAACTCGGCTTGTACACGCTCGGGGGTGTATCCCACCCACCAGATGGCGACCTCCGGCTCGGAGAGAATCGCGACGAGAGGCGCGTGGTCAGCCTGCTGCGGTGCACGCAGCGTGACAACGGGTCCGACAATGGGCAACACAGTAGCGGTCATGGCATCAGCGTAACGCGCGCGAGTACCCCGCGGGAGACCAATTCGGCCGCCCAGCTGCGGTCCACTTCCAAGGAAGGTGAACGGCTACTGAGCGGCCGGATGTGGCTGCTGGTGTGGCGTGGACTACTGTCCGAGCGCCTCCAAGCGCGATTCCTCGTCCATTCGGATGCAGGACTCAATCACCGGATCGAGCGCCCCGTTCATGACGTGGTCGAGGTTGTAAGCCTTGAAGCCTGTCCGGTGATCCGCAATACGGTTCTCCGGGAAGTTGTAGGTGCGAATCCGCTCAGAGCGATCCATGGTGCGGATCTGACTCGAACGATGCGCACTCGCTTCGGCCGCCTTCTCTTCCTGCTGCCGTGCGAGGATTCGCGCCCGCAGCACGCGCATGCCGGCTTCACGGTTCTGCAGCTGCGACTTTTCGTTCTGCATGGCAACGACGATGCCTGTCGGGAGGTGCGTGATGCGCACGGCGGAGTCTGTCGTGTTGACCGACTGGCCTCCCGGGCCGGAAGAACGATAGACGTCGATCTTGAGGTCGTTCTGGTGGATCTCGACCTCTTCCGGCTCATCAACCTCCGGGTACACGAGTACGCCAGTGGTTGATGTGTGGATGCGGCCCTGCGACTCGGTCACGGGGACACGCTGCACGCGGTGCACGCCGCCCTCGTATTTGAGGTGCGCCCAAGCGCCCTGAGATGGATCGCTCGCGTTTGTCTTGATCGCGACCTGAACGTTTTTGTAGCCGCCGAGGTCGCTCTCATCCTTCTCGAGGATCTCGGTCTTCCACCCCTTCGACTCTGCGTAGTACATGTACATGCGGAGTAGATCGGCGCCGAAGAGCGCGGATTCTGCGCCTCCTTCGCCGCCCTTGATCTCAAGAATCACGTCACGACCGTCGTCGGGATCACGCGGGATCAGGAGTCGGCGCACCTTCTCCTGCGCCTCAGCGAGCGCGGTCTCGAGCTCGGGAATCTCCTCAGCGAAGGCCTCGTCCTCACGCGCGAGTTCGCGCGCGGCTTCGAGGTCGCTCTGCAACTGCTGCCAGTGCTCGTGCGCCACCTTGATCTTGTTGAGCTCGGAGTAACGCCGGTTTACCTTCTTCGCGCGCGCCGGATCGGCGTGGAGCGCCGGATCGGCGAGGTCTTCCTGCAGCTGCGCGTGCTCGGTGAGCAGCCCCGCGACCTGTTCGAACATGTTTCCTCCGGGTGATGTGAGCTCTGCATCCTGCGCTCCGACCGGAAAGCCGGTCGAAGCCGCGGGATCCAGTGTGATGCTGGATCCCGCGGCGTGCTCCGCGCGCGCAGGATGACGGAGAAGCCGTGATCGGTCGCGGAGCGCGAGAACTCGCTAGGCGAGACCGCCGGAGCGCTGGATCTCCGCGAGCAATGCAGCATTCGATGTCGTCGCACGGATCCGCTCGAACACGCGCTTGGGGGCGTCGTCATCGTGCAGTGCGGTGCGGACGAGGTCGAGCACGCTCGACTCCTCAGCGCTGAGCATGGTGCCAGCATTGAGCGTGCGAGACTTCGCCAGGTCCACAACCGGGGCAACACCCGCTCGCGTCTTGGCGATGCGGATCTCGCTGTTGGCAACGCGGCGAGCCTCACGCAGCAGTGTCTTGTCAGCGGCGATGCCCGTGCCGTGGTGCGCCGTGGCGAGGATGGTGAGCGAGCCACCGTTCTCGACCTTGCGCGCGGCCGCGAGGAGCTTCTTGAGCTGTCCGAGTGCGAACTCGTCGATCTCGTCGTGTGCCGGACGCGTCGGAGTGTGCTGCGCCTGCGCGTATGCGCGAGCAAAGCTGTTCAACGAGTCAAGCAGCACGACCACGTCGTGGCCGAGCTCCACCATGCGCTTTGCGCGCTCGATGGCGAGCTCAGCGATCGTGGCCTGATCCTCTGCTGGGCGATCGAACGTTGCCGCTACGACCTCTCCGCGGATGGTGCGTTCGAGGTGTGTGACGTCCTCGGGCTGTGCGTCCGCAAGCACCAACATGAGATGCGCTTCGGGGGCGTTCGCGCGAACTGCCTCGGCAAGCTCGCCGAGCAGCGCGGTGCCTGCCGTGTGGTTCGGGAGCACGATGAGGCCACGCTGGCCGAGGCCAATCGGGGCAACGAGATCGATCGCGCGGCCGAGCTGTGCGTCAGGGGTACCTTCGAGGCGCAGCCGGGTGTCCGGGTAGATCGGGGTGAGGTCTGCGACGTCGGGGCGCTTCTCGTTCTCTTCGAGCGTACGCCCGTTGACTGAGTCGATCTTCACGATGGCGTTGTACTTCTGGCGATTGCCTGCATCGCTCTCACGCGGCTGGCGGATCGCGCCCACCACTGCGTCGCCGCGGCGCAGGCCGTACTTCTTCACCTGTCCGAGTGAGACATACACGTCGCTCGTGCCCGGGAGGTAACCGCTCGTGCGCACGAACGCGTAGTTGTCGAGCACATCGAGAATGCCAGCGATCGGCAGCAAGACGTCGTCCTCGGTGATCTCCGGCTCGAGGTCGTCTCCCGCGCCACGACGCTTGCGGTCGCGCTGACGGGTGCGGCTCGAGCGCGAGGAGTTGTCGGCGCTGTTCTTGTCGGAGCTCGGCCCGTTCTGACCCTGGCCGTTCTCGCGGTTCTGACCGCCGTCACGGCTGTCGCGGTTCTCGCGGTTCTCGCGGTTCTCGCGGTTCTGACCGCCATCGCGGTTCTCGCGGTTCTCGCGGTTGTCACCGTTGCGGCGGTTCTTCTCGCCGTTCTGGTTCTGGCCGCGGCCGCCCTTGTTCGAGTCGTCGCTGTCGCTCGGAGCTTCGGCCGACTCGGACGCCTGTTCGGCGGCGTCGTTCTTCTGGCCCCGGCCCCGGCTGCGACGGTTGCTGCGCGACGACTTCTCGCCCTCACCGTTTTCGCTGGGCTGCGCGGGAGCCGCATCTGCGGCGTCGCCCTCAGCCTGCGCGGGAGCGGTCTCGGCGGCACTCGGGAGCCTGTACCTCTGGCGCGGCCTCTTCCGTCTTTACTCGGCGGCTGCGCGTGCGCTTCGCAGGCTCAGCAGGAGCCTCAGCAGGAACCTCGCTCGCAGCTGCATCGGCAGCCGCAGGGGCCGTCGCGGGCTCGGCATCAGGACCTGGAGCCTCGACGTCGGCCTCAACAGGCTTCTTACGGCTGCGGGTCGCTCGCTTCTTCGGAGCCGGCTCAGCCGCCTCAACGGCGTCGCCCGCGGCAGCTTCTGCGCTCGGGGCCGAGTCTGCAGCAGCAGGTGCCTCGGCAGCTTCGACCTTCTTGCGCGTGCGGGGCGCACGCTTCTTCGGTGCCTCAGCTGCTGGCTCTGCCTGGGCGGCCTCAGCCGGAGCAGCCGCCGGAGCAGCAGCCGGAGCAGCCTCAGCGGCGACCGGCGCGGTGACGGGAGCCTCGGCTGCCGGAGCAGCAGCCGCCGGAGCAGCTGCCGCCGGAGCGACCGCCTCGGTCGTTGCACCCGCTGCCGCGGTGACGCGGCGTGAGGCGCGGCGACGCGGCGGTGCGGTCTCCTCGACTGCTGGGGTGTTCTGGTCTTCTACGTTGGATTCCACGTTCTTCCTTTCGGAACGCCGTCGGAAAAGCGCGCGCATGTGGCTGAGCCTTCCCGCGGTGGTGCACATCAGGTGCGTCGGGATCACCGGACAATCTTGTCTCGGTGAGGAAAACGATCCACACTCCGCGGCCACAGGCAGTTCGACGGGTGCGTGTCACTGAGGACTCGCGCCGAAACCGTCCCGGCCTCGGGTAACCGAACCACTCGATTCGAGGGCGCGGGCTACGCGGGGATCGGCTCCACTGTAGCACCCTTCGTGTCCACGGCAAGGATCAGCACGCGCCAGTCTGGGTGTTCGCTCGCCACAAGATCCGCGGCCGCAAGACGCTCGGCCGGGCCGCTAGACAGCACCAGGATCGAGGGGCCAGCGCCCGACACAACGGCTGGGTGGCCTGCGGCCCGGAGCTCCCGAATGAGATCACGGGTTGCTGGCATTGCGTCGCCGCGGTAATCCTGGTGCAGTCGATCCTCGGTGGCCTGCATGAGCAGCTCAGGGCTCTGCGTGAGCGCCGCGATCAGCAGGGCAGAGCGGGAGACGTTGAACACGGCGTCCTCATGCGGCACCTGCTTCGGCTGCAGGCTACGCGCCAGCTCAGTCGACATGGTGAAACTCGGCACGAGCACCAGCGGCGAGACACCTCGGTGCACCATGAGGCGCTTGAACTGCGGACCCTGCTCAGTGGACCATGCGATCGTCAGCCCTCCGAA
Organism: Leucobacter luti; assembly: GCF_019464495.1. Classification (NCBI taxonomy): domain Bacteria; kingdom Bacillati; phylum Actinomycetota; class Actinomycetes; order Micrococcales; family Microbacteriaceae; genus Leucobacter; species Leucobacter luti. The sequence continues at coordinate 3,111,321 of NZ_CP080492.1, read as the reverse complement.
GAGCGCGGGTGCCACGTTGTCCGGGTGCCCCTCAAGCTCGGTCGCGAACGCGAGCAGCTCGGTCTCGGTAAGCTCGAGCGGCTGCACCGGATCGCTTTCAAGCAGCCCGGCAGCAATCATCACGCCGGCGACGATGGCGGATCCAGAGGAGCCCATGCCGCGCCCGTGTGGGATTCGGTTCGTTGCCGAAAGATTCAGTCCGGGAAGCGTGCGTCCGAGCCGCTCGTAGACGTGCGCGGCGGAGCGCACGACGAGGTTTGTCTCATCTGTCGGCACCTCGCCCTCGCCGACCCCGGTCACCACCACGGTGGCCCCTGGCTCGGTGCGAGTGACCGCCGTGAGATCATCACCATAGGCGAGCGCAATCCCGAGCGTGTCGAAGCCGGGCCCAAGGTTCGCGCTCGTGGCGGGAACCCTGACGCGGACGGCGCGCGGAGCGGCGGCGCTCATTCGTTGCCCTCGAGCCGCAGCACGCTCGTCACCGCGAATACCATCTCGGAGGCGCGCAGTGCATCAACCATGGCGGCGAGGTCGGCCTCGCGCGCGACGTGAGTTCCGATCACGAGCGTGGCGCGATCAGCTTCGCCCTCGACAATCGCCTGCTCCACGCTGGCGGCCGATACTCCGTGCTCCGCCAGGATGCCAGCGATACCGGCAAGCACTCCAGGCTGATCATGCACATCGAGCATCACTTGGTAGGCCGTGTTGACCTCACCCACTGGCAGGATCGGAAGCTCGGCGTGCAGCGAGCCTGCGATGCCGGGGCCGCCCACAACGTGACGGCGTGCCGCGGAGACGAGATCGCCCAGCACGGCCGACGCCGTTTCAGCGCCGCCTGCGCCAGCGCCATAGAACATCAGCTCGCCCGCTGCCTCAGCTTCCACGAACACGGCGTTCTTCCCACCGTAGACCGCGGCGAGCGGGTGGTCGCGGCGAATCAGTGCCGGATACACGCGCGCCGAAATGCCAGCGACACCGTCGCTCGAGGTGATGCGCTCGGCGATTGCGAGCAGCTTGATGACATATCCGGCGTGTTTCGCTGCCTCGATCTGCGTGAGCGTGATGCCCGAGATTCCCTCGCGGTGCACGGCGTCAACGGGAACTTCGGTGTGGAAGGCGATGCTCGCGAGGATCGTCGCCTTCTGCGCGGCGTCGTACCCCTCGACGTCGAGCGTTGGATCAGCCTCAAGATATCCGAGCTCACTCGCAACCCGCATGGCGTCCTCAGCGCTGTCTCCGAAGCGGTCCATGCGGTCGAGGATGTAGTTGGTTGAACCGTTCACGATGCCAAGCACGCGGGTGATGTGATCGCCAGCGAGGCTCTCGCGGAGTGGGCGCAGGATCGGAATCGCAGCCGCGACGGCTGCTTCATATGAAAGCTGTGCACCGACCTGCTCTGCAGCGTCAGCAAGTTCGCGTCCGTGCGCCGCGATGAGCGCCTTGTTCGCGGTGACCACATCAGCCCCGCCCTGCAACGCCTGCAGGATCAGCGAGCGTGCCGGCTCAATGCCGCCCATGAGCTCGATGACGATGTCGGCGCCCTGCACCAGGCGCTCCGCGTCCGTCGTGAAGAGTTCCTGCGGCAGCTCGACGTCTCGCTGAGCGTGTACGTCGCGGACCGCGATCCCGGCGAGCGTCAGCCGCGCGCCAATGCGGGATGCCAATTCCTCACCGTGCTCTAGGATGAGTCTGGCCGTCTGCGCGCCAACTGAGCCGCAGCCCAGCAGCGCAACGCGCAGATCACGGTATCCGTTCACTTGGTTGCTCCGTTCGTGGTTGGGGTAAAGCGGGGGGCGTCAGAGACGCTTTTCGCAAGGAGTTCGTCTTCGGTCTCACCGCGCACGATGACGCGGGCGGAGCCGTTTGAGAGCGCCACGACCGGAGGCCGCGGTACATAGTTGTAGTTGCTTGAAAGCGACCAGCAGTACGCCCCCGTGGCGGCTACCGCGAGGGTGTCTCCAGGACGCACATCGCCGGGGAGCACGTCTCGCTGCACCACAATGTCACCGGACTCGCAGTGCTTACCGACCACGCGCACGAGCGCGGGCGCTGCGTCGCTGACACGGTTGGCGATCCGCACGTGGTAGTCGGCGCCATAGAGCGCGGGCCGCGCGTTGTCGCTCATGCCGCCGTCAACGCTCACATAGAGCCGTTCAGCAAAGCCGAGATCCACGGGGTCGGCAGCTGTGTCGCTGCCAGCGAGCTGGACCGCCTTCGTGGTGCCAACCGTGTACAGCGTCACACCAGCCTGACCGATGATGCTGCGGCCTGGTTCGAACGCGAGCTTCGGCAGCGGCACTCCGATCTCGGACGCAGTCTCAGCGATGATGGACGCAAGCTCGCGGGCAATATCCGCGATTGCCGGCGCTTCGTCCGCCTCCGCGCTCGTGTACGCGATCCCGAAGCCTCCTCCGAGGTTCAGCTCGGGGATCGGGCGACCCGCGATCTGCGCGAGTTCAGGGTACGCGCTGAGCAGGCGCTTCGCGGATTCGCGGAAACCGTCGGTCGCGAAGATCTGCGATCCAATGTGGCAGTGCAGGCCAACAAACTCAAGGTTGTCATGGCGCAGGATCTCGCGCAGCAGGCGCGGCGCAGCGTCAAGTGGCTGGCCAAACTTCTGATCTTCGTGGGAGGTCGCAAGGAAATCGTGGGTCGATGCATGCACGCCACTGTTGACGCGCAATCGCACTCGCTGGCGAATTCCCGCGCGTGCGGCGGCAACTGCCACCCGCTCGGTCTCGAATTCACTGTCCAGGATGATGGTGCCGACTCCGGCTTCCACTGCCCGCTCGATCTCGCGCTCAGACTTGTTGTTGCCATGAAACCCGATGACTGCGGGATCAACTCCTGCGGCGAGCGCGACGGACAGCTCTCCCCCACTCGCAACGTCGATCGCGAGGCCTTCCTCGGCCATCCAGCGCGCAACCTCCACACAGAGGAACGCTTTGGTGGCGTAGTAGACCGTTGCTGACGTGCCGACTCGTGCTGCCTCACTCTGGAGCGCCGTGCGGATCTCGACAGCGCGCTGGCGCGCGGCGTCTTCGTCGATGACGTAGAGCGGGGATCCGAACTCGGCGGTCAGCGCGGTCGCACGAATCTCGCCGAGCTTCAGCTCGCCACAGCTGCTGCCGCGGCGCGCAGACGGGGGAAAGACACGAGAGTCGATCGCATTGGGCGTTTCCGTGGTGGTCGCCTGGGTCATAGCTGGCTCCTGGTGTGGGGATACGTCGTGGCCGTCAACGCTCGCGGGGGCTACGGCATGCAGCCTGTGGCGAGCGGACCCGGATTGGCCCCTGAAGCCGTGCGAACGGAGCAGAGTGCTCAGAACGAACCCGTTTAGCTTAGCGTGCTGCGCATACCAGCGTGGGAGTGTGACAGCGTGCCGCTGTCTCCCCCATTTCCAATTGAGCGGAGCCGGTTGTTGTGTGCCGTGCGCCGCCTGTGAGGAACGAGGAGGTACACCAGCAATGTTGACCTCGCACGCTCGTTGGGTCGATACGACGGAACGGGGCCTGCCGCGCAGAGCGCGACCGACCCCGTTCCGCTGCAACTCAGCGTCGGCTCGTTAGCCGACTCCCTCCATCATTTCGGTGTGCGTGTTTCCCACGCGCTGGAGCACCTCAGGCCGGTTCGCCTTGAGCCACCAGAAGCGAGAGAACGCAAGGAGCATCGTGGCAACGAACAGGTACGGGATGACGTTGATCGGGAACACTGGCATCGGCCAGACGTTCGCGAAGAACACGTACGCCATGGCGACGACCGCCACTACCGCGCACAGCCACACGAGCCGGTTGGGGATCCCGAGTCGCGCGGTGTACACGACACCGGCAATCGCGACGAGCGCGTACGCCACCATGTAGCCGTAGGTGCCGTAGGTATCCACCCACACCACGATGTCCATCGGGTGCGTCCCCATGAGCAGCAGGATGACGTCGAGCGCGATCGCGGCAGGGCCAGCAATCAGCAGTACGCGGTGCGGCGTGAGGTGCGTCTCGTGTGTGCGGCCGAAGCGCTCAGGCACGACGCCCTCCTTGCCCATCACGTAAATGATGCGGCCCACGACATTCAGCGGAGCGACCACGACGGCGAAGAACGAGGCAGCGACACCGAACACGAGGATGGGAGCAAACCATCCTGGCATCCCGATCCGCTCGTTGATCGCTTGCAGCGGGCTCGCCACCTCGCCCAGGTCATCGCCGAGCACGGCGATCTGCGTGTATGCGGCGAAGACGTAGAGCACGCCGACAACGACGGCGCTCCACATGATTGCACGCGGAATCGCGGTGTGCGGGTTGCGGGCTTCCCGCCCGAGTGCGTCAGCCGAGGAGAAGCCGACGAAGCCGAGGATACCCAGCACCATGCCTGCGGCGACACCCTGGAACGGGACCCCCTCGAACGTGAACTGTGCGGGATCCCATGCGTCCGGCCCGAGCCAGACGAGCGCTGCGATGAGCAGCACGAGGATGATGAACACCGATACGAGTTCGAGCACGAGCGAGATCCGAGCTGAGATCCGGATTCCCCGGATCGTGAAGAAAGTCGCAAGCCCTCCGATGATCACGGCGAGGACGATCAACCAGCCGAGGCTGGAGGCGCTCTCCATGCCGAAAATCTGCAAGAGATCAGAGGCGTAGGCGACGGCGCCGCCGAGTGATCCCGCTGCGATGCCCCAGGATCCGATCAGCAGCGCGACGCCAGCCGCGAATGCACCGGTCGGGCCGAGACCCTTCGCGACGTAGGTGTAGAGCGACCCGGCCGAGGCGTGACGGCGCGCGAACATTGAGACGATGTAGCCGACACAGAGGATCACGATCGTGGCAAGCACGAACGCGAACATTGTGCCGTTGCCTGCCCCGAGGAAGATCGAGGCTGCAGTGAAGGCGATGACGGCGCTCGGTGCGATACTGGCGATCGCCTGGGCCGCAAGTTCTGGCCCAGACATCACCCCCTCGCGCAGGCCCGCGTCGACCTTCCGTTCTGTGGTGTGGGTCATGGTGTGTGTTCTCTCTTCGTTGAGTGGATTACGGGATGAGCAGTGTGCGCAGCACGCCGCCCGCTTCGAGATCGTCGAGGGCCTCTGCTGCCTCATCGAGTGGGCGTCGGCCTGAGATCAGCGGATCAAGCTTCAGCTGGCCGTCCATGTAGCGATCGACCAGCGCGGGGATGTCGATGGAGGGACGAACGGAGCCGTAGTTGGAGCCGAGGATGCGCTGGTCTGCTTCTGCGAGCACGAGCGGCTCGAACGAGGCACGAGCCCCAGTGGGTGGGAGGCCGACGATGACCGCTGCACCGCCGAGACCGAGCATCTGGATTGCCTGTTCCGTTGTCACTGTGCGACCGATGGCATCGAATGCATAGTCGACGCCGTCGGGGATGAGCTCGAACAGCTGCTCGACGGCGTCCCGCTCGGAGGAATCGATCCGGTCCGTCGCCCCAAACTGGAGTGCCATTGCGGTCTTGTCTGCGACGATATCGATCGCAATGATGCGCTCAGCACCGGCGAGCTTGGCGCCCTGGACCACGTTCAGTCCAACGCCGCCGCAACCGATCACGGCCACCGTTGCCCCGGGTTCTACGGCCGCAGTGTTCAACACGGCGCCGACACCGGTGGCAACGGCGCAGCCGACCACGGCGATGACATCGAGTGGTGCGTCATCGCGCACCTTGATCGCACCGGATGCCGGCACAACGACTTCCTCAGCGAACGAAGAGACGCCGAGGTAGTGGTGGATCTGCTCCTCGCCGAGCGACAGGCGTGAGGTGCCGTCGAATAGCACGCCCTGCGGCGCAACGAGGGTGGCAACTTTCTGGCAGCGTGCTTCGTGCCCCTGCAGGCAGTAGCGGCACTCGCCGCACGGCGGCACCCAGCTGAGCACCACATGATCGCCAACGGCGAGGGAGGTGACTCCCTCTCCGAGCTCGAGCACGACGCCCGAGCCTTCGTGGCCCATCACCATGGGAGCCGCGGCATCCCACTCACCGCGCTTCACGTGCAGATCGGAGTGGCAGACCCCTGCGGCGGCGATCTTGACGCGCACCTCTCCCGCCTTGGGTGCGGCGAGATCGACATTGGCAACCTCTACTCGGGTCTCCGGATTGCGGAATACCACAGCCTTCATGAGGAAAACTCCTTCGTTGTTCGAGTCGTTCGGCACGCCGCGCCGTACCCGACTGAACGCGGGAGCGGACGTGACTGTGGAGATGTTACGGAGGATTGGAGCAGCTTGTCACTGCACCAAGTGATGATCCCCACCTTGGCCGACCACCACTTGGTACACTCACGGCATGGCTCTGGACCTTTCTGCTGTGGTGCGGCTCGTCGGCGGCACCTGTGTGCCCCAGCGCATCGACGAGCGCACCCCCATCGACGGAGTCACCCCCGTCGAGGCTTATGTCGTCGTGGGGAACCCCAACTATGCGACGCTCGTCACCGGAGATGAACAGGAACTCCTGCGCCGCCTCACCGAGGGCGGTGCAATTCGAGACGCGCTCACCGGCGCGGTCTTCATCTCACACCGTGACACCCCGGCGCTTCGTGCCAGTCTCGCGACACACGGGATGACCGCGATCCTCGGCACCGACCTTGGCGGAGTCGCCCTGCACGCTACGCTCACCACCATCATCGCTGATGACCGAGCGGCAGCTGACCGGCTCGTGACCGCCGGCATGAACGTGCTCACGCAGGTGGCCCGGCGAGGCGGGGTCACCGCAGTGATCGCCGAACTCGCGCGAAGGATCGACGGCTGGGCAGTTCTCCTCGACTCCCAAGGGCACCTCATCGCCAGCGCGGGCGCCGGGAGACTCCACGTCTCCGACGCCATCGCTATTGCGACCGGGCGCCCTGTGCGGGTGCGCCACGACGGCCTACAATTGCACCCGGTCGGTTCAGATCGAGATCTCGCGGGTCGGCTCGTGATCGCTACCCGATCGAGCCGCACGAGCCACGCGCGAGATCTCGCCTCACTCGCCGCCGCACTCTTCGACCTGGTGCTCCGCACGCACGATCCATCGCTGACTGAGCACCTCGGTCGCCAAGCCCTGCTCGACACACTCAGCGCTGGCGGACCGGCAGCGCCTGCGCTGCTTCACCGCTGGGGCGTGCACGAGTCGACACTCACCGCGTTCGAGCTGGGCGCCAAAACCCGCACCATTGATGCGGAACGGCTCCTCCGCCGATGGTTCGACGAGTTGGGCGCCGAGCATGTGTTCGCGGCGAGCCACGGTCGAGTACGCGGTTTCGTACGCTCCGACGTCGCCACTGAACTGGCTGTGCGAGTACGGGAGTTCACGCCGATCGCCGGCAGCAGGCTGCACCTCGGAATCGGCACCCCCGCACCGACCGACGCACTCGCGCGAAGCGCCGTCCAAGCCAGGCAGGCGCTCGACGCTGCGTTCGAAGACAGTCTCACCGTGGTCGAGTTTGCCGGGCTCTCCACCGTTGAGCTCGTGTTCTCAACGCTCGCGGACCACGGCGGAGGGGAAATCGCAAGCGTGTTGGATCCATTGCGCGACTCCTCTGGTGCACACACGGAGCTCGCGTTGACGCTGCGAGTATTCCTGGCCGAGCACGGGGCGCACCGCAGCAGCGCTGAGCGGCTCGGGATCCATCGCCAAACACTCGTGTCGCGGGTGCGGCGCGTTGAAGAGCTCACGGGACTCTCGATGGATCGCGCAGACGACCGGGCTGCAGCGTGGCTCGCGCTCCGCGCTGCAGGAGTGTGATCCGAACCCCCACAACAGGACCCCCGACAGCCCGACAGCCCGACAGCCCGACAGCCCGACAGCACGGGTATGGTCCGTTGCGCCGCGCAGGGTCGCGCTACTCGCAGCTCCCCTTTGCGCGCTGCTCGGGGTTTGACACCGCATCCGGGGCAAGCGACGCCTCAATCACCGCGGTCCCCGTGCTCGAGAGCTGCACATCGGTGAGTGTCACTCCGGCCGGCAGCTGATCCCGCACGCACACGGGTGCCGGGTGCAACACGGGATCGAGCAGCGCTCCAGTCGCCTGCGAAATCTGCTCAGCGGTCAGATCAAGGCCTGCCGCACTGACCTGCTTCGGCTCGAGCAGCACATCTCCGTTCGCCACACTGATCCCAAGCGCGATCGTGAGTGGGATCTCCTGGCCCAGCAGCGTGACCGAGCGGCCGATCAGAAGATCACCGTCGCGCACCTCGCCTGTCGTGGCGACGCCCTTGGTGAGCAGCTTCACGATCGATCCCAGCTGGTCCTGTGGCACGGTGAGTTCGACGGAGCCGTCCTGGATCTCCCCGTTCAGCGGGTTGAACGGCACGAGGCCGGCACGCACCGTCGCATCTGCAACGATGCCGTCAACGAGCGGAGTGTCCGGCACTTCAACGGTGACGTTTCCCACGCCGCCGCGCAGTGCGTTGAGTACGACGGATCCGCCGAGTTCCACGTCAACCGGATGGTCGCCTGAGAGCTTGAGCTGCGAGCGCACCGCCGTCTCAATGACGCTCGGCACGAACAGCCGGAGGGCCAGCTCAGCACCGCCTCCGAGCACTGCGAGCGCAATAACCACACCCAACAGCTTCTTCCACCAGCTGGATTGCCCCCGTGCCATGCGCGCTCCTTCCGAAGGTACTCGTGGGCCGAGCCTATCGAGAGAAGCGCACGGCGTGGGTTACATTCGGTCTGGCGCGCTGACTCCGAGGAGGTCGAGACCGTTGCGCAGCACCTGGCCGGCAGCGTCGTTCAGCCACAGGCGGGTGCGATGCAGATCCGTCACCGGCTCCTCGCCAAGCGGAATCACCCGGCAGCTGTCGTACCAGCGATTAAACGCAGCAGCGAACTCCTCGAGGAAACGCGCGATGCGATGCGGCTCGCGCAATTCGGCAGCACCCGCCACGATCCCGGGGTACTGCTGCAACTTGCCCAGCAGTTCGGTCTCGGTTTCGTGGGTGAGTAGCTCTGGCGCGAAGGCGCTGCGATCAATACCTGCGACCGCCGCGTTCCGTGCAACTGCGCATGAGCGGGCGTGCGCATACTGCACATAAAACACCGGGTTGTCGTTCGAGCGGCTGCGGAGCTTCTCGCCGTCGAGAGCGAGCGGCGAGTCTGCCGGGTAGCGCGCGAGCCAGTAGCGCAGCGCATCTGTGCCGAGCCACTCCAACAGGTCATCGAGCTCAATAATGTTGCCAGCCCGCTTTGAGAGGCGGGCACCATCGAGGTTGACAAGCTGGCCGATCAGCACGGAAATGCCGGTCTCGACGTCGTCGCCCGCGGCACCCGCGATCGCGGTGAGGCGGCCGATATACCCGTGGTGGTCGGCGCCGAGAAGGTAGATCTTTTCCGTGAAGCCGCGATCCATCTTGTCGAGGTAGTAGGCGGCGTCGGCGGCGAAGTATGTGTAGACACCGTTGCCGCGGGTGAATACGCGATCCTTATCGTCACCGAAGTCGGTGGTGCGAACCCAGATCGCGTCGTCTTCTTCGAATACGTGGCCCTGTTCCCGAAGTCGATCCACTGCCGCTTCGATCGGGCTCGGTGCGCCATCGGGTCCCGGCGTGTGCAGCGTCCGCTCAGAGTAGTACACGTCGAAGTGCACGTTGAAGCGCTCGAGCGAATCTTTGATCTCCGCGAGCTGCAGCTGGTACGCAAGCTCCTGCGCTTGCTCCAGCGCGGCATCACGATCCTGCGCCGCGAGTTCCTGCAAATTCGGGATTTGCTCCCGCACGCGCGCACCCAGGGTCTGGATATACGCACCGGGATAGGCGTCCTCAGGCGCGTCCTCGCCGAGCGCGGCCGCGAGCACGGAGCGGCCGAACTTGTTCATCTGGGCGCCAGCATCGTTGATGTAGTACTCGTTGACGACCTCTGCGCCCGCGGCCCGCAACACGCGGGCGGTCGAATCACCGAGCGCCGCCCAGCGAGTGTGCCCCATGTGCAGTGGGCCAGTGGGGTTCGCTGAAACGAACTCCATGTTGATGCGGTGGCCGGCGAGCACGTCGCTGCGGCCGTACTGCTCACCCAGCTCGACCACACGGCGTGCCGTCTGCCCAGCGCTGGCCGCGTCAAGGGTGATGTTAATGAAGCCGGGGCCAGCAACCTCTGCCTTCGCGACACCGTCGATCGACTCGGCTGCGCTCGCAATGTCCTGCGCCAGCTCACGCGGATTCACGCCGAGCCGCTTCGCAAACTTCATAGCCACGTTTGAGGCCCAATCGCCGTGTTCGCGGTTCTTGGGTCGGTCCACCTGCGTGTCGTTCTCGGTCACAACGAGGTCGAGGCCGCGTGCGGCGACGACGTCGGTAGCGATGCGGGCGATGGCGGAGGCGAGTTCTTGTGGCGTCACAAGGATCCATTCTAGCCGTGGCCGCGGGCGACGGCCGTCCCGGTGCACAAATGGCCCCGCGAAGTGCGCTACGCTGGTCCAGTCGCTATTGCTCGCCTCCGTAGCTCAGGGGATAGAGCGCCGGTTTCCGGTACCGTAGGTCGGGGGTTCGAATCCCTCCGGGGGCACTGCGACACACGTGAAAGGCCCAGAACATCGGCAGGACTACGCCAGTGTTCGGGGCCTTTTGCGATTCCATCCCGAGACCGAGCGCCTCGGAATACTCCAACTGACGCGATTCCGACACGATGGACGTGCAGACTTGGTGCAGCCGTGTGAGGACCGCGCCGCGCCCGCTCTCGAGTGCGATCAGAGGGGCGCCGGGCGGCAAGTGCGCGCGGTAGTGAGATCTCGCGCAACGCTGCCGCACGGCACATGCGTGAAGTCCTGCTTCTGATTCAACCTGAAGCTGTCAGTATTGGCGTCATTCACACACCATATACACGACAGGGCGCAGATCGGTGTAGTCATTGGCGACATCACACCAGCGCACGTCTTTCGAGCTCATCCCAAGGGATTGCGTCCACTCGAACTGGATCTCTCGGCCAGATCCGGGGGGTGATTCAAAGTCGTGCACGATCCTGTCGCTCGCATAGTCAAGGGCCGAGGCGTTCTCATCGTTAAAGATGGATACGAGGTCGGCCCAAGTGTAGATCCGTCCGTACACTCGACTGCTGCCATGCCACCTGTACAGGACAATCGCGGTGTCATGCCCGCTTGTCGCGGCGCACAGAACCGTAAAGGTTCCGTACTCGATCCCTGCTCGGGCTATCTCATCAAGAAACTGGTGGAGCTCTCGACGATGTCCCATAGCGTCAACCTAGCGTGCGGGAGGGACTCGCACCAAAACGCCAACAGTGCTGGTGTACCTGGGTGGGAGCGCACCTGTCCCATGTCGAACGCCCTGCAGTGCTGCTCGTGCAAGCCGGAGATTGCCGCTGAATCCTCGGTGAATCCCCGTCGCACATGCCGCCGCACCCACCCGAGCCCAGAGGGCTGGCTCATGGAGCGCTTGATCTCGAGACGGCGATGCCCCGCGCACCGCCCGGTGTGCGGGGCATCGCCGTTCGCGTAGGCGAGCTTGGCGTCACGACCGGCCGCGTCTGCAGTGAGGCCTTCCGCAGAAACCTCACTGCGTTCAGCGCTGTCAATTTCGTGCGCGGGGTGGTGAGGAGCAGGATCAGCCGCGGCTGTTCCGCGCTACCCACGAGGCTTCGTCCCGGGGACCTGTGGTATAGCGTCCCGGGTCCTTCCTGCAGATCACAGGATCTGTCTCTGAGGGTTTCCCGCCTATTCCTTCGCTCAACTGGGCGGAGCTACTTCACACTGTCGAGCACTCTCAACCGAGCGGAGCTACTCCATGCCGTCGAGCAGTTCGGAGAGCGCGTTCGGCGTCGCACCAGATGCCTCCGCCAACTCGCCGAAGCGAGCGTCGACAGCCGCATTCTTCGCCTCGTCCACGTTCGAGAGGAGCGAGACGTATTCTGCATCGCCTCCTGTCTCTTCCACAGACTGCACACGGATGAGCCAGCAGGTCGCGTCTGGAGTGAACCCTGCATGGACCTCCCACGCAACTGCGAGCGCAGCAATGCACACGTTGTTGGCGTCAAGGAGTTCGTCGGTCGTGGCGTCTTCCTTCACCACAGCCAATTCAAACAAGTCCGCCATCGTGTGCGTGGGTGAGATACTCGCGTCATTTGAGAGGAATTCGTCCGCGACCTCGCGGTGCTCTTCGCACAGGAATCGTGCGGCGAGCCACGTCATCGCTGGGTCCTCGAGATCTGATACTCCGGCCGCGTCATCCGCCCGGGTGCAGGCATCGAGTCCCATCCCCACCACGGTCTCGCGGACTGCGGGGTCTGCGTCCTCCCAGGCCTGCGGCTCGACTGAGGCCCAGGACGATGAGGGGTCAAGGCTTGCGACCACCGGAACGGCGAGAATCACATTGTCAAAGAACTGCTGCTGCGCCGCTGGGTTCCCGCGTTCCTCAGCTGCCTGGGACTTGGCAGGCGAGTTCGCAGCGTTCTCGTCAGCAAGAACATTCGGCACCAGTCCGCAGCCGCTCAACAGCAGGGAACTGGCAATTGCTACGCTGGCGGCCAGCGCCGCTACTGTCCGCCGTGATCGTGATTGCGTCACTGAAACTCTCCCCCGCCCTTCCGCGGGTCTCGGGAGCGAGCGCCGCGGAAATATTTCTCGCCTGTCGCATGCACTCTACCGCGGCCGGGCCTGGAGCCCCTAGGCCACCCCAAACTGAGGTCGTATTGCGAAGCGCGGCCCTCGGGTCTTCGTGCCGTGAGCGCGGCGCACAGGCCAGCGAGAGCGGCGGCGGGTGTCAGCGCGCATGCTGACACGGTGAGTGGTGACTTTTCGCGGGGTGTGTGAACAGCCGCGAACGGCCCGGAACACGGGCACGGGTCCATCAGTGTTCCGGACCGTTCGCCTAACCCGGGTGCGGGAGCTCTCCCTGCTGGTGCGTGTGTTAGCTCAGCATCTCCTTGAGAGTCGAGCGCAGTTCCTTGCTGGTGTGGATCTCCTGATCAATGTTGCCCGTGAGCAGCTTCGCGGCGTCAGCATTCCCCAGCGCCTGGGCCTGGAAAATAAGGGCGGTGTAGGCAGAGATCTCGAAGTGCTCGTTGCCGAGCGCACTGACCAGCGCAATCTGATTGTGGAGTTTCGAGTCTGCCTTTTCCAGTATTCCTGCGGCCTGGTTCTTGATTCCCGTCGTCGCAGGCGAGGGAGCCGTCGTGAGGTCGTATCCCATCAGCGCAAACACCTGCTCCAGGTGGTCGATCTGCTCTCGAGTCTCGTCAGCGTGGTGAGAGAACATCTTCTTCAGCTTCGTGTCGCTGACCGCAGCGTGCAATTCGTCAAGCGACTCCAGCGAGTGCTGCTCCATAGTTCTCGCGGAGCGCAGCTGATAGTGGAAGAGTTCTTCCGGAGTTTCGAGCTTCTGCTGTGCCATGATCTTCACTCCATTCGGCTCGGGTGTGTTTCGGTCGTGCCGATCCTCGCACCCTTTCCGATACCTGGCTAAGGGCTTGATTCTCCCCGAGTGCTGTGCCACGCGCGCGACACCGAGCCAGACTCTCACGAGGCCGCACAGCCCCCGCGAGCGCCCGTTCAACCAGGAGCTACGTCAGCGCTCCCCTGCGCTGGCGTGCATGGGCGACGCGGGCAGCACTCGCTCGTGCGATCCAAGCCAGGCCAGCAGCGATGAGTGCACCGATCGAGTTTGCGAGCCAGTCGCCGGTCGAACAGCTTCGTCCGAGTGTAGGGAGGAGTGCTTGCAGGGCTTCGATCAGCGCCGCACCGACCACACCAAATGCTGCTGCAGTGAGTGGGCGGCGGGTGAGGAGCGCAGCAAGAAACACGGCAGGAACGAAGAGCACGACGTTCGCGAAGGGCTCCACGGCTCCGGGAACCGGCAACACCCATTCGACTTGGCAACTGACCGTCAGCGTGCGCCCGGTGGGGAAGAATACGAACGCGAGCACGGCGACGACCGCGGCGATGAGCAGCGCGCCGGTCACCCGACGCCGGGGAAGGAGCCACCACCCGATGAACGGGCTCACCAGCGCGAAGCCGAGCAGCGCCACCGGCGCGACCCAGGGATACTGAACGAGAAATGTAGCAAGCACTGCTGCGCTTTCGCCGGTCAGGAAATCAGCTGTTCGGTACGTGGTATTGGAGTGGGGTCTTCGGCCCGGTGCCCCGAATCACTCTTCGCGCTCACTTCTTTGCGTGCCTGCGCGGCGAGAAGGACGACCCACGCCAGAGCTGGCCAGATCACGAGTCGCTCGACAATACCGCCGAACCCGTACACGAAGTCAGTGGTGCTAAATATCACACCAAGCGCAAGCGTCACGATCCCCAGGGTGGCACCAATTCGACGGATCTTCCCCTCGAATTGAAATGCGCCGAGCAGGATCGCGAGCGGTCCACCGAAGAAGAGCGGCGTTGAAACCACCTGGTGCAGCACAGGAGACGTGTCAAGCGTCACAAACCCGGTAACAATACTGCCGGCGCCCGCCAGCGCCCAAAGCGCGCCAGGGAGGCCAGAGAATCCGCGTCTCCCCCAGAGGAGAAGAGTGAGCAGTATGAGACACGCCCCAGAAAACATCATCGCGCCGTTCATGACGTCGGCCAGTGGAGAACATGCTTCGACCCCCTTCCGGGGATCGAAATCACTGGTGCAGTGCCCCACGCCGAGCTCACTGATTGTGTTGGTGATCCAGTTGTAGCGGGGCCGAAACGCAAACGAGGCAGTGATCTCCGCTGCGATCGTCGCGAGTTGCAGGATTGCCAGCGGGAGCGCAAGGCTGCGAACGCGCCGGGTGGCGCCAGCCTGCACTGCCTCGTCGCGGTCGAGGGGAGGTGCGGTCTTGTGCAAGTTACTTCCTCGCGGCGAAAGGTGGCGGCCATCCCCCAACGAAGGATTGCCGCACGACGAATACGAGCTCTTACTGTACTGGAGACGGACCTCGCGTACCGTGGCCTACGATGCGCGGGAGTGGCGCGTACCCAGTTTGCGAAACGCAATGATCGCGGTTGCGCATCCTCCGAAAAAGAGGGTGACGGCGACAAGGATGAGCACGAGGTACCTGCGTTCAGTCACCTCCCCCTCATAGGGCAGCGAGTCGGACCATTCCAGAGAGATCCGCACCCACGCGAGTGTCACGAATAGCGTGACGGCGAGGATGAGCGCAGCGATCAGTGTGCGTTTCATCCTGATCCACCTTCCTGTGCCCGCTTCCCGAAGTGGACATGCTACCCCGGGTTTGAGCGGCGCGGGTGCGGCGCGGGTGCGGCGCGGGTGCGGCGCCAGAACACCAAGCTGACCGCACTCTCGGTTTTCGCGTCTAGCGTGGAGGGATCGACCCTGTGATCGGGAGGTCATCATGAACAAGGAAAACGATTCCACGCACGATGAAGACGCAACGGCGAACGAGCCGGTGATGGACGGCGCTGAGGAACACGACGCGGAAGCCATTGACCCACGCAAGGGGATGTCCGATCCGGCCCTGATCCGGCACCCTTCCAAGCACGACAAGAACACGGCTCCCTACAACCTGTAGCTCCGGAGCGACCGGCGCCGATCTACTGGCGCCGGTCGGACCGGATGCCGGGCCGGACGCGCGCTACTCCCCGACGCGCACGAGCATTTTGCCGGTATTGGCGCCTCGCAGCATTTCAAGGAATGCCTCGACGGTGTGTTCGATGCCGTCGACGATCGTCTCATCGAATGTGATCTTCCCAGACCCCATCCACTCGGTCATGAGGCTTTGGAATTCCGGTGCGAGGCCGAGGTAGTTGCCAATCGTGAAGCCTTCAAGCTTCAGCCCGCGCGTCACGATGTTGGAGAGATTTGAGGGTCCCGGCACCGGTTCGGAGGAGTTGTATGTGGAGATCGCTCCGCACAGCGCGGCGCGCCCGCCATCGTTGAATGCGTCGAGGGCTGCACCGAGCTGCTCGCCTCCGACATTGTCGAAGAATACGTCAATGCCGCCCGGAGCTGCAGTGGCGAGCTGTCCGCTCACGTCCCCATCACGGTAGTTGAATGCGGCGTCGAAGCCGTACTTCTCGGTCAGCAGCGCCACCTTCTCGGCGGTCCCAGCAGATCCGACGACGCGACCCGCCCCGAGCAACCGTGCGATCTGCCCCACGGCGGTGCCTACCGCCCCCGCAGCACCAGACACGAACACGGTCTCCCCCGGCTTCAGCCCAGCGATCGCGGTCAATCCAGCGTATGCAGTGAGTCCCGTCATGCCGAGCATGTGGAGCCGGAGCGACAGCGAGACACCGGGGATCTCGGGCACGACGCGGAACGTTGCGGCCTCTGCCTGCACCACATCAGACCAGCCGTGCTGGTGCAGCACCGCTGCGCCCACCGGCACCGATTCGACTGCGGACTCGATGACGCGCCCGACCGCGCCACCCTGAATGGTCTCTCCGAGTACATAGGGTGCGACATAGCTGCGGGCATCGTTCATGCGCCCCCGCATGTACGGGTCCACTGACACGAACTCGTTGCGAACGCGGACCTCTCCGGCCGCGAGTGGCGCGAGTTCGACGGTGACCGTGCGGAAATCGGCGGCAGTCGGCCAGCCGATAGGACGTCGGACGAGCTGGATCTGGGTGCTCATGGCGGTGTGTGACATATCTGAGGCTCCTAGCGAGATGGGATGAAAACGATGGCGAATTGGATCGGCGCCGCGTTACGCAAGCAGACCGATCACGAAGAAGACGAGTCCCAGCAGCGGCAGCGTTCCCTGCTTCACCGCGGCTGCGGCCTGCGCTCGACTCGAGAGCAGGAGCACGAGACTTGCGGCGAGCATCGATCCGGCACCGACGATGATCAGCGTGGCACCGACTGCAGAGTTCCCCGCGGCGAAGAGGACAATGCCAAGCGCACCCGCGATAGCGAGGAACAGGTTGTAGAACCCCTGGTTGAACGCGAGCTGCTTCGTAGCCTCGGCTTCTTCAAGCGTGGTGCCAAACGTAGCCCGAGCTCGGGAGGAGGTCCAGGCGAAGGACTCCAGATAGAAAATGAATACGTGCA
Source organism: Leucobacter luti (assembly GCF_019464495.1). Lineage (NCBI taxonomy): Bacteria > Bacillati > Actinomycetota > Actinomycetes > Micrococcales > Microbacteriaceae > Leucobacter > Leucobacter luti. The sequence continues at coordinate 3,094,408 of NZ_CP080492.1, read as the reverse complement.
GCGCGGCTGCAAGTCCCGTAAGCACGAGGCCGACGATGAGCATGGGTCCCCCTCAGGATACGGATCGCGGTGCGATCCTTTCTGTAACGACTCTTCCAATATATACTGAACTGGTCGTTACCGAAAGTCATCATCACCAGGGGTGATCGAAAGGGGAATCGTGGCACGGACCCTCGCGTTTGATCGCGAAACCGTCGTGCGCGCAGCACTCGAGGTCTTTTGGCGCGCAGGATACGAAAGCGCGTCGATTCCCGAGCTCGAACGCGAAACCGGCCTCAGCCGCTCGAGTATCTACAACAGTTTCGGGTCGAAGCGGGGGCTCTTTGACGCCGCAGTGCAGCTCTATCTGGGCGACATCATTCGTCCGCGGCTCCGCCCACTTCTGGACGCGGATCCTGACCCACAGGCGATCACCGTCTATCTTGAAGGGCTGCGCACAACGCTGCAGCGCTCGGATTCGCTGCCTGCACTCGCTGGTTGCCTGCTGATCAATACAGCGGGATCGCCCATCGCCGATGATCCCGTCGTTGCCGAGACGATCGCTGGCTACCGCGGAGAGCTGCAGTCCGCGTTCCGCCACGGAATCCTCGCCCGAGTGCCCGACCTTACGCCTGCCGCAGCCGAGCGTCTCGCCAGCGCGTGCACCGGGCAGGTCATCGCGGCATTCGCTCTGGTGCGGGTTTCAGCGAGCGAAGCAGCACAGGCCGTCACGACGGCACTGGAACTTATCGCGTCCGCACAGCGCCAGCAAACTCCAGGATGAGCGATGCAACGGGCTCAGCACTCTGAATAATGGCCTCGTGACCACGCCCTGGAATCTCGCGGAGCTCACCGTTGGGGAGGAGGCTCGCGACTTCGCGTCCCCAATCCCGCGGCGCGACGCGATCATCCTCACCCCGGAGCACGAGCGTCGGCACGGGAATGAGCGGGAGTACGAGCTCGATCCGGTGCCGCAGCATTCTGCGCAGACGGCCCACAAACCAGAACGGGCTGGTCTTCAGATACTCATACATCCCCAGCAATAGCACGCGCGCGCCCTCACCCCAGAGATCCTGCACCATGCGCAGCGCCTGCTGGAGTGCGGTCCGCTCGCGACGGTTGATCGTTGGCGCAATCAACACCAGCCCAGACACAAGTTCCGGCCGACGCATCGCGAGTTCGGCAACGATCTGAGTGCCCATGGAGTGACCCACCAGAGTCACAGGCCCAGTCGCTCGGTCCTCAATGAACCGCGCAACGAGCTCCGCATTCTCCACGAGCGAGTCCGCCGAGGCATGCTGTGGCGAATCACCAAAACCTGGCAGATCCAGCGCGAATGAGCGCCCCACACCGGAGAGTGTCTCGGCGACTCCCCCAAACGTAACTCGCCCCATTCCGATGCCATGCACGAGCACAAAGTCACTGCGCCCAGGCCCACCGCTCTCGGTGTACGCCATGTTCACGCCGTCAGGCTCATATCGCAAGTCCCAGCTCTTCACCACACCAGCGTACGTCCTTCTCCTCAGTTCCCAGTCATCACGGACGCTCGGCTACCGCGCGTCTCGCGCCCCAGATCGCGTTGCCCCGATCCCAGCCGCAATCACCAGGGCGATTCCGGCCACCGCGAGCGGCCGTGGCACCTGGCCAAGCAGGAGGAATCCGACCATCAGTGCGATCGCCGGCTCGAGGCTCATGAGTGTGCCAAACGCTGAGGTGCTGAGCCGACGAAGCGCCAGAAATTCAAGCAGGAACGGCACAACGGGCAGCAACAGCGCGAGTCCGAGACCTGCCGCGAGCAGCGGCCAGCTCAGGTGCTGCAGCACTGCTGGCGTGATGGCGAAGCTGGCCACGAGTGCGGCGACCGGGAATGAGACAGCGAGGGCGTGCAGCCCAGTCACGGCGTCCCCTGCGCGCTGTGTCAGCACAATATATCCGGCCCAGCACACCGCCGCACCGAGCGCGAAGCACACGCCGAGGAGATCGACGCCCCCGTGCCACGGCTCGGTGAGCCCGATCACTCCGACCGCGGCCACTAGCGCCCACAGCCGGCTCGTACCGCGTCCGCTGGCCACCGCAACACCCAGCGGGCCGAGGAACTCAAGTGCACTCGCGGTGCCGAGCGGGATTCGTATCACCGCCGCCATGAACATCACCGTCATCCCGGCCGTCGCAACTCCGAGGAGCACGCAGGTGAGCAGCGCCCTGCGCGTGAAGCGCGCCCGCCAGGGGCGGGCGATGAGCACGACGAGCAGCGCTGCGAATACCAGCCGCAGCCAGGCAACGCCCGTGGCGCCCAGCTGGGAGGAAAGGTCGACCGATGCTGCGAGTCCCAACTGCACGCACCCCATCGCTGCGATCGCAAGGAGGGATCCGGTGCCCGGGGTTGAGGGGGATGATGCTGATGCCATAGCTCTGAGTAGAGCAAATTCTTCTGTTCACGTCCACGCGACATTTGCGAACAAAATGTTCGGAATTTCGGGACAATGGTGCGATGGATACCCGCCGCCTTCGCTTCCTCCTCGAACTGTCCCGTCTCGGATCCATGCGCGCGGTCGCCGATGTGCTGCGCACTTCGACATCAACCGTGTCGCAGCAGATCTCCCTGCTGGCGCAAGAACTGGGCACAGATCTCGTCTCCCCAGTGGGGCGCGGAGTCAGGCTCACTCCCGCAGGCACCCGCCTAGCCGAGCATGCCGCCGCTATCCTCGCTGCAGTGCACCGGGCCCAGCTGGACCTCGACCCGACAGCCGCGCCGGCCGGCACCGTACGCGTCGCTGGATTCTCGACCGCGATCCGTCGCGCGGTGTTGCCCGTGGTGCGTGAACTCGCAGAGACCCATCCGCGCGTCAGCCTTGAGATTCACCAGCACGAACCTGCAGAAGCGCTCGCAATGCTCTCGGCCGACCAGGTCGATGTCGCCATCACATACGACTACGATCTCGCCCCGATGCCTCGCCAGCCTGAGTGGGCCACACTGCACTTGTGGTCGACGCCCTGGAGTCTCGGGGTCCCCGAGCACACCCTGGATCCACGTGCGCTGGCCACTGCCGCACCCCTGGCCGCATATCGCGAGAGCGCATGGATCGGGAATTCCCGCAACCGCGCCGACGAGGACGCGCTCCGCATCGTCGCGTCTGTCGCCGGCTTCCCGCTGCAGATCACCCACGCCGCTGACAGTCTCGACCTGGTCGAAGACCTGATTCTCGCTGGCATGGGAGTCGGCCTGCTCCCGAGCGACAGGCCGCACCGCCCGGGTGTCGCACTGCTTCCCCTGCGCGCACCCGGTGTCAACCTCCGGACCTTTTTGCAGCTGCGCGAAGGGCGCGACAGTTGGCCAGCGCTTGCACTGGTACGGGACCGGATCGCGGCTCACGCCGCCACAATCAACAGCGCACAGCAGACGTCCGTGCTCGGCTGAGGGCCGGCAGGCTCACGAAAAGAATGACGGAAACGGTGGCTCATTCGTAGTTCTGCAGAGCAGCACGCGCGAACTGCGCACTTCTCGAAGCACACGGGCCGCGGAGTGCTGCGTCCTCGGTTCGAGCATTTCGCCGCTGCACACGAATTCCGAGCGCTGGACCCCGCACTGTCGCCTCCTCCCAGCGTCCACTGCGCAGCTCAGCCGCGTGAACGTACAGCGCTCCGTCATACGTCCGATCGGTCGGAAGCTCGGGCCGCGCGGTCGGGCGACGGTGCGTTGGGGCTGCGATCCTGAGGAGATGGTCCACACCGCCCCAGTCACCACTGTCTTCGCAGCCGCCCCGTCCACCCCAACCCGGATGCCGTACGGCGCCCTCGTTGCGCTCATGCTCATGAGCTTCTTGCTCGTGACCTCGGAATTCCTCCCCAACGGCGTGCTCACAGAGATGTCGAGTGGCCTTGGCATCACTCCGGGACAGGCAGGGCAAACCGTGAGCATCACGGCGTTTGCCGGGCTGCTCGTCGCACCAACGGTCGGCCTCGTGTTTCCGCGCATGGATCGCAGAGCACTGCTCACGTGGATGGCGCTGCTCGCAGGGGTGTCCAATTTGATCGTGGCGTTCGCCCCCTCGTTCATTCTCATCTTGGCCGCGCGGTTCCTGCTTGGCGCCGCGATCAGCACGTTCTGGACTATGTCGATCAGTGTGGCCTCCCGAATCGCAGGGCCCGCGCGGCTCGGCCGCGCCGTCATGTTCACCTCGGCGGGCATGTCACTTGCGACTGTCGCTGGCGTGCCGCTCGGCGTCATGCTCGCCGAACTGGTCGACTGGCGCCTCGTCTTCGCTCTCGCCGGCTTCGCGATGGCCCTGCTCGCGCTTGCCATTCGCCTCATGCTCCCGACTGTGCCAGCCGCACAAGCGAGCAGCCTCGGCCTCCTCTGGCAGACGCTCAAGCGCCCGGGAATCACACTCGGCCTCACCGGCCACTTACTCGTCGTCGTTGGCCACTTCGTCGCCTACACGTACATCAGGCTCGCCCTCGAGCGGGTGGCTGATGCCCAGGGCAGCCCGATCGATGCAGGAACTGTTGTCGCACTCCTCGCCCTGTTCGGCGCTGGTGGCTTGGTCGGCAACATTGTGATCGGGATGATCATCGACCGCGCGTTCCCGGTCTTCTCCGTGCTTGCGCCGCTTCTGATCGCCGGTGCCGTGCTCACTGTTCTCCTTGCACCGGGAGCGCTGTGGGCCATCGGGGTCGCGGTCACCCTGTGGGGCTTCTGCTTCGCATCCTGGCTGATCGTCGTCAACACGTGGGTGGGTCATCGCCTTCCTGATCGACTCGAGGCTGGCGGAAGTCTCGTAGTCGTGGGGTTCCAGGGCGGGATCGTGCTCGCGGCTGGCGTTGGCGGGCTCCTGATCGACGCGATCGGAGTGAACACGGTCTACGTTGCAGGTGGCACGATTCTGATCGCTGGCGCCATCTTGTTCGGGCTCTCGAATCGGATCAAAGCGTAGCGCTCCGCCTCAGCACCAGCTCGGAGCGAACCCGATCACACTTCGCAGTTGCGTTCCGGTGCGAGCGTCGAGAAACACGGTGGTCGTGTGCGAGAAGCCCTCGCGTACCGCGCGGCCATCGGCGCGCCCCTCGGCGGAGATGACTTCCACCGCAACGGCACGCCCGTTTGGGGACGCGCACACCGCACCGATCCTGCTTCCAGATCCTGCCGGAGTAAAGAAGGGTGCGTCCTGCTCCCCCACTGAGCGGGTGAGCGCCGTTCCTGCTGCGGTTCTCCCAATACGGTCTCCATCTGAGAGGCGCACTCCGCCCTCGGGCAACAGTGCCCCGACCAGCGGGTCCGACTCAGTGATCGGCGTGGCGGCGCCACCAAGAACTGGGTCGGCCTGCCACAGCGCTCCGCCAGTATCGCGCACGATGACGGCTGTGGTGCCGGGGACGAAGCGCCAGTCCGAGACCGAGAGCGGCGCGCCCTCGGGGTCGGTGAGCATCGCCGGCGCCCCCGAGTCAGCGCGCCCATCGAAGAGCAGCAGCTCGCGCACTGTCACCCGATCCCCCACCCGCAGGCCGTCAGTCACGAGCCCGACGTATCCGACCTGCGGTTCGGCCCGCAATTGCGACAGCTGTGCCTCCGTCTCCGCGATCAGCGGGATCTCCCGCTCACTCCCCAGGGAAAATGCTGCGAACACCGCACGTGGAGCATCGGGAGGTCCCGCCGCCGTGATGGCAAATATCCGATCAGGGAACGACGCAAACTCTTGAATCGGTCGGCCGAGCCGTCGCTCGTCCGGGTCCCCGCCACGCACGAGCCAGTCGCTCATGATCCGGTCGCCCCGGTCGTCGCGCACGAGCGTGGCGACCCGGGTATCGGCAGCAGTGACGACGGGCTCTACCACCCCGCGAATTCCTGTTGCTGCGCTCGTCACTGCAATGCGGATCGGGAGCACTGCGCCGTAGTCGAGCGGACCGTGCACGGTGAGCGTGACCGTTGCCCCCTCAGAATCAGCGGTGACCGGAGTTGCGGCCGTCACGTCGACATCCTGCACGTGACGCACAGCTTCGCTCAACGTGAGGGTGATGCGCGCCGAGTCGGACACAGCGAGCGTTTCGGCGCGGAACTCCACAGCGGTGGTTCTGGGAGGCTGCAGCAGGTTTGCCGCGGCGAGGCCGGAAGCGATGAGCCCCACCGTGGCGAAGACCGCGATGGTACGGCGCCGAAACCGGCGGGACAAGACCGTCTGGCTACTCAACGACATACGGCTCCTCCGGCACTTCCACTTTCACGATGCGATCCGGGATGACCACAGCGGCCCAGCGCCCCCCAACATCCGGGTTCGTCGTGAATACCCCGGTGAGCTCCACCCAGTCCCCAGCAGCCACCTGCGCGTGCCATCCGTCCACGTACACCGGCACTCCGACCGGCTGAGCGTCAACCGCGCAGCATGTGATGACGTATCTCGCCACGAGGAACACCTGGTCGGGAGATTCTTCGTCGGCGACCACGAAACCGGTCAGCGTCGCAGTTCGCCCCAGCACCGAGCTCGCTTCCGGCTGGCGTGCGAGCACGGCCCACTCACGCAACGTACGCTCCGCATCAGCGCTCCCCGCGATGCGGGCAGCTTCGCCATCCGCAGCAGCCGACCCAAACCCGGCGCCTTCGCTCGGGGCAAGCACTCGGTCCGCCGCACGCTCGGTGGTGAGCGTTGCTGGCGGGAGGATCAAGAGCGCGGCAACACCGACCGCCGTGAAGCAGGTGGGCGCAAGAGTCTTCCGCACTCGCACGCTCCACCGTGACCGAGCCTGCCGGGCTCGGGAAGGCGACTCCCTGCGGTGTGCCCGCTGTACTCCAACGGCACACACAACACCCAGACACCCGAGAGTGGCCATGATCGTACTGAAGCTGACCGAGCGCGGGTGGATGTACCACCCCAAGCGACCGGTGACGGCGAGACTCAGGATCAGTGCGAGTCCGCAGCCGAAGAGCGTGAGCGCCAAGTGCCGTCCAGCGCCTCGCTCACGCGGCGGCTCATGCGATGGCTCATGCGACGGATCATACGGTGGCTCCTGCGGCGACTGAAGCGTTGCTTTGAGCGGGGGCGCAGCGGGGCGGGCCGGAGAGGGTTCAGGACACAAGATTCATCCCCCACGCGATCGCAGCGGAGCAAGACGCGGCCCCCAGGGCCAAGAGCACAATAGTGCGAACCGTGAACGTGGTGCGCAGCAGCACCATCATCTTCACGTCCATCATGGCTCCGAACAGCAGGAAGGCCACGAGACTGCCTGGCAAGAAGCTCCCGCTGAGCGAGAGCACGAAGAACGCATCCACATTGGAGCAGATAGAAATCACACAGGCAAGCGTGAGCATTGCGAGCACCGACCACAGTGGGTGCGCACCGAGCGCGGTGAGCACCGTTCGCGGCACTCCCACCTGGATCGCGCCAGCGAGTGCCGAGCCAATGGCAAGCGCAGGGACGAGCACTGCGAGCTCTGTGAGAAACGCCTCGGCGCTGCGTTGCACTCGTCCGCCGTGTGCGGCGTGAGCGTGCGTGCATGCCGCCTGGAACCGCTGGGTGAGCAGCACATCGGGCCGCTGGTGCGCGCTGAGCCACCACCCGAGCAGATTGGCAATCGCGAAGCCTCCCAGCACACGCGCGATCAGAATCCCGGAGTCCCAGCCGAACGCGTGATACGTGGTGAGGATGGTCACGGGGTTCAGGATTGGCGCCGCCAGCAAGAAAGTGACCGCCTCGGCCGGTGCGAACCCACGCGCGAGCAACCCCCGTGCTACAGGCACATTCCCGCACTCGCACACCGGAAGCACGACACCGCAGAGCGAAAGCACGATTCGCCGCGGCCAGGGCCGTCGCGGCAGGATGCGATCGATCACCGTGTCAGCCACCCAGACCTGCACCGCGATCGAGAGCAGCGTTCCCAGGATGACGAACGGCAGCGACTCGATGAACACGGCGAGGCTGAGCGTCACGAGGTCTCGTGCAGCGGCTGGCAGCCACGAAGCCTCGGCGGGAGCGGCAAGCCGGATCAGCAGGGCACTCAGGAGGAGCGCTGCGGCGATCCCTGCACCGTGCAGGGCGCGACGCAGGCTGGTGCGCCGAACGTCGAGCAGGCTAGTCATCAACGTCACCTGGACGAGCAGGGATCCTGCCAGATTCAAGCCAGATCACTCGATCGGCCTCCGCAAGATCGGCCTGATCGTGTGTAACGCAGACAATCGCGGTGCCCCGCGCGGCCTCTGCCGCGAGTATGGTGCGCAGCCGACCCCGGCTTCCAGCGTCGAGACCAGCTGCTGGCTCGTCGAGCAGCAGAATCTGCGCACCAGTTGCGAGACCTTGCGCGACGAGCACGCGTTGGCGCTGACCGCCAGAAAGCGCAGCATACGGTCGCATCGCGCACGCGCTGAGTTCCACGGCAGCCAGCGCTTCGATCGTTGCGGCAGCGATATCGCGACGGTTCCGGCGCTGTCGCCCCGGCCAAGAACGTCGCGCTGGCCGGGCAGCACCGATCCGCACCACATCAGCCGCAGTCAACGGCAGTGTGGCTGGCACAGCCGGGCGCTGCACGACAAGCGCAGCGGTGCCGGATTGGGTGAGCACGCCCGATGTCAACTCTCGCACCCCGGCGAGCACTTCGAGGAGCGAGCTCTTCCCCGCACCGTTGGGGCCGGAAATCGCTGCGATCTCACCCCACTTGAGCTGGAGTGTGATGCCGTGCAGCACCTCGGTCGCGCCGTAGGCGGCGTGCAGGTCAGTGGCCTGGATCGCGAACAAATCCTCCATGACACGCCACGCTATCATATTGAGAATGGTTCTCGTTATCTGTATGGTCGAGTCTCATGCACTGGATCATCGATGCGCTCAGCACCGCGTTTTTCACTCGCGCGCTGCTCGGCGGCGCGCTCGCCGCCATCATCTGCGGCGTCGTCGGCACATGGGTAGTGATCCGCGGCATGGCCTTTCTCGGCGAGGCCGTCGGCCACGGCATGCTTTCGGGCGTTGCTCTTGCAACGCTCGCAGGCGCTCCCCCATGCTCGGCGGCGCCACAACCGCGGCGATCATGAGCCTGCTCATCGCCGCCCTCCAGCGGCGCGGCCGTCTCTCGTACGACACCAGCATCGGCCTACTGTTCGTCGCAATGCTGTCTCTCGGTGTCATCATCGTGTCCCATTCAGGCAGCTTCGCAACGGACGCCACAGCGCTCCTCTTTGGTGACGTACTTGCAATCGATCGGGGCACCATCATGGCGCTCTGCAGTGCTGCAGCTCTCACACTCGCGGTCGCCGTGGCCTGCCATCGCGCATTCGTCGCCTGCGCGTTCGACAGCCGCATCGCCCAGACCCTGGGATACCGTCCACGGTGGGCGCACGCCGCACTCACCGGGCTCGTCACCCTCGCCGTCGTCGCCTCAGCACAGGCGATCGGCACGCTCCTCGTGGTCGCACTGTTGCTCGGCCCGGCAGTTGCGGCACAACCGTGGTCTGCACGGATCCCGCACCGGATCGCGCTCGCGTCACTCATCGGCATCGTCGCAGTCGCTGCGGGGCTGTCCATCTCCTGGCTCGCGGCAACAGCGGCTGGGGCCACGATCGCCGCGAGCGCGATCACCTCCGCAGCAGTGTCACACGCGCTCCATTTCGTGACCCACCGCGCCCCGCGCTCCACAGCCGAAGCATCCGCCCGCACCGCACCGGTGTCGTCCACTCACGCTCAAGAAAGCCACGCATGAACTTGCTCCGCCCCCTCGCAGCCAGCTGCGGCCTGATTCTCACGCTCTCGATCGTCGCCTGCACTCCCCCTGGCGCGCAGCCGCCCAACGCGGACGATCTCAACTCTTCTTCAGCAGCCGAGTCCAAACCGGGACACGGCGCGGTTGCTGGCGCATCGGAGGAATCCGAAGCGCAATTGCAGCTCCTCACCGTCGATACGACGGGCCGAGTGGGGCTCCTCGACCTCCTTGACAGTTCCGAGCGCGAAATCGCTCACATCACTGCACCGGCGCACCTCAGCAGTGATGGGCGCTACGGATTCGCAGCGCACGCCGCGGGGGTCGAGATCGTAGATAGCGGCGTGTGGACCTGGGATCACGGCGACCACTCTCACTACTACCGCAGCGAGCCGGAACTCCTCGGCAGCGTGGCTGGCGAGGGGATCGCGACCGTCATCGGGGGCCCGCTCTCAACCGCGGGCGGTACCGGCGTGTTCTTCCCCACGTCCGGTGACGCGGTGTTGCTCGACAACACTGCACTCGCGCACGGCTCCGTTGAGGAACTGTTCCGCGTGCGGGTCTCGCCGCACAGTGGACTCATTGCCCCGTTCGCGGATGGCGCGGTGGTATCGGAGACCGATGCGAATGGGCACCCCAGCACCCTGCGCTACATTTCGGCTGACGGCAGTGCAAGCGATCACACGGCCGCATGTGACCACCCACATTCCGCACTGCACACGCGCGCTGGCCTCGTCGTCATATGCACCGGAGGTGCCGTCGTAGGCACGACCGCGAGCGACGGGACACCCGAGTTCGACTTCGTCGCCTCACCCGTCCAGGGCGCCGTTCTGCCCACGATGTCAGGACGAAAGGGGCGACCAGTGCTCGCCGGGCCCAGCCCGGACACGGGGATCACGCTGTTCGACAGCCGGGCTCGAACGTGGGATTCCATTCAGAGTGAGTTCCGGTTCATTGCTGCGGGAGCCGTCGACGACGCGGAGTCACACGTTGTTGCCGTCGACACCACCGGCCGCGTCCACGTCTTCCGTGACGGCAGAGCAATTGCCGTGACGACACCGCTGCTGACCGCAACCGACCTCACCGCGAGCACGCACCGTGGGGAGTTCGAGGTCGCCTCGATCGCGTTGAGCCTTGATGCGAACCGCGCGTACCTCGCTTCTCCCGAGCGAGCAACGGTCACCGAAATTGATTTCGCGGACAACGCCAGGATCTCGCGCGAGTTCCAGCCCAAAATCGCCCCCGCAGTGTTCGCCGAGACCGGCCGATGAGCACCATCGTTCGCCAGCGCGTGCACTCCGGCCCGCGCGGAATTCGTGGGTTCCTCGCCGCCACCGTCACCGCAACACTCATCGCCACGCTTGCTGGGTGCGCGATTCAGGGTCAACCTGAGTCAGCAGGAGCTGGGCAGGATCTCCCCGAAGTCGTCGTCACGACGAACATCCTCGGCGACGTGGTCTCCCAGGTCCTCGGGGACGCAGCGCACGTTACGACACTGATGCGCCCGAACGCTGACCCCCACTCCTTTGAGATCTCTGCGAGTGAAGCCGCGCTGCTGGACCGCGCAGCACTCGTGGTCTCGAATGGATTCGGCCTCGAGGAGGGCTTGCAGCAGCACCTCGATCGCGTGCGTCAGGCTGGGACACCGATGTTTGTCGCAGGAGACCACATCGAGTCCATCCCCTACACCAGCACCGACAGCGGCGCAGGCGGCACCGACAGCGGCGCAGGCGGCAGCGGCAGCGGCGATCCTGATCCACATTTTTGGACAGATCCCGGGCGCATGGTCGATGTGGTCGAAGCACTCACGACCACACTGACTGACGCCTCCGCGGTTGCGGGGATCAACACGGCGGATCGGACTGCCATCGCAACCCGCGGTGAGGCGTATGCGGGGCAGCTCAGGGAGCTCGACAGCGAGATGGCGGAGCGATTTTCTGCAATTCCGTCTGAGCGGCGCGCACTCATCACGAACCACCACGTCTTCGGATACCTCGCTGATCGCTATGACTTCCGCGTGCTGGGCACGGCAATCCCGGGCGGAACCACGCTCGCGGCACCGAGCGCCGCAGATCTCCGCGAGCTCGTCGACGCGATCACCAGCGCGAATGTGCCCGCGATCTTCGCGGAGTCTTCTGCTCCGGACCGGCTCATGCGGGTACTCGCCGAAGAAGCCGGGATCGATGTGCAGGTCATCGAACTCTTCACGGAGTCGCTCTCCCTTCCTGGCGCAGGCGCCGAAACGTATGTGGAGATGCTCACCACGAACACCGCGCGGATCGCTGACGGGCTGGACCCTGACGCACTGCAACTCCCCACTGATCGCAGTGCTCAGTGAGCAACGCTCCGCGTCCAGCCTCCCGGCCAAAAACTGGCCACCCCATCACCACACGAGAAAGCACACAATGACCCACATTCCACATCCGCGACGGGCTTCGTCGCAGCGCTCCCGACTGATGCTCGCCGTTGCGGCAAGCGCGGGAATTGCGCTCCTCGCTTCGGCGTGCAGTGCCACCGCAGCACCGCCCAACGATGCCGCAGTCGATAGCGCGAGCCCGCAAGCAGCGCAGCGCCTCGCCGTCACCACAGCAGGGGGCATCACAGTGCTCGACGGGAGCGAAGTCCGCAACGGAAAACTCACCGTCGTTGATACGCTCGACACCGAACAGTTCACTCGGCTGAACTCGTTCGGCGACGGACAGCACCTCCTCGTCACCACCTCTCGCGGCTTCGAAGTCCTGGACACAGAAGCGGCCAAACTTACCGGCCTCATCTTCCCAGCTTCCTCCGCTGGCCATGCCGTGCGCCACGACGGCACCACCGTCTTATACGACGATGGGACCGGTCGCACGACGATCCTTGATACTGCGGCGCTCGCAACAGACAACACGACCGTGCCCGCCGCCCAAGAGTACGAGGCGGACTCCCCCCACCACGGGGTATCGATCGCACTGAGCGATGGCACACTCCTCACGACAGTGGGAGATGACACGAGCCGATCAGGTGCTGCAGCGCTCGAACCGCACGACGATCACTGGCACGAGATCACAGCTTCCGACGAGTGCCCCGGAATCCACGGCGAGGGCACCGCTCAGGACGAGGCGGTGGTGTTCGGATGCGAAGACGGCGCGCTGCTCTACAGCGACGGAGCGTTCACGAAGCTGCCTGCGCCCGATGCCTACGGCCGTATGGGAAACGCGTGGGTGTCAGACACCAGCTCGCTCGTCGTGGGCGACTACCAGAGCGACCCGGATGCCGAAGGGTACCTCCTCGACTCCGTCGCCCTCATTGATACCCAGGCCGGCACACTGCGCGTTGCGGAACTGCCAGCGGAGGTACGGTACACCTACCGCGACGTCGTGCGCGGGCCGGAGGACCATGCGTACATTCTCTCTACTGATGGCTCAATCCATGTACTCGACCCGGTCTCGGGCACGATCGTCACCTCGTTCCCCGTGATCGAGCCGTGGGAAGGGCCCGCCGACTGGCAGGACGCGCACCCCACGATCACCTCCGACGGCGACACGGCTTATGTGACCGAGCCGGCAGCGCGCACCGTGCACGCAGTGGATCTGACAACGGGCAACATCCTCGCGAGCACGAAAATCGACGGTGCACCCAACGAAATCGCGATCGCTTCGAGCTAACCGCAGCGCGGCGGAACACCCTGTGTTCCGCCGCGCTGGCTCACCTCTGTCGGGGTGTACCGGTTCGGACCGAGCCGCTCAGGTGGCGACTGGCACCGGACGGGAACTGGACGAGCGCCATCGAGACGGCACCACCCCGGTGTGCCGTCGGAACGCACGGCTAAAGCCCTCGTCGGAACCGTAGCCGAGCTCGCGCGAGATCTGCGTGACGGACGCACCGCTGGCGAGCCGACGCTTGGCATCCTCCATCCGCACCCCGGCAAGATACTGGCCGGGTGAGGAGCCCAGCAGCTCACGGAACCGCTTGGCGAAGGCGGAGCGGGACATAGCGCCGAGGCCGGCGAGCGTGTCGAGCGACCAGTCGCGGCCAGGATCGCGGTGGATCGCGCTGAGGACCCGCTCGAGGTGCGGATCCGTTGCGCGTGCGGCCCAGTCTTGCGGCGCGCAGCCGGCAGTGAACCACGCACGCAAGACGGCGAGCAACACCGTGCGCGCCATGAGCCTGCAGATCAGGGCATCGCCGTTGCGAAGCTCGCAGCCCGTTTCGGCGGCCTCAGGAGTCTCGCCCAGTGACGTTTCCGCAGAGACTCGGTCCGCTTCAGGCGCATTCAGACCCATGCTGCTCGCAAGCGCGGCAACTGGCGGTTCGAGCACGTCAAAATCTGAGATTACCAGTGGATCGGGCAGCAACTGATGGAGCCGGTGCGCGGTCTCGGAGAGTTCGAGCGACACCACGATCAATCGCGCATCACCCGGAGCCTCAAAACTCAGCGCCTCCCTGCCGAGGGTCACGAGCGCTGAGCCGGCTGAGATCCGGTCAAGCGCTGGGCGCGGCGCAAACTGTACCCCCTCAGCGCCCACAGACCCCACCGCACACGAGGCGGCGTGCGCCCCGCGCAACTCGCCGTCGTCAACGTAGATCAGCGTCGTCGCGCCCCGCACTGTCACGAAGCGCTGCCGCCGAAGCAACTGCACACGCCGTGTAGCGTGCACGGTCAAGTCGACACTCTCTAGGAGGCGCTCAAACGGCCCCGCATCGATCTCAGCCATAGTGCGTGCAACACGCGCTCCCCCGCGGCTATTCCGCGACGCGCAGGTCGAGATGATGCACCTCGGAGTTTCAGTGAGACGAAAACCGGAGGTGCGCCGCTTCGGAGGGATACACGCGGGATGTACGTGGGAAGCCTCTGGGATGCACGTTAGCGATCGTCCAGCGACTCCCCGCGACGGTCCACGAGTCCCCAGGTCGCCGCAGCCGCGATCACGAAGAACGCCGCGAACACTGCGAAGGTGAAGGCCGTGCCGACCCCGGCAAGCATCACTGGAACGAGCAGCGGCGCGACGATCGACGCGATCCGGCCGACCCCTGCGGCCCAGCCAGCACCGGTAGCGCGCACCGAAGTCGGGTAGATCTCCGGGGTGACCGCGTAGAGCGCGCCCCACGCACCGAGGTTGAAGAACGACAGCGCCATACCCGCGCCGATGATCGCTGCCTCGGTGTGCACTGTGCCAAACACGACAGCCGAAGCCGCTGACCCCACGAGGAACACCGACAGCGTCGGCCGCCTCCCCCATTTCTCGATCAGCCAGGCGGCAACTGCATAACCCGGCAGCTGCGCGAGCGTGATAATCAGTGTGAACCCGAAGGATCGCACGAGGCTAAACCCAGCGTCAACGAGAATGCTGGGGATCCAGATGAAGGCACCGTAGTAGGCGAAGTTGACACAGAACCACACGACCCAGATCGAGAGCGTTCGTCCGCGGAACTCACGCGACCAGAGTCCCGCAAGTCGGCTCCCCGCAACGACCGCGACGGGCGCGACGGCGGGAGCGCCAGCAGCGGGCGCGGCAGTAACAGCAGGCGCCTCCGCACGTTCCGGATCCGGCACCGTCACACTCCCCGCCGACGCCTCAAAGTCGGCGACGATCCGCTCTGCTTCCCCGGTGCGCCCCCGCCCCGCAAGCCAGCGCGGCGACTCCGGCAGTGCCCAGCGCACGATGAACGCGTAGACCGCGGGGATCGCCCCCAGTGCAAAGGCCCAGCGCCAGCCGTCTTCGGAGGACGGCACCACGAAGTATCCAATGATCGCGGCTGCCGTCCAGCCGACTGCCCAGAACGCCTCGAGGATGACGATGAGCCTGCCGCGGATGCGGGCAGGCGCAAACTCACTGACGTACGTTGATGCGACGGGCAACTCTGCTCCGAGGCCGAGACCCACGAGGAATCGCAGCACGAGGAGCGCCGCGATCCCTCCGACGAGGGCGCTCGCGCCCGTTGCGGCGCCATACACGAGCAGGGTGATCGCGAAGACCTGGCGTCTGCCGAACCGATCCGCGAGCAGGCCGCCGAGGCTCGCACCGATTGCCATGCCAAAGAAGCCGATCGAGGCGATGAGGCCCGCCTCACCTGCAGTGATTCCCCAGTGAGCAGTGAGCGCCGCGATGATGAAGGAGATAAGCCCGACGTCCATGGCGTCGAGCGCCCAGCCGAGCCCGGAACCCGTCAACAGTTTGGCGTGCTTCTTGGTGAAGGGAAGCGCGTCAAGGCGCTGCGACAACGAGCTTTCGGATCCCCCTGGAGTGACACTCATGCGTTCATCGTAGAGGGCGGGACGACCGTTTCAGCACTCGACGACTCCGACGGACACACTCACGGCGAGCCCACCCATCGCGGTCTCTTTGTATTTGGAACTCATGTCACGCCCGGTCTCACGCATTGTCGTGATGACATCATCCAGGCTGACGTGATGGGATCCATCACCCATGAGCGCCATTTTTGCGGCGTTCACGGCCTTCGCAGCCGCAATCGCATTGCGCTCGATGCACGGAATCTGCACGAGGCCGCCAATGGGATCGCACGTCAGGCCGAGGTTGTGCTCCATCGCAATCTCGGCAGCATTCTCCACTTGCTCGGGCGTCCCTCCCAGCACCTGCGCGAGGCCGGCCGCAGCCATCGACGATGCGGATCCGACCTCGCCCTGGCACCCCACTTCCGCCCCCGAGATCGACGCCTGCTCCTTGTAGAGCACGCCGACGGCCCCCGCCGCCAGGAGGAAATCACTGATCGCATTTCGCTTCTCGGCGTCACTCCAGAGTCGAGCACCCGGCACGTAGTGCGTCGCGTAAAACAGCACGGCCGGGATGATGCCCGCCGCACCGTTCGTCGGGGCAGTAACGACTCGGCCCCCCGTAGCGTTCTCTTCGTTCACCGCGAGCGCAACAAGATTGATCCACTCCTGCCAGAATTGCGGGTCACGGTCCGGATCCTGCGCAGAGAGGCGCCGATGCCACTCGGGCGCTCGTCGGCGCACATTCAATCCGCCAGGCAGCACTCCAGTGCGCTCGAGCGCTGAGTTCTTACACTCCTCCATCACGTCCCAGATGTGGCACAGCCCGTCGCGCACCTCATCTTCGGTGCGGAGCGCCGTTTCGTTCTCAAGCATCAGCCGCGCGAACGAGTAGCCGGTCTCTTCCGAGTAGCGCAGCAACTCGGCGGCAGTGGTGAAGGGGAACGGAAGCACGGCGAGCGTCGACTCGAGCCGATCCTGCACCGTCTCCTCCGCACCCTCGCGCACGATGAAGCCGCCGCCGACCGAGAAGTACGTTTCCTCGGCGAGGAGCTGACCATCGGCGTCAACCACGCCAAAGCGCATCCCGTTCGTGTGTGTTGGGAGCACCGTGAGCGGTCGCAGCACAATGTCGGCTTCGCTGAAGTTGACGACGGCCGGGATTGCCAGATCGGCAGCGGCCTGATCCGCGCCAACGGGATCCTGCCCTGTCCCAGCCGAAAGTGCCGACGTAGCGAGCGTCCGTTCACTCAGCCGCACCTGTCCCTCACGATCGATGCGAGCGATAGCGGCGTCCACCTCTGCTGGCAGCACGGTCTCGGGATCGCAGCCCTCCAGCCCGAGCAAAACCGCGGTCAGCGTGCCGTGACCGCGCCCAGTGGCTGCGAGCGACCCGAACAGGTCGACTCGCAGCCCACGAATGCGCGGCAGCACTCCGGAGTTGCGCAGCTGCGCAGCGAAGCGATTCGCGGCACGCATGGGCCCCACGGTGTGGGAGCTGGATGGCCCGATCCCGACCGAGAAGAGGTCAAATACGCTGATAGCCACGATGTGCTCCTGTCTGGCTAGCTCAGTTGCGCCAGGTCTGGGTAGAGCGGATGCTCTGCGGCGAGGACGTCGACTCTGGCCCGCAACGCAGCAAGCTGCTCCGGCCTGGCACCACCGGGCTGTGTACCCGCGATGAGGGTTTCCGCGATGATGTCGGCAACTTCGGCGAACGCCGCGTCACCGAAGCCGCGCGTCGCAAGTGCCGGGGTCCCGATACGCAACCCGCTCGTCACCATCGGCGGGCGCGGATCGAACGGAACGGCGTTGCGATTCACGGTGATCTCGACGGCAGCGAGCAGATCCTCCGCAGCCTGCCCGTCGAGCGGCGAGTCACGGAGGTCGACGAGCACGAGATGCACATCCGTGCCTCCGGTGAGCACGCTCACACCGCACGCGGTGACGTCTTCGCGCACGAGGCGCTCGGCAAGGATCCGTGCGCCCATCACCGTGCGCTGCTGCCGCTCGACGAACTCCGGAGTCGCCGCAATCCCTAACGCGACTGCTTTGCCTGCAATGACGTGCTCGAGCGGCCCGCCCTGCTGCCCCGGGAAGACTGCCGAGTTGATTTTCTTCGCGATGTCAGCGTCATTGCACAGAATGATGCCGCCGCGCGGGCCGGCGAGCGTCTTGTGCGTGGTTGAAGTGGTGACGTGCGCGTGCGGCACCGGATTCGGGTGCAGTCCAGCGGCCACGAGCCCGGCGAAATGGGCCATGTCGACCATGAGATAGGCGCCAACTTCGTCCGCGATCTCCCGGAAACGCTCGAAATCGAGCCGCCGCGAGTAGGCCGACCAGCCGGCCACAATGAGCTTCGGCTGGTGCTCGCGCGCGAGCCTCGCGACCTCGTCCATGTCGACGCGCAGCGTCTCCTCATCGACCCCGTAGGCCGCGACCTCATAGAGCCGGCCGGAGAAATTGATCTTCATCCCGTGGGTGAGGTGCCCGCCGTGGGCAAGATTCAACCCAAGGATCGTGTCTCCCGGCCGGATCAGCGCGTGCATGACCGCAGCGTTCGCCTGCGCACCGGAGTGCGGCTGCACGTTCGCGAACTCGGCTCCGAAGAGGGCCTTCACGCGGTCGATCGCGAGCGTTTCGATGACGTCGACTTCTTCGCACCCGCCGTAGTACCGGCGTCCAGGATACCCCTCAGCGTACTTGTTCGTGAGCACCGAGCCCTGCGCCTGCATCACGGCGACCGCGGTGTGGTTCTCAGACGCGATCATCTCGAGCCCACCACGCTGCCTGGCAAGCTCGGCGTCGATCCGCTCCGCCACCGCAGGATCCAGCTCCGCGATCGAGGCGTTCAGCGACGCAGAGGGGATCGGTGTGAAGCGGGTCACAACTCTGCCCCGTTGTCTGCGGCGTACTGCTCAGCGCTGAGCAGCGGGCCGAACTCGGTGACAGCGACCTTGAACAGCCAGGCGGCACCGTAGGGATCCGAGTTCACGAGGCTGGGATCGTCAATGACGGCCTGGTTGATTTCGACGACCTCGCCCGAGACGGGCGAGTACAGCTCTGAGACTGACTTCGTCGACTCGATTTCGCCGCACTCAGCGCCAGCTGTGAGCGTTGCTCCGACCTTTGGCAGGTCGACGTAGACGACTTCGCCGAGCGCGTCGGCTGCAACCTGGCTGACGCCGACCGTGGCGGGCGACTCGTCCGTGATCCACTCATGCTCGGCGGAGTACTGCAGACCGGTCTGAACCTTGCTCATGATGTGTTCCTTAGTGTGAGGTGAAGCGTGGGTGAGGTGAAGCGTGGGTGAGATGAAGGTGCGAACGCGCGAGTCCCTGCCACGGAGGCTGAGAGTGGGACCCGCTAGTGCTCGCGGCGGTAGAACGGAAGCGCCACGACGGTGAACGGCTCTGGCTTGCCGCGGAGGTCGACGGTGAGCTCAGTGCCGACAGCTGAGTGGGCTGGATCAATCGAGGCGAGCGCGATCGGGTATCCCAGCGTCGGCGAGGGCTGTCCGCTGGTGACCTCGCCGATCTGCAGGCCATTCGCGAGCACTGGGTAGCCTGCGCGGCCGGCACGACGCCCGGCGCCCTGGAGCCCGACGAGTACACGGGTGGGAGTCACTTCGCGGCGCGCTCGAGTGCGTCCCGTCCGATGAAGCGTTCCTCCTTCTTGAAGGAGACCACTGGCCCGAGGCCGGCCTCGAACGGAGTGATGTCGCGCCCAAGCTCGTTCCCGTAGAGCGGCATTCCCGCTTCCAGCCGCAACGAGTCGCGAGCGGCGAGCCCCGCCGGGATCAGGCCGAACGGCTCACCTGCTGCACGCAGCGCGCGCCAGAGCTCGGCGGCCTGCGCGTTCGGCAGATAGAGTTCGAAGCCGTCTTCGCCGGTGTAGCCGGTGCGAGCGAGCAGCACATCGAGACCGGCCACCGTCACGGGCGCAGCCGAGTAGTACTTCATCTCGGTGACGATCGCACGCTGTGCTTCCGGGAGGAGAGCGTGCAGGATCGCGACTGCCGCTGGTCCCTGCACCGCGATCAGACTCGTGTCAGCGGACTCATCCCGCACGGTAACGTCAAAGCCTGCTGCCCGCTCAGCACAGGCCGCGGCCACAGCTGCGGCGTTCCCGGCGTTCGGCACGACCAGGTACTCCTCGTCACCGAGCCGGTAGGTGATCAGATCGTCGATGATCCCACCGTCGGTATCGCAGATGAGCGAGTACTTCGCCCGTCCAATCGCGATCACTGCGAGGTTGCCGACGAGCGCGGTGTTGAGGAATGCTCCGGCGTCTGGGCCGGTGACCCGGATCTCCCCCATGTGCGAGAGGTCAAACAGTCCCGCTGCCTCCCGCACCGCACGGTGCTCGGCGAGCTCAGAGCCGTACTTCAGCGGCATATCCCAGCCGCCGAAGTCGGTGAACGAGGCACCGAGCGCCGCGTGTTCGGGATACAGAGCGGTGTGCGCCGGCGGTGTTGTCGATGTGTCTGATGCAGTACTCATGATGGGTGATCCTCAGTTCTCGAATGCTTCGGGAGCGGGGCAGGAGCACACGAGGTTGCGATCCCCGAAGGCCCCATCGATCCGGCCAACCGGCGGGAAGTACTTGTCTTGGCGCAGCGTGTGCACGGGATATGCGGCTTCTTCGCGGGTGTAGGCACGATCCCAGTCGGTGCTCACCACGGCGCTGGCCGTGTGGGGTGCGTTGCGCAGTGGGGATTCCTCCAGGGCGATCCGCTCAGCGATGATTGCGTCGATCTCACTGCGAATCGTGACCATCGCCGAGATGAAGCGCTCGATCTCGCCCAGGTCTTCCGACTCGGTCGGCTCGACCATCAGCGTGCCCGCGACCGGGAACGCGAGCGTTGGCGCGTGGAAGCCGAAATCGATCAGCCGCTTTGCCACGTCTTCCGCGGTGACACCGGACTGTGCCGTGAGCTCACGCAGGTCAAGGATGCACTCGTGGGCGACGAGACCGGAAGCGCCGGTGAACAGCACCGGGAAGTGCTCCGTGAGCCGCGCGGCGATGTAGTTCGCGCTCAGCAACGCGGTCTTCGTCGCGCGGGTGAGTCCTTCGCCCCCCATCATGGCGATATAGGCATATGAGATCGGGAGCACACCGGCCGAGCCAAACAAGGTGGCGACGACGGGGATTCCCGCGCTCACTGAATATGTGCCGGTCGGGTCGTTCGGCACGTACGGCAGCAGGTGTTCGGCAACGCCGATGGGACCTACGCCGGGGCCACCGCCGCCGTGCGGGATGGCGAAGGTCTTGTGCAGGTTGAGGTGGGACACGTCGCCGCCGAACTGGCCGGGCTGCGCGAGCCCAACAAGCGCGTTCATATTCGCGCCGTCGATGTATACCTGGCCGCCTGCCTCGTGGACGAGATCGCACACCTCGCGTACGTCAGCGTCATAGACCCCGTACGTCGAGGGGTACGTGATCATGATCGCGGCGAGCTCGGCGCGATTCGCGTCAATCTTCGCTCGGAGATCGTCGAGGTCGATCGTGCCAGTAGCCGTGTTCTGCACGACGACGACGCGCATGCCTGCGAGCACGGCCGATGCGGCGTTCGTGCCGTGCGCCGATGCCGGGATGAGGCACACCGTGCGCGACTCGTTCCCGTTTGCCCGGTGGTAGCCGCGGATCGCGAGCAGACCGGCGTACTCGCCCTGCGCCCCGGAGTTGGGCTGCAGCGAGATCCCCGCGTAGCCCGTAATCTCGACGAGCCTGCGCTCAAGGTCGGCGATCAGTTCACGCCAGCCTCGACTCTGATCCTCCGGGACGTAGGGGTGAATCCCTGCAAATTCCGGCCAGGAGATGGACTCCATTTCGGCAGTGGAGTTCAGCTTCATCGTGCATGATCCGAGCGGGATCATGGTGCGGTCAAGGGCAAGATCGCGATCCGCAAGGCGACGGAGGTAGCGCATCATCTGCGTCTCAGAGCGCATCGAATTGAA